>JALOQR010000295.1 GCA_025459365.1 Fimbriiglobus sp.
TGCGGGCACTTCAGGCGATGATGCTGCGGTTCCTTACCGGCTTGCCACCAGGCAAGGTGCGGTTCACCATCATCGACCCTGTTGGGCTTGGGGAGAACTTCGCCGCGTTCATGCATCTCGCCGACACCGACCCACTGCTGGTGAGCGACCGCATCTGGACCGAACCAGCTCACATCGAAGACAAACTCAGCGACCTGACCGAACATATGGAGAACGTGATCCAGAAGTACCTCCGCAACCAGTACAAGTCGATCGAGGAGTACAACCAGGCCGCTGGCGAAGTAGCAGAACCCTACCGCGTTCTCGTCATCGCCAACTTTCCAACCAACTTCACCCCGGAAGCTGCGAAGCGGCTTGTGAGTGTGATGAGCAGCGGGCCGGCGTGTGGTGTCTGCACACTCGTGGGCGTGGATACTGCCGCGCCGGTGCCACGGGATTTTCGCCTGGCGGACCTGGAACAGGTGGCGTTCAATCTGCTGTGGAAAGAGGGGCAGTTCACCCCGAAAGACCCTGCACTCGCCCCTTTCCCACTCACCCTCGACGTACCGCCGAGTTCATCCGATGTGGCAGCCATTGTTCGAAGAGTCGGCGAGGCGAGCAAGCAGGCGTCCCGTGTCGAGGTGCCTTTCTCTTACATCGCCCCATCGCCAGAGAAGGTGTGGGCGGGCAGCACGGCACGAGGGTTCGAAGTGCCGATTGGCCGAGCCGGGGCGACCCGCCGGCAACTGTTTTCCCTCGGCCGCGGCACGGCTCAGCATGCCCTCGTCGCGGGCAAAACTGGCTCAGGCAAATCAACGCTGTTGCACGCACTCATCACGAACATCGCCATGATGTACAGCCCCGACGAGGCGGAGTTGTACCTCATCGACTTCAAGAAGGGCGTTGAGTTCAAGATGTACGCCGCCCTCCCACTCCCGCACGCGAAGGTAGTTGCCATCGAGAGCGAGCGTGAATTCGGCCTCAGCGTCTTGCAACGCCTCGACAGCATCTTGAAAGAACGCGGTGATCTGTATCGCCGAGTCGGGGTGAACGATCTGGCTGGTTACCGCGAAGCCAAGCCCGGCGAGCGGATGCCCCGGATTCTGCTCGTGGTCGACGAGTTTCAGGAGTTCTTCACCGAAGAAGACAAACTGAGCCAGGAGGCAGCCCTGCTGCTCGACCGGCTCGTTCGCCAGGGCCGGGCGTTCGGGGTCCATGTGCTCCTCGGATCGCAGACCCTCGGCGGGGCGTTTAGCCTCGCCCGAAGCACCATCGACCAGATGGCCGTGCGGATCGCGTTGCAGTGCAGCGAGGCCGACGCCCAGCTGATCCTCAGCAAGGAAAATACGGCTGCCCGACTGCTCACCCGCCCCGGCGAGGCGATCTACAACGACGCCAACGGGCTGATCGAAGGTAACGATCCCTTTCAGGTGGTGTGGCTGGACGATACCCACCGGGAGGAGATCATCCGCGAGTTGCACGCCCGCGAGCCGAAGCGCCCTGCCCCGCTCGTGTTTGAAGGCAATGTGGCCGCCGAGATCGACGCCAACCCTCGACTCAGGAATTTGCTCGCCAACCCAACTGGTGAGCGAATCACCCACCCAACGATCTGGCTTGGCGACTCGGTGGCGATCAAAGATCCTACCGCTGCCATCTTCCGTCCGCAGTCCGGAGCGAACCTACTGCTCATCGGTCAGGCGGATGAAGCGGCTCTCGGCGTGCTCTCCGCCGGGTTGGTGTCGCTGACCGCACAGTTGAACTCGCAAGATGGCAAACCGTCAGTCTTGCTCATCGACGGCACGCCAGACGATTCCGAGTACGCCGATCTCCTTCGCAAAACGTGTACAGCCCTGGGTGTACCTGATGCCTTTGTCGAGCGGTACACACTGGGGCCGGCCATGGCTGAACTGGCCGAACTGGTGAATCGACGGTTGAGGGGCGAGACTGCCGAGCGCAGCTCGCGGTTCCTCATTGTCAATGGCCTCCAACGGTTCCGCGAGCTTCGCAAACCCGACGACGACTTCTCCTTCGGCCGCAAAGGCGACAAGCCAGTGTCACCGGGTGAACACTTCCTGACGATCTTGCGAGACGGCCCCGGTGTCGGTGTTCATGCCGTCGTGTGGTGCGACAGCATGACCAACCTGACCCGGGCACTCGACCGTGCCACAATCAAGGAGTTCACGCTCCGCGTGCTATTCCAGATGAACCCGAACGATAGCAGTCAACTCATCGACACACCGGCTGCATCGCGACTTGGTCCCCACCGGGCACTGTTCATCGAGGATGGCATGGAGCGGCCCGAGAAGTTCCGCCCGTATGGGTTGCCAGGATTGAACCGGTTGCGCGAGATCGGGGAGGGACTCCACACTCCCATCAAGAGCACGGCGGATGGAGCGAAGGAGGCGTCGGAGTCGATGACCGCTTCGACGAGTTCGTAACCCAGCGGCAGGATGCCATGATCAAGCCCGCCCGCCCCCGGATCGCAATTCTCGGCGGAGGGCCAGTCGGCATCGAAGCCGCCCTGTACGCTGCTTCCGTCGGCCTGCCATTTACTCTGTTCGAACAGGGCCAGCCGGGCGAGTACGTCAACCGCTGGGGCTTTGTGCGGATGTTCACTCCGTTCGGGATGAACGCGAGCCCGCTCGGCAAGAAAACGCTCCACCAACTGCGTCGCGACGTACCCGCCGACACCGACTTCCAGACCGGCCGCCAGTTCCGCGACGCCTATCTCGTACCACTCGCTGAATCGGCCACCGTCAAGCCCTCGGTGAAGAGCCAGCACACCGTTCTCGCGGTCGGCCGCACCGGATGGCGAAAGACCGACCCAACGGTCAAACTGCCCGCGTTCCGCCTGCTCGTTCGCGCCGCCGACAATACCGAGAGTGTTCACCAAGCCGACGCGATTATGGACTGCACCGGCACCTACGCCCGGCCCAACTGGCTCGGCGACGGTGGCATCCCCGCAACCGGTGAACTTGCCAGCCGCCCACACCTCGCCTACTGGCTCGAAGACGTGCTCGGAGCGAAGAAGCCGAACTACATCGGCCGGCACACTGTGGTGATCGGTGGCGGTTACTCGGCCGCCGCGGCAGTGTGCGCCCTCACCGAACTCGGCGAAGAAAACACGAGCACCTGGGTGACGTGGCTCACCCGCGGGCCACGCACCCAACCCCTGCCCCGACTGGCGAACGACCCTCTCCGCGAACGCGACAAACTCGCGGTCAGGGCAAACAACCTCGCCACCCGCTGCGACGGCAACCTCGAACACCACGCCCATGCCGAGATTCAGGAGGTGGTTTGCCCCGGCCCGGATAAAGGGGTGAAGGTGGTAGCGACGGTCGGCGGGGAGCGGCGGACGTGGGAGGCGGAACGGCTGATCGCCAACGTGGGTTACAAGGCAGACACAGGGCTAACAGCGGAGTTACGGGTGAGTGAACCGGCGGGCGACTTCCGTACCGGCGAACCGGGGTACTACATCCTCGGTGCGAAGAGCAAGGGCCGCGACTCGTCGTTTTTCCTCGGCGAAGCCCACAGCCAAATCCGCCAGGCGTTTGCCGAGGTCACGGGGAATGTAAAGCTGAATCTGTATGCGGCGTGAGGGGGACGTCGCGTCAAGAGATAGAAGATTGTCAAAATGGAGCGAAAGGCTGATTGGCGCAACACTTAGGGTGGCAATGGCCGAGGGGGGTATGTGTGTGGCAGGTGGCAGTGTGGCAGAGAGGGGGGGTCCCGAACTGTAGCCGATAGTACGAAGCATCCCCCGATCGTCGAACACACGTTCGTTGACTAAACGTCCAGCGACCCCTGACATGGGAGGGAGCCAGAGGTTTCTGGCCCCTCCTTCACGCTCGGGCCTCCGATCACCTTACACCACGATGTTCACCAACCGCCCTTTCGCCACGATCACCTTCTTGGGCGTCTTCCCACCGAGCGCCACCTTCACGCTCTCGTCGGCCAGGGCCGCCGCCTCCATCACTGCGTTGTCAGCCTCGGCCGGCAACATTAACTTCGCCTTCAGTTTTCCGTTCACCTGCACCGGGATTTCGATCTCGTCGGCCTTGCACAACGCCGGGTCGAACGTCGGCCACGGTTCGTAGGCCAGTGTCGTGGTGTTACCGAGTGTCGCCCACAACTCTTCTGCGATGTGCGGAGCGAACGGTGCCAGCAACAGCACGAATGACTTCATCACTCCCTTCGGCCGCACCTTCTGAGCGGTCATATGGTTGGTGAACTCCATCATCGCGCTGATGGCGGTGTTGAACCGCATGCCCTCGGTGTCCTCGGTCACCTTCTTGATGGTGCGGTGCAGTTCGCGGAGGGTGTCCTTGTCTGGCTCGACATCCTGCACGGCGGCGTGCAGATTCATCTGGTCGCCGTCGTCGATCATCAGCCGCCACACTCGCCCCAAGAATCGGTACACGCCCTCCACACCCTTCATGTTCCAGGGCTTGGTCGCTTCCAGAGGACCCATGAACATCTCGTACAACCTGAGCGAGTCGGCCCCGTACTCCTTCACCACGTCGTCCGGGTTGATGACGTTCCCACGCGACTTCGACATCTTCTCGGCCTTGCCTGTCACCTCGACGTCGGTGCCCTTCACCACCATCTTTCCCTTCACCTTCTCGACCATCTCCTCGCCAACGCTCAGTGCGTAGCTCTCCACCCCGCCCTCGTCGTTGGTGCGGGCCGTCGCCGTGATGCCCAGTTCGGCCAACTTCGCCTTCTTCGCCTCGAATACCTCAGACTTCGCGTGGTACTCATACTCGCCCAGGATCATGCCCTGGTTGACCAGTTTGTGGAACGGCTCCGGGCAGTTCACATACCCGCGATCGAACAGCACCTTGTGCCAGAACCGGCTGTACAGCAGGTGCAACACGGCGTGCTCGGCCCCGCCGACGTACAAGTCCACCGGCAGCCAGTGGTTCAGCTTGCCGGCGTCCGCGAACGCTTGCGGGTTCTTGGCGTCGATGTACCGGAGGTAGTACCAGCAACTGCCGGCCCACTGCGGCATGGTGTTCGTCTCGCGGCGATACGTCTTGCCGTCGAGTTGCACCGTCAGCCAGTCGGTGGCCTTGGCGAGCGGGCCATCGGGCGACCCAGTCGGCTTGAAGTCGGCCATCTCGGGCAGCGTCACCGGCAATTCTTCAGCCGGCACGGTTCGCTTGACGCCAGTGCGTTTGCCGTTGGCATCCACCTCATGCAGGATCGGGAACGGCTCGCCCCAGTACCGCTGCCGGCTGAACAGCCAGTCCCGCAGCTTGTAGTTCACTTTGGCTTCGCCCTTCCCCTGCACTACCAGCCACGCGGTGATTTTTCGCTTGGCTTCCTCCGTCGTCAGCCCGTCGAGCATGCCGCTGTTCATCGCCACGCCGCCCAGGCTGAGTGCTCCCGAGTCTGCGTAGAAGCACTGGAGCGCCGAAAGCGGCTCATCAGCATCCGAAACTGGGTTCTTTTCCAGCACAATGACTCCGGAATCGACCGTAGCATGAATGCTGAGTAAGGTGTTCGGTTTTGCTTGCAGTCGCGTCTGAATTTCCTCAGCTAACGCCGCTGAGTCAGAAAATTTCCTATTTTGCTCCGTGATGTGGTAGAACCGAATTGCACTGAACTCCTGAGATTCCATGATTTCCACATGCTTCGCGATGTACTCGTCGGGCAGCGGAATCCATGACATGTCTTTGGCAAGTTTGACAACCACGACCATCGGTAGGCCGAATTGCTTTGCGAACTCCCAATCTCGCTCGTCGTGGGCGGGCACGGCCATGATGGCCCC
>JALOQR010000296.1 GCA_025459365.1 Fimbriiglobus sp.
CGATCTGCTTCACCTTCAGCAGTACGGCGTCGGCGTCGCAGTCGATCGAAATGCTTTTCACTTCTTGCACGTTCCCACTCTCCTCTCCCTTTCGCCACAACTTGTTGCGACTTCGGCTGAAGTAGACGGCCCGTTTCGTGCGAATCGTCTCGCGGAACGCCTCCTCATTCATCCACGCCACCATCAGCACTGTGCCCGTGTCGGCGTCCTGGGCGATGGCGCACACCAGTCCGCCGGCTTTGTCGAAGTTCAGCATCGTCTCCTCACGGTGAGTCGGTCGGGGTGTTCCCGACATCACAATTGAGGTACATTGTACCTACACCGCTTTCGCGGCCCCTCGGAACGGCCCGCCATGTCTGCTAGCCAACCCAAGTTCGATAGCGCTGTCCACGACGTCCAGAACGACGCCGACGACGACACTGCCTGGGTGCGACTCGTCTACCGCTACCAGGAACAGATTACCTTGTGGTGTCGCAAGCTCGGCCTGCAACTCGCCGACGCCGAGAATGTGACCCAGGAGGTGTTGGTACGGCTGACACGGAAGATCCACCTCTACGATCCGAAGAAAGCGGCATTCGCCACCTGGCTCCGGCGAGTGACGATCCACGTTGCTCGGAATTATGTCCGCAAGCAGACGAAAGCAGCCACTGGTTCGGGCGATACTTCTCAAATGATGCGGCTCCAAGAAGTGCAAGACGACTCCGAGGGGTACTGGGAGCAACTCCACGCCGAGGCCGACCGGGAGATGCTGGCGAAGGCTCTGGCCCGCACTCGGTCGAGAGTGACGCCCGAGGCGTGGCGGGTGTTCGAGTTGGCCGCTATCCACAAAAAGCCGGGGGCGGAGGTGGCCGAGGAACTGGGCGTGAGCGCGCAGAGCGTGTATTCCGCCCGCCACCGGGTCATGCAAGTGCTTCGCGAGCAGATGCAGGCTCTGGCCGATGAAGCAGGGTAGAGTCAGGTGTGGATGGCGTCGAAGGTGGCGAAGCAGAGTGGGCCGAATACCAGGGCAGGTATCCAGGCGGCGAGCGGGGCGGGGAGGATATCCTGGTCGCCCATGTACTTCGCCCAGAACACCAGGGCCGAGAACAACACGGCCAGGATGAGGCACAGGCCGGTGGAAATGAACACGTGCCGGTTCTGATCTTTCAGAATCACCGCCAGCCCAAACACCGCCAGGATCAGCCCGTTCAGCGGACGCACCAACCGTTGGTGAAAGGCGACGGCCATCGGTTGTTTCTGCGAGGTGCCGTGGTTCAGGATCTCCCACAGTTCGGGGGTGCTGGCGTAGGTGAACGTCGCCCGACCGCGAACCACGGTATCAAAGTCCAACTCGCCCGTCCGCACGAAATACTGCCCTGGCCCGAGGTGCGTCACGTTTGCTGGCAAGTTGTCGCTGGATGGGCGCTCCGGTTTGGCCGTGTAGAGTTTCCACCCGCCGGTATGCTTCTCCCCCACTTCCCCGGGTGGGATGTAGTGTGCCTCTCGTGCTGTCAGGTGGGTGAGGTCGCCGCCGGGGGCCGCGGTGAACTCGAATCCCAGAACCCGCCCGTAGCGTCCGTCTTGTGGGGTGGCGTTGGCCGATCGCGGGGCCGGGCGAATCGCCTTCGCTCCGTCGATGAAGTCGCCCCCCTGGTCGTACGCCCCACGCACGGCGATCTCTTTCGCTGGCCCCGACTGCTTCCCCTTCCATTCGTCTCGCGGCACGGTGAGTTGCTCGGCCACCGATGGGATGTAGAACTCGGTATTCAGCGGGGCCAGGCAGGTTGTGAGCACCGCCCCAAACACGATCGGGCGGATCACCCGCCGTGTTGGCACCCCGGCCGACAATTGCGGAAGCAACTCGTTGTTCCGCTGCATCCAGGCCGCCGTAAACACGGCCGCTGCCAGGGTGATGAGTTCGGCCAGGCGGTCGTAGATGAGAGCAATCTGCGCGACGTAGTACCCGGCCACGTGCGAGAGGATATCAAACGGCCCGTTCTTCCCCTTCGTGAAGTCGTTCAGATTCATGAAGAGGTCGACAACCAGATACAGCGACAACAGGCAGGTCAGGACGATGGCGAAGTTGCGGAGGTAGCTGGCGAAAAACATCCGGTCGAGGGTGGTCATTTCGTTCCTCCCCCGCACACCGGGGCGCCGCGGGCGGGGGTTTTCGGCCATGAATACCCGACCGCCCGCACTCCAGGTTTGAAGTCGAAGATGTACAGCTTGATGTACTCGTTGGCGTCGGTCGCCTTGAAGTTGCCGAACCCGTTCGCCCGGAGTTCGGTGAGCACCTCGGCCTTCGTTCGGCCCTCGTACTCCATGCGGTACACCGCCGTGATCCACCCGGTGCGGTGCAGGCCGGCCTTGCAGTGGTACAGCACCGGGTAGTTGGTCTCGTCGTCCATGACTGCCAGGAAGTCGTCTACCAGTTTGGGCCGGCCGTTTGTACC
Source organism: Fimbriiglobus sp. (assembly GCA_025459365.1). Classification (GTDB taxonomy): domain Bacteria; phylum Planctomycetota; class Planctomycetia; order Gemmatales; family Gemmataceae; genus JALHQU01. The sequence goes on from JALOQR010000296.1 coordinate 2,433, forward strand.
GGCGGCGTTGATGGCGTTCCCATCGAATTGCACATACCGCGCACCGGCTGCCTCGACCACGACACTCTCTGGCGTCTTTGTGCGGTCGATTGGGTTCCGGCGGAGGTCGGGGTCACGCTCATCGATGTCGGTGTTCACCTCGTCGTCCTGCAGGTTGATCACCGTCTTGATGCCGTACCGCTTGATGGCGTCGCGGAAACCGTCTGCGGTCATCTGTCCGCACCGGTAGACCCGCCCTTCGTCTACCACCCTCAGCCGTTTGTGCTGGATGTAGCCGAGCCGGTGGTGCGTGATCGGCACGCCGATGACGACGGCCGCCACAACCATGCCGAGCGACCACGCCAGAATCTTCCCCCAGTTCAGCTTCATACGGTTGAGATAGCCGCCGTGGGGGATGTGTGCAACAGGGGATTGCATGCCGACGACGTTCTCAAGAGGGCCAAGATGGTGCCGGAAGTACTTGTCGCTCCTTGGCTGAGGACCTGACCCAAGCCCATACTCCGACACGGTTTTCGTCTCCCAGTATCAGACCTCGACTGGCCGCACTGCCGATTCTGCTGGTCTGCATAGGGGGCAATCGATGGTCCGCCGGCCAGTCCGGAATCTTGTTGGTGGCCGCCGATGGATGGGCTACTATCTCACCCGTTAGTCGGGTTCCACAGAGCGTGATGAGACTCTCCTATGCGACTTCGCAGCTTCGGGGGCGACCCCGTGCCGGTGTCCGAAGTCGGCCTCGGGTGCTGGCAGATCGGTGGCGACCAGTGGGGGGCGGTGTCGGACGCCGACGCCCTCGCCACTCTGCGCGCCGCTGTCGAAGCCGGCACCACCTTCCTTGACACTGCCGACATCTACGGCTCCGGGCGGAGCGAAGAACTCATCGGCCGGTTCCGCCGCGAGCGGCCCGGCCCGCTGTTCATCGCCACCAAACTCGGCCGCAGCAGCGACCCCGGCTGGCCCGAAAACTTCACCCCGGCGGCCATGCGACGGCATACCGAAGGCTCGCTCAAACGGCTCGGGGTAGAGACGCTCGACCTCACCCAACTGCACTGCGTGCCGCTCGATGTGCTCGAACGCGGCGAGGTGTTCGATACCCTCCGCAAGCTGAAATCCGAGGGCAAGATCCGCCGCTTCGGGGCAAGCGTGGAGAGCACTGCCGAGGCGAAGGCGTGCCTGAAGCAGGATGGGCTGGCGTCGTTGCAGATCATCTTCAACATGTACCGCCAGACGCCAGCGAGTGCTCTCTTCGAGGAAGCTCAGGCGAAGGGCGTGGCGATCATCGTGCGTCTGCCGTTGGCGTCCGGGTTGCTGACTGGGAAGTACACGTCCGACACCACCTTCGCCGCGACCGATCACCGCACCTACAACCGCAACGGCGAGAAGTTCAACGTCGGCGAGACGTTCGCCGGCCTGCCGTTCGAGAAGGGGCTGGAACTGACCGAGAAGCTGAAAAAACTCCTCCCGCCAGGGTACACGCTCCCGCTCGCGGCGCTACGGTGGTGCCTCGACTTCCCGGCAGTGAGCGTGATCATCCCCGGAGCGCGGAACGCGGCCCAGGCGAAGAAGAATGCCGAGGCGAGCGCGGTGCCCCCGCTACCAGCAGATTGCCACGAGAAACTCCGCCGCTTCTACCGCGACGAGGTGAAACTCGCCGTTCGCGGGCCAGATTGAGATTGTGCTCCGCACCCGACCGCCTGCGGAGCACATCATTTGATTGGTCCCGTCCCCAGTTCGGTGTCTCGCCCGAGTTTCCCCTTCATTTGCTCGACCAACTCGAACGGGTCGGGAATGCTCAATCGCAGGAAGGGCAGCACCCCGCGAGACACTGGCAACGGCGTATCGATCACTCGCACCGCGGATAGGTCCGCCGTCGGGTCATCGAGCGACGCCCGGTCGTTCTGCTTCCACGCCTGCATCGGCACGTCGGCCGCCTGGGGGTTCGGCGGCGGGGGCACCTTCGCCCGTGGTCGTTCGCTGGCCCGTCCTTCAGGAAGGCTCACCCCCGCGTCCTGTGGCGGGTTTCGCTCGGCCGGGGGCGACGGCTTGGTGGCGGTCGCCTTCGGCTCCATTGCAGAGAATGGACGGGGGGCGACTTTGGGGAGTGGCAGTTCGCCACGGTCGAGTGGGGAGGTGTACGCCCGCGGTTGCTTGACAGCGGGCGGGTCGGCGGGCAGTGGAGCCGGCAAGACGAACACCTTTGCCACCGCCTGACCGCCGGTGTCGGATGGCAGCCGCACCGGTGGGGCCGCCGGTTTCTCTGGCAGTGCCGGTTGTGTCGGTTTGTCCGGTTCCACGGTAGGCGGGGTGGCTTCCGTTTCCGGTAGGGCGACGATGGCTGGCGCGACCGGCTGCGTTTGCGGCGGCGGTGTGCCCCCACCGCAGCCGATCGCCCCGACGACGACGGTGGGTACACACCAGCGGAGTATGCGATGCGGGGTCATTTCTTCTCCACCAGTTCGATGACCAGTTTCACCGGCTCGCCTTCCTTCGGTAGGACGTCCTTGTTCACCTCGAGTTTCAGAAACTTCTCTTCCTTCATGCTGAGCGTCGACTGGAACACCGTCTCCACGTCCACCGGGAAAAGGTAGATTAGCGAGCCGGAGGCGTCGGCACCGAACGGCACCTCGGGCTGGTCGCCGGTCGCCTTTCGTGGGCCGGAGCCGGTGAATTTGAACTTCACCCCCTTCGGCATCGGCTTCTTCGTCTTGGGGTCGATGAGCACCTTGTCGAGGCTGAGTCGCTTGGCCTCGCCCTTGTCTTGCGGCACGTCGATGTAGATGTTCACCTCCGGGCCTTCGGCGGGTTTGTCTTCGCCGTAGCCCGGTTTGCCCGGCTTCGCCCCGAGTTGTTCGACCGCCTTTGCCACCTGGCTCGGCAGCACATCGATAGTGAGGACCGTCTCGTGGGCCTTCTTGCCGGCCCGGTCGCCCGGCTTCGGGTCCTTCTTGTACGGCCAGCAGGCGATCACCTCGATCGGGTAGACCTCTTCGAGCACCTTCCGCGGGGCGACCTTGGCGTCGATGCTGACGGTCTTCTTCTTTTGGTCCACCTTGATGGCGTCGGGCAACTTGTCGTCGGCGAGGAGCGGAGTGGCGAGAAGGAGCAGGGCGGCGAGGCGGCGCATGGTGGCGGCTCCGGCAGGAGGTGTAATTAGCATACGGCGGGGCGACCGGCGCAACTTGAGTCCGCCAGGGGGGTTCGGTCGTGTGTGGTTCGAGCCGGGGTTCCGGCAGTCCAATCGTTGGGGGGCAGTGTCAGGTGGCCGAGTGGAGAAAACGACGGATTTTCGCCACCGAACGGCGGGTGGTGCGGGTGGTGGCAAACGGGGGGGTATGTGTGTGGCAGGTGGCAGTGTGGCAGAGAGGGGGGTGCGGCGGTGTGATGCGTCTCCCCGATCCTCGAACTCGCGTTCGACACCTGAGCCTCGACCGACCCGCTTCCAGGGCAACGGTGGTTGAGGTCACCCCACTGGCCACCGCCGGCCTGCGGTTCATGATAACTGTTGACGTGTCCCGCTCTGTGGAGGCTTGCCGCGATGCCCGCTGAACAGCTCGAATTCAAGGCCGAACTGAAGGAACTGCTCCGCCTCATCACTCACAGCCTGTACTCCGACCGCGAGATCTTCCTCCGCGAACTTATCTCGAATGCGTCGGACGCCATCAACAAGGTGAAGTTCGACTCACTCCAAAACGAAGAGAAGCTGGAAGGGAACAAGGACTGGAAGATCAAGATCACCCCGGACGAAACCGCCGGCACGCTCACCATTTCCGACAACGGCGTCGGCATGAGTCGGGAACAGGTGGTCGACCTACTCGGCACGGTGGCGAAGTCGGGCACCAAGGCGTTCCTCGCGGCAGCGAAGGGCAAGCCCGAGCAACCGGGGCTGATCGGCCAGTTTGGTGTCGGGTTCTACTCGGCCTTCATGGTCGCTGACAAGGTGACGGTGGTCACGCGACCCGCCGGCAGCCCGAGCGACGGGGTGAAGTGGGAGTCCGACGGGCAGGGGACGTTCGCTGTGGAGCCGGCCGAAAAAGCGAACCGCGGCACGGATGTGATCCTGCACCTGAAGAACGACGCCAAAGACTTCCTCAAGACCTACCGGCTAAGTGGGCTGGTGCGGAAGTTCTCCGACTTTATCGAACACCCCGTGGTGATGGACGAAGAAACGGAGAAGGACGGCACGAAGACCGTCACGGAAGAGGTGCTGAACAACCGCAAGGCGATCTGGCTACGTCAGCCCCGCGAAGTGACCGACGAGGAGTACGCCGAGTTCTACAAGACCGTTTCGCACGACATGGAAGCCCCGCTCAAAGCACTGCACTTCGCCATTGAGGGGAACAACGAGTTCAAGGCACTCGTGTTCCTGCCGGCGAAGAAGCCGTTCAGTTTCGACTGGGAGGAGCCGAAAGCCGGGCTGAAGTTGTACGTTCAGCGGGTGCTCATCATGGACCGCTGCGAGGAACTGCTGCCGCTGTACCTGCGGTTTGTGAAGGGGGTGGTGGACGCCGCCGACCTCCCGCTGAACGTGAGCCGCGAGATCCTCCAGCAAACCAAGCAACTCGCCAACATCAAGAAGATGGTGGTGAAAAACGTGCTCGACGGGCTGGCCGGGGTGCGGAACACCAAGCCCGACGAGTACGCCAGGTTCTTCGCCGACTTCGGCCCGGTGCTGAAGGAGGGCATCGGCCGCGACTTCGAGAACCGCGAGAAGATCGCCGACCTCTGCCTGTTCGCCTCCGCCAACACTGAGGCGGGAAAGACGACCACGCTGAACGAGTACGTCGGCAAGATGCCGGAGGGGCAGGGGAGCATCTACTTCCTGGTCGGCGAGTCGGCTGAGCAGTTGCGGAACTCTCCGTACCTGGAAGCATTCAAGGCAAAGGGGTTCGACGTGCTCCTCTGCACCGACCCGATCGACGAGTTCGCCCTCTCTGGCCTCGGCGAGTTCAAGGGTAAGAAACTGGAGCAGGCCGACCGGGCGGAGACGAAGCCCGACACCGGCGAAGTGCCCGACGACGTGAAGGTAGCATTTGAACCGCTGCTCGGTGCAATCAAGCACCTACTCACCGATGTGTCCGACGTGCGGTTGACGACCCGCCTCACCAGTTCGGCAGCCGTGCTGGTGGCCGACGCCGGGGCGATGACCGCCCACATGCAGCGGCTCATGCAGCGGTGGGGCGAGGACGCCAGCGGCCCGAAGCGTGTTCTCGAACTGAACCCGAACAATCCGGCCGTGCAGGCGGTGAAGGTGGTGTACGAGAAGAACGCCGCCGACCCGCGGGTGGAGGTGTATGCCCGGTTGCTGCTCGATCAGGCGGTGGTGGCGGAGGGGTCGAAGGTGACCGACCCGGCGGCGTTTGCCCGGCGGGTGAGCGAGTTGATCACGGCCGACGCTTCACGATGACAATCCGCGACCACGAGGAAGCGGGTTTCCAAACACCCGCTCCCTCGTGGTCGCGG
>JALOQR010000039.1 GCA_025459365.1 Fimbriiglobus sp.
CCGCACCGCATCCATGACCGCACTTGACGTGATCCGATACCAGCCTGCGACCTTTTCAGCATCTGCACCGTTCGCGTGGTACTCGGCGGCGATCAGATAGGTCGGGATACCGAACTGGGTCAACACGGGTTGACCGAAACTCAACCGCGGGTCGATAGCCACTCCGTCCGAAATGTTCCACCGATCAGCCAACTCCGAAACCTGCCCATAGTCGATCTGTTTCAGGAACGGGAGAATCAGTTTGGGAAACGCCTTCTGTTTGGTCAACGCTTCGTAAATCTCTTCCTCGCCGTGCTTGTCGATGCCTCGAACAAACACCTCTTGACCGTCGGTGAGTAATTCTTTGCGGGCAAATGGATGAGGGGTTCGGAAATCGCTTCGCAAGCGGTCATGCACTTTCCGCACAGTGGTAAGAGACACCCCATGCTCCCGAAGGTGGCCCGCCACGAAGACTTCTACGAGATCAAAAAAACTGATCGCGAAGGTGGTTCCGAGCGGGTCGTGCGATGAATGAAAAACAGGCGTTTTCCCTCGGAACCACTCTCGAACACGCCCCGGCTTCAAGCGAACCAGTTTGGCCGCGTCGGAAAACGAGTAGACGCCCTTACCGAATATGTCCACAGGTGTTGCCCTCTTCCATCAATTATAGAACTCGTTGACGGCGCGCAAGCGGAGAATACCTCAGCAGTTCGCCGTAGGGACAGCTGAGCTGCATCGGACAGAGGGACTCTGTCTTCTCCCTCGCCGCGGGTGCCCGGTGGTTACTAGAATCGGTACATGTGCCGCTGGCATTCACCTTCTCTCTTGCCCGCCCTCCCGCGAGTGTTCCATGACTGCCGACGTGGTCAAGTTCCGCCCCGGTCTTGAAAACGTGGAGGCGGCCAAGTCCGCCATTAGCGAGATCGACGGCAAGCGGGCCGTACTCGAATACCGCGGCATTGCCGTCGAAACGCTCGCCAAGGAGAGCTGCTACGAAGAAACCGCGTGGCTGCTCATGAAAGGCGAGTTGCCCACACAAAAGCAACTTGCCGAATTCGACCACGACCTGCGGCAGCACCGGGCGGTTCATCTCAAGCTGAAAGACCTGATCAAGACGTTCCCGGCCACCGCCCACCCGATGGACGTGCTGCAATCCAGCGTGGCGGCCATGGGCGCTTACTATCCGCCGCGAGTGGTCAACGATCCGGCGGCCAACTGGAACGCTGCCGTCCGCCTGACCGCCGCCTTCCCAACGCTGGTCGCGGCGTTCGCCCGCGTGCGGCGAGGCGAGGAGGTGCTCGAACCGCGAGCCGACCTCGACCACGCCGCCAACTTCTACTACATGCTCTTCGGTAAGGAGCCGACGCCGGCCACCCGCAAGGTGCTCGATGCGTGCCTCATTCTGCACGCCGAACACAACATGAACGCCAGCACGTTCACCGCCCGCGTGGTCGGCTCCAGCCTACCAACGCCGTTCGCGGCGATCAGCGCAGCGGTGGGCAGCCTGGCCGGGCCGCTGCACGGCGGGGCAAACGAGGCCTGCCTACAGCAACTCGAACAGATCGGCGGGCCGGAGAAGGTGAAGCCCTGGCTCGATGCAGCCATCGCCAAAGACTCGAAGTTCAAGGTGATGGGCCTCGGCCACCGGGTGTACAAGGTGAAGGACCCGCGGGCGACGGTGCTTCAGGAGTTCGCCGAGCAGATGTTCGCCGAGACCGCCCGGCCGAAGACCTACGAGACGGCGCTAGAACTGGAGCGGGTGTGTGCGGGGATCTACGGTGTGAAGGGCGTCTACCCGAACGTCGACTTCTACAGCGGGGTGGTGTACCAGGCGCTCGGCATCCCGACCGACGTGTTCACACCAATCTTCGCCATCGGTCGCGTCGCCGGGTGGCTGGCTCACTGGCTCGAACAACTTCAGGGCAACCGCATCTACCGCCCAGAGCAAGACTACACCGGCAAGGCGAACGTGCCGTACGTCCCGCTCGAAAAGCGACCGTAATCCAAATGGAAGCGGGAACGCCGTGATCAGGTGCACGCCACCCGGTCACGGCGTTTCCGCTTCCATGACCCCCTTCACTTCGCCATCGAGAGGCTCACCTTCTCCGCTTCGTCGGCCAGTTTGTGCAGGTCTTGCGTGATTCGCATCGAGCAGAACTTCGGCCCACACATGCTGCAGAACTTGGCGCTCTTGAACACTTCCTGTGGGAGCGTCTCGTCGTGCATCCGGCGAGCGGTCTCGGGGTCGAGGCTCAGCTCGAACTGGCGGTTCCAGTCGAACTCGAATCGGGCCTTGCTCAGGGCGTCGTCGCGGTCGCGGGCACCCTTACGGCCGCGGGCGATGTCGCCGGCGTGGGCGGCGATCTTGTACGCGATCACCCCCTGCCGCACGTCGTCCTTGTTCGGTAGGCCGAGGTGTTCTTTCGGCGTCACGTAGCAGAGCATAGCCGCCCCGGCTTCGGCTGCGAGGGCCGCCCCGATGGCGCTGGTGATGTGGTCGTAGCCCGGAGCAATGTCGGTCACGAGTGGGCCGAGCACGTAGAACGGCGCTTCGTGGCACAGCTCGCGTTCCTTCTCCACGTTCATCTTCACCAGGTGCATGGGAACATGCCCCGGCCCCTCGATCATCACCTGGCAACCGCGTTCCCACGCCTTCAGGGTGAGTTCGCCAAGCGTTTTCAGTTCGGCGAACTGGGCATCGTCGTTGGCGTCGGCCAGGCAACCCGGCCGAAGCCCGTCGCCAAGGCTGAAGGTCACGTCGTAGGCCTTCATGATGTCGCAGAGTTCGTCGAAGTGCGTGTACCACGGGTTCTGCTGGTGGTGCGCCACCATCCAGGCGGCCATGAGCGACCCACCGCGAGACACGATGCCGGTGATGCGGTTCCGCGCCAGCGGCACGTGTTCGAGCAGCACCCCGGCGTGGATGGTCATGTAGTCGACGCCCTGCTTCGCCTGATGCTCGACCATGTCGAGCAGCATCCGCGGGGTGATATCCTTCGGATCTTTCACCTGCTGGATCACCTGATACACCGGCACCGTGCCGATGGGCACCGGGCTGGCGGCGAGGATCTCCTTGCGGATGCCGTCGATGTTCCCGCCGGTGCTCAGGTCCATCACCGTGTCCGCACCGAGGTGGACGGCGGTGTGCAGTTTCTCCAGTTCGTCGTCCACTTTGCCGGTGACGGCCGAGTTACCGATGTTGGCGTTGATCTTGCACTTGCTGGCCACGCCGATGCACATCGGCTCCAGCTTCATCTTCAGGTGCTCGACGTTGGCTGGGATGACCATCCGCCCGCGGGCGACCTCGGAGCGGATCAGTTCCGGCTCCAGGTCTTCGCGTTTGGCGACGTAGTGCATTTCGGGCGTGATCTCGCCCTTCCGGGCGGCTTCGATCTGAGTCATGAGTGTTGCCGATTTTGGATTGTTGACTTTCGATTGGCCGGATTCGCAGGGGAACTCTGCAATCGACGATCAGCAATCGGAACTGCGGTGCCTCCCTACGCCGGTGCGACCCGGTTCAGGTTCGAAGGGTGTGTTCTCAGCCCGCCGACCCACGGCAGGCACCCCTGGCAAGAATCATTGTAGGCCGGAGCGCTGAAGAAACCTCTCCCCACTCGCGGACGTTGACCACGACCGGAAGTCGAGCGCAGACGTCCCCACTCACCTCCGGGTCGCGGGAAACCTGCGAACCAGCCCCCAGCCCCGGCGTCTATGATGGCACTCACGGGGTGCGGGCCATGATCGAGATCGACGGCAGCGAGGGCGAAGGCGGCGGGCAGATCCTCCGCTCGGCGCTGGCGTTGTCGGTCATCACCGGCCAGCCGTTCAAGCTGATCAACATCCGTGCCCGCCGCAGTAAGCCCGGCCTCGCCCCGCAGCATTTGGCCTGCGTGAAGGCAGCCGGCAACATCGCGTCTGCACTCTACAAGGGTGGGCAGATCGGCAGCGCCGTGCTGTACTTCGAGCCAGGCACCTGCAAGGCGGGCACGTACTTCTTTGGCGTGAACACCGCCGGGGCGACGGCCCTCATCCTGCACAGTGTGTACCTGCCGCTCGCCCTGTGCGGCAGGGGCGAAAGCACGCTCACCATCACCGGCGGTACGCATGTCGCCCACGCCCCGTGCTACCACTTCCTCGAAACGACCTGGGCCGCCTACCTGCGGCGGATGGGCATCGAGGTCGAACTGGAGATGGCGAAACCGGGGTTCTACCCCCGCGGTGGGGGCGAACTCCGCGCCACCATCCGCCCCTGTGCGGCGGTGCGACCGCTCAACCTGACCACCTGCCCGGAGTTGACCACCGCCGGCGGGTTCGCGGCCGTCGCCGACCTGCCCGCCTCCATCAGCAAGACGATGAGCCGGCGAATGGCTCACCAACTGAAGAAGATGAACGTGGAAAGCCACCTCCCGCAAGAGGAATGGGCGAACGGCCCCGCAGCGGTGGCGGCGGTACTCTTCCGGCAAGCCCCAGTGCCACCGCTGTTCTTCGCACTTGGCGAGCGCGGCAAGCCGGCCGAAGTGGTGGCCGACGAAGCCACCGAACAGGCGATCGACTTCAAGAAGAGTGGCTGCCCGGTCGATCCACACTCGGCCGATCAGATCGTTCTCCCGCTCGCGTTTGCGGCTGGTCCGAGTGAGTTTCGGGTATCGGAAGTCACGCAGCATCTGCTCACGAACATCGACACGATCCGCCGATTCGTCGATCGGCCGATTTCCTGCGACGGGTCGGTTGGGACTTCCGGCACAGTACGGGTAGAATGAGCGACATGACGACCGCCCCCGTCGCGTCTGTGTCGCCCGTCACCGAGGCCGAAGGTCCGGGCGTGCGATACGCGCTCTGGTTTCAAGGCTGCCCGCTGCGCTGCCCCGGTTGCTGCAATCCGGAGTACCTGCCCTTCACCGGCGGTACGCCCCGCAGCATCGAAAGTATCCTGGCGGAAATCGGCCAAAGCCGGGAACAAAACAAGATCGAAGGGATCACACTGCTCGGCGGGGAGCCATTCGCCCACGCCGAACCTGCTTCGATGATCGCTGCCGGCACCCAGGCTCTCGGCCTGAGCGTGATGGTGTTTTCGGGGTTCACCCTGGAGCACCTCCGCGAATCGCCCGATCCCCACGTCCGCCGGCTCCTCCATAACACCGATATCCTGGTTGACGGGCCGTACGTACGGGAGCAACCCGACACAACCCGACGGTGGATCGGCTCGACCAACCAGCGAATCCACTTCCTCACGGACCGCTACCGGGCCGACGACCCAAGCTGGGCCAAGCCGAACACGCTGGAAATCCGCGTGCGGGGGAAGGAGATTCTGGTGAACGGCTTTCCGGCCGCCGACGCGAAAGGGCTGTGGAAGGGATGGAAGCGCAAGAAGTAAGGTTAGCCGCGAGACGGAGGCAAGCGCGCACCGATGGCCACGACCGACACCCCGACACCGCCGACTGGCCCGCAAGCCGTCTCGCGGTTCGAGTTCAACCTGCTCCGCTTGTTGCGGTTCGTGCTCGGGCACATGCCGCCGGAGCAGGCGACGAACTACCTGTCGGCCAAGCTGCCATGCCCGCCGTGCCTGAGCGAAGCGGCGGTGAAGTTGGCCGAAGACACCATCGCGAAAGCCCTGGTGCTGCATCTGGTGCGGGCCGGCGGGTGGCGGGCCGAGAACCACCTCCGCGACGGCAAGCCAAACCGCGGCCGGGTGTGGGAGCGGATTCCCCTCGGTGAACGCGAACTGGCGTTCAGCCGCCACCCGCTCGCCTTCATGATGTGGCTCACGGCCGAGCGAGTGACCGACACGAAAGAGCCGTGGGACGTGCCAGCCGGGGCGCTCACCCCGGCCGACGAACTGTTCTTCGCGGTGGCATTCGACAACCTGAAAGCCGAGCCGAACGTGGCTGGAGTGCTGGCCGAGAAGCGGGCGTTCCGCGACAACCCCCTCTGCTGGCTGACCGGAGGAACGGATTTCGCGACGCCAGGCGAGGTAACGCCGCCGAGCTTCGAGCCGCTGACAAGTGGCGTGCGCGCGGTCATTGTCGAGTGCCTGAATCCGGAACTGGCCCGGCGCTGGATCAAGTCGGAGCGCGGCCGCGGGCAGATCGGCGACTGGAAGCAGATGCGGGCGACCGGCACCGCGCTCAACCGCACGCTCACCGACTTTCTCGCCGCGTGCGGCAAGGCCAACCGCCCGGATCTGGCCCGGTTCGTGCTGACGGCGGCGCGGGCCATCCTGAACCAGCCCGGCCTGACCCCGCAATACTGGACCGGCGGGTTGCAGGGGAACGGCCCGCCGCGGCTGGCCGACCGGCTCGAAACCCAGCGGGCGGCGGTGGTACTCCCGCGGCACCTGCCAGTTTTGCAGGGGTGGGACCGCAAGGCCCGCGGCGTTGGCTACTGGGACGACGACTACGCCGCCAGCCAGTTGTGGAAGGAAGACTGGGAAGCGGCCAACGGGAACGAACTGGCCGCCACCGCCCACCGGATTCTGGAACTGCTGGAGCCGCTGCGGACGTGAACCACCCCCGTAGGGTGGGTCTAGCGACGGTCACGTCGCGCCGACCCACGGGGCAACTGAACCGCGTGGGTCGGAGCGACGTGACCGTCGCTGGACCCACCCTACAGGAAGCAACTGAACCGCGTGGGTCTAGCGACGGTCACGTCGGGCCGACCCACGGGGCAACAGAACCGCGTGGGTCGGAGCGATGTGACCGTCGCTGGACCCGCCCTACGGGAAGCAACTGAACCGCGTGGGTCGGCGTGACGTGACCGTCGCTAGACCCACCCTACGGGAAGCAACTGAACCGCGTGGGTCGGCGCGACGTGACCGTCGCTGGACCCACCCTACGGGAAGCCATATGAGCCGCGCCTACCGCATCACCGTGAAAGAGTCGTCCACCCGCGAACTGAAGGGGTCGGACGAGATCTGCACCCAGTTGGAGGTGCTCGAAATCCTCCCGCCGGAGCGGATGAGCGAACTGCTCAAGAAAGAACTCAAGGAGAAGGGGTTCAAGGAGGAGGAGGACGGCACCCTCACCCGCAAGGAAGGGCACATCACCGTGAAGGTGGACCCGAAGTCGTGCGAGGTGAGCGTGAAGGCGGACGTGGAGGAGGAGGTGAGCATCGAGGCCAAGCGAGAGACGTTCGGGTACGACGATGTCGGCCCGAACCAGAAGGAACTCCGTGAGCGGGTGAAGAAGCAGCTTCAGGAAGACCTGGAGAAGAAGGCTGAGAAGGAGACGGAGCGGCTGCAAGGGCAGGCCACCGAGGAGCTGGAAAAGAAGCTGTGCGACCTACAACCGGAGCTGAGCGACGTGGTGAACAAGGTCACCCGCCAGGCGATCAAGGAGAAGGCCCAACAGATGGGCACCGTCAAGGAACTGAGCGAGAACGAGGAGACCGGCGAACTGACCATCAAGATTGAGGTGTGAGTCGCCGGCCTCCTCGGGGCGGTGGGAATTGTGCCCCGTGACCCAGGGCTGACGCCCTGGGCTACGAACGGCGGTCCCTCCAGGACGCATGACAAGTCAACCACCCCCGCCGCGGAGCAGCCGTCGGATGTAGCCCAGGGCGGCCGCCCTGGGAAGTGAGACCATCAAACCACCCCGCCCCGAAGGGGCCGGCGAACCGCTCATGTCCACCGTCATCCAAGAAACCGACCTGCCGTCCGCCCTGGACACCACCCAGGCGATCGAGGCCGCGTACTCGGCCGAGATGGCCGAGGTGGCGGGGTTCCTCGTCCGCGGCCTGCCGGTGCTGGTCGAGTGCGAGAAGGAACTCGCCCCGCACCTGTTCATGAACGTGCGCTCGCGGTTGCGGGACCGCAACCTGCGGTGCATCTACCTCGACGGCCGCCCGCGCGAGGCCGACCAGCAAGGGCCGATGCCGGTCGGGCTGATCGGCACCATGATCGCCCACCTCCGCGAAGCAGTGCGCGGGGCGGTGGACCGCCGCGTCGTCGTGCTCCCACACCTCGACCTGCTCACCACCAGTCAGGGCGGGCTGACCGGCGAAGCCCGGGAAGTGATCCCGCTGCTGTACGAGAACCCCGAACTCGTCTGGCTCGGGTTCAAGGATCCGTCGTTCCCACTACCGAAGGTGATCGAGAACCTGTTCCCGCATCGCATGAGCCTGCTCGGCATCGGCCGCAACCGCCTGCGGGGGCTGATCACCCAGCGGGAGAGCCGCAAGTTCGGGCGGCAGTTCAACCCGTGGCAACTGTACAAGTACGTGTCCGGGGTGAACGCCGTGCGGTTGCGGAAGCTGCTCAGTACCCTCGAAGGCGAGGACTACCCGGCCGACCCGAAGCAGGCGTTCCGCCAACTCCGCAACGCCACCCTCTCGGGCGAGATGGAAATCCCGGACGTGGACCTCGACCGCGACATCGGCGGATACGCCAAAACGAAGAAGCAGTTGAAGCAAGAGATCCTCGACGTGCTCACCAAGCGAGACAACAGCACCAACACCGAGGATATCTCGCGGCTGGAAGACCTGCTGCCGAAGGGGATGATCTTCTGGGGGCCGCCCGGCACCGGGAAGACGTTCTTCGCCAAGGCCATCGCCACCGCCATCGGTGCCGCGATCACGATCGTGTCTGGCCCGGAATTGAAGTCGAAGTGGGTGGGGGAGAGCGAAGAGAACCTCCGCATGGTGTTCCACAAGGCCCGGCAGTCGGCCCCGGCGATCATCGTGTTCGACGAACTCGACTCGTTCGCCACCCGCCGCGGCACGTTCACCGGCTCGGGCGTCGAGCACAGCATGGTGAACCAACTGCTCACCGAGATGGATGGCTTCCACAAGGAAGAACTGGTGTTCATCGTCGGCACGACGAACTTCGTGGAGAGCCTCGACCCCGCCCTGCTCCGCCCCGGCCGGTTCGAGTTCCACCTCCACATCCCGTACCCCGAGGACGACGACCGCCGCGAGATCCTGAAGATCTACGACCGCAAGATGAAACTCCAGATGACCGACGAGGCGATGGACTACGCCGTCCGGCGGACCGGCGAGAACTTCATGACCAACACCGGCACCCCGTTCAGCGGCGACCACCTGAACGCCCTCTGCCGGAGCGTTGCCCGCATCCGCCTGCGAGACAACATCGACGGCCCGACCACTCCCAAGGAAGTGGAACGCGGGTTCAACGAGTACGAGGAGAAGGTGGAACTCACCGACAAGGACGCGGTGATGGTGGCCACCCACGAAGGCGGGCACTTCGTCTGCTCACTGTTCTGCCCCCACCACCCGCCGCCCGAGCGGGTAACAATCCAGAGCGAGATGCCGTGGGCACCGTTCTACACCGGGTACAAGAAGGACGACACGCGGAAGGTGGGCTACAGCCGGGCGGAACTGTTCGACCGCCTCTGCGTGCTGTACGGCGGCATCGAGGCCGAACGGTTGCTCGTTGGCGACGTGTCCACCGGGGCGAGCGGGATGGGTAGCCCGAGTGGCGACCTGTACCGCGGCACGCAATTGGCGAAAATGATTGTGGAGGTGTGCGGCATGAGCCAACTCGCGGCCCCGCTCCGGGTGTTCCGCGACGAAAAGGGCGACCGCGAAGTGATCTCGGGTACGATGGCCGAAAGCATCGATCGGCAGATCAACACCATCGTCGCCGAGGCCCAGGCAAAAGCGGCGAAGATCTTGGCCGACCACAAAGACGAGTTGATCGCCATTCGCGACGAACTGGTGAAGGACAAGACCATCGAGCCGGCCCGCGTGGCCGAGATCATCAAAACGGTGCGGGCGAAATACGCCGCCGAGTTCGAGAAGATCGGCGTGGCCCCGCTGACGCCGGAAGAAACCACCCCGCTCGATAAAGTGGACAAGCCGGCCGAGAAGCCTGCCGCGAAAAAGGCGAAGCCCGCCACCGGAGACAAATAACGTGGCCGAAATGATCATCATCCTGCGGCGGGACAAAGAAACCGGCCGGCAGAACGTCATCGTCAAACTGGACAGCGACCCGGACGCGCTGCCCATTGAGCACGAGGAGATGCACCGCCGGCTGGTCGAAAAGCTGGTGGGCAAAGGGCTGAAGCCGGAAGACCTCGGCGAGGTGATCATCACCCGCGAGGGGGACGTGCAGCCGGTGCAGCCGGCCCAGCAGCCGAACGAGGGGCAGCGGGAGAAGGCGGCGCAGGGTGGTAAGTAACAATCCGAGGGCACGCGGATTCCAGCGCGGATGGTCGCGGATCAGAACAGACAAAATCTGTGTCTTCATCCGCGTTGATCCTCGCTGGAATCCGCGTCATCCGCGTGCCGCTTTCACTCAGCCAAGCACCCATCATGATCCTTTGCTTCCCGAACGCCGATACCTTCCGCCTGGTGGTCGCCAGCACCATGTTGCCGACGGACGTCACCCTGTCGGCGGCGGGGGTCGTGTTCACCGACGACGGCCGTATTTTCATCGACACACCGCACAAGTTGGCCAAGAAAGCGGCGGGCGAACTCAGCAAGCTTGGCGTCGCGACGGTGAAGGCATTGCCTGGCGAGCCGGAGCAAGTGTCGTGCTGGCTTCAGGTCATCCCCACGACCAAGGACAGAACGCCGCCGCAGTTGAGCAGTCAAGCCCCGGTGCTGTTCGAGTTGCCCTCGGCCGAAGACCTGCCCGCCATCGTCGGTGAGATGATCCGCCTGGGCAACGACCGGCAGAGCTTCCGCTGGGTCGCGTCCGCTCACGATCCGGCCGACCGCCGCGTGCTGCTCCGCGTCATCGGTCCGCCGTACTACACGCTGCTCCGGGCGCTGGATCAGTTGGCCGCCGGCACGGGTGGACCGATCCGGGCTTACGTGGAGCAGGCCCCCCGCGTGTGGGTCGAGGTGGGTCATACCCATCCCTTCGCCGGGCAGATCCAACTCCCCGACGACGCCACCGTTCTGATCCGCAGCGAACGGCACTGGATCCACTTGCCCGAGCAACCGTTCACCGACGTGTACGATGTGCTCCAGTTCACTCTGCCGAACCCGCCAGTGGAGTGGACTCCGGCCGAGAACTTCGCACGCCTGAACGTGCCGCTCAAGCTGGCACCCGGCAACGCCGCCGATGCCCCTGATTTATGGGTACTTCGGGGCGATGGGGTGGATCAACTCGATCAGTTCGTGAAGGAAGCCGACGACCGACTGACTCACCGCCTCAAGTTCGCCGTCGCCAACGCCCCTTCCGGCGAAAAGGTGGTAGTGCTGCGGGTGAGTCACACCCGCGGAATGCCGCCTGCGGTGCAATTGAGCAAGGCCACCGCGTACAAGTCGCATAGCTCGCTGCCCAATCTGTTCATCCCGGTCGGCACTCGCCTGCATCCGCAGTTGCGGCGAGATGCCGTGCGTAGCCTGCTGGCCGACAACCTCGATGCAGTGGTGTGGCTCCATCCGACGGGCGACGGTGGTTTCGTACCCGAGACTGTGGCTGACTCGTCGTTCCACCCGCTCGACGACTGGGTGGAGTATGTGATCGAAACCGCCCACGCCCCGCTTCAGGAGTGGGTGGAATCGACCCGGTTCGACTTCGGTGGATTCGTGTGCGGCGACGACAAACAGCCGAAACCGAAAGACCCCGGTACCAAAGGGCCGAAAGATCGCCCGAAGAGCGAGAAGGACAACGACCCAATCTCCGCCCCCAAAGAGGGAAGCCGGCGAACAGCGAAGAAGGACGACGAACCGTCTGCCCAGGTGGAGTACGCCATCCAGGCCGAGCAGAAGAAGCCGAACGAGTGGAAAGCGCGACGCGAAGAGTTGCAGAAGCAGTTTCTGACGGTCGACGGCGAACTGGATCACCCCGACCGGCTCGCTCTGTGGCCCGAACTGGCGATCGCCAACCGTGGGGCGGGCGATACCAGCGAAGCGGCATTGTGCTGGGCGAACGCCGTCTGGGAACAGGACGAAGCCGAGCCGGCGATGATCCGCGGCTGGGCGGCCAGCGAGTTCCCGGCGAATGGGGGCGAAATCACTCGGGAAGACTTCGCCCAGCGGCTGAGCAAAGCCGATCCGCACCAGGGGGAGGCCCGGCAGTTCGCGGTGGCGGTCTTCGCCCTGGCCCACCAGGAGCCGCCCCCGGCGTGGCTGCTCGCCGATTTGCCCAAAGTGCAGAAGTACATCGAGGCCAACGAGCCGAAGTTGCCGGTGCGGGTGGCATGGCTCGCCGCAACCCGCCTGGCCCGGCTCAGCGGGGCCGACGTACTCGGGATGGCTCGCATCCGCGACCGCCTGCTCCAGCGTCTGCTCGAACACGGGCTAAACCCGGAGATGGATCTGCCGTTTTTCCTGCGCACCGCCGGCATGGACGACAGCGACCGCGTGCGACATGTGCGCGACGAAGCACCCGAGTTGCACAAGTTGATCCGCAAGTGGGCCGAGGTAGGAGCGAAAGCAGGTCTGGTCGTCACGCAGACAGAAGGCAACCCCACGACTGCTTACGTGGATCTGCTGTTCGCTTACGGGCTGGCCAAGCTGGGCGAGACTCAACAGGCGGTGAGGTTGGTCGAGGCGGCACGGGCGACGATGGAGAAAATCCCCGCCGACAACAAGGTGGGCATCGCGTCGCGGTTTCTGTTCAAGGCGTTCAAGCACCGCGTGGATCAGGCGACCAGCGGTCAGTCGTTGTCGAGCCGGTTGCCTGCGGCGCTGTACGAGGAACTCGACGAAATCAACAAGAAGGCCCGCGGGGTGTCGAACAGCCCGCACGGAGAGGCGCACTACGTCGTCACCCGAATGCAACAGCAATCGAAGCTGCTCGAACCGCTCGAACGCCTCGATCCCTACAAGAAGTACACCGTCGATCATGAGGGTGGGCTGAAGAGGGAGTTGCACGAACTGGCCGCCGAACGCGACCCCGGCCGGCTGATGTCGCGCATCCGCGAGATTTACAAGCGAGAAGGGAAGGGAGACGTTCGCCGCCCGCAACCGATGACCGAACGGCAGTTCGTCGTCCTGTATGAGTGCTTGCCCCTGGCCGGGCGGTGCGGTGGGGCGTTCACCGCCGAACTCGTTCGGTTGGTGCCCGACGCCTTGCGGCAGACCTTCCCGCAGATGCCCGAGATGCACAAGAAACATGCCCTGTTGCTCGAACGCGGGCTGTTCCTGGCCGGGCACTTCGACCACCGCGATCTGGTCGGTCAACTGGTCGATGCATTCGTAGAGGTGGTGGCGGCCCGCACCGACGACACCCAGCACGAACTGATCAACGAGGTCTGCGGTTCGTGCATTCGCAGCTTGCGGAAGCTCGGCCTCCGCGACGATATCGACCGCCTCCTGCGGAAGCTGTACACCGCCGTGCTCGGCCGTGGGTCGATGAAAGACCTGAAAGCGAAGTGCAACGGACGGCCGGAGCAATGGCTCAAAGCCCTCCAAACGCTGCTGAACATCGCCGGCGGGTGGCTGGCGTTCGGGCTAGCGGAGCAGGCCGCGCCGATCCTCGACGAGGCGCGGAACGAACTGCTCGCCACACCGAGCGGCAAGCCGCAACTGCTCGAAGTCAGCCGGCTGATGACGGCGTACATCGCGGCGGTGGGGCAGGGATCGGCGGAGAGCGGGCTGCAACGGATCGGCGAGTTGTTTCGCAAGATCGACCCGCACAAGATCACCAACTCATTCACGACGGCACCGTTCTACTCGCGGCTGCACCTGAACGTGGTGGAGGAGGTGGTACTGGCCGTGGTGAGCGACGATTTTGCCCTCGGCACCGCCGGCCGGCGGTGGCTGGAGGGTGACGAATTCCTCGTCCGCCGCCGCATCCACGCCGATATGCGGGCGGTACTCGCCGGCAGCGGGCTGTGATCGCGTGCTATCGTAAACACCATGTCGGCCCTCCTGTTTCCGTCTGCCGATGCCCTGCGGCTGGCCCTGGCGTCCGGGGTGATCCCACCGGTGATTGCCCGCGGGCCGGTGGCCGCCGGGGCTGGCGATAGCGGCGAACTTTGGCTCACCCCGGCCCGCCCGGCGTCGGCCGAATTGCTGGCCGCACTCGCCCGCATCGGCGTCCGCTCGCACGCCCCGCCGCCTGGGTTTATCCCAAGCCCGTTCCCATGCTGGGCAGCCCCGCTCCCGCTTCGGGTCGATCCCACCCCGCCTGTTGGCCCGTTGCTTGTCCGCCTACCGTCCGACCGCCTGGCCGAGTTCGTTGCTGCCGCCGCGCGGTTGCACCCGCAGCCCGTCCGCTTCCTCCCCGACCGCCCGCGTGCTCTGGCACTGCTCTCGCATCTGCCGGCTCACCTACTCGATCAGCCGGGGGTCGTCGCCTACCACGAGGAGGCCGCCGGCGTCTGGGTTCGGCACGGCTGGTCGCACCCCCTGCCCGGTTCCCTCTCAGTCCACGAGGGGCACTTTGCCTTCGTCGATCCGCCAAACGAGTGGAGCGTCATTGCCGCGCCGGTGTTCCTCGAACCAGCCGAGGTGTTCCCGCTGACCCATCCGCAGCCGGGCTTTCGTGCCGCGTTGGTGGATGCCCCCGCCGTTCGCGTGCCGGTGAAACTCCGCAAGCACCCGGCCGATGTCCCCGAATCGCTCTGGGCGTTCGATGGCTCGCCCGAAGACCTCGCCGAGTTGTTCCGCGGCACCGATGAGCGGGTTTTGTCTCGCTTCGGGTTCGCGGTAACGGAGGCCGATGGCGTGCGACGACTGTGGGCGAAGCCAGCGAGCCGCGGGAAGGTGCCGCTGCTTCCGGGGCCGTTCCGGGGGTTTGTGCCGCACCCGCTGCTCGGTGGTCTGTTCTTGCCGGCGGGTGAAATTCTCACGCCGATGCCCCGCCCCGACCGCCTCGCCGAGTTGCTGAACCTCACGCCGAGGCAGTGGGTGTGTGTGGAAGGCCGAAATGGTTCGCCCGTGGTTCACCGCCTTCCCCCTGCGGCGTTCCGCCCACTGGCCGAGTTGGTCGAGTACGCCGCACCGCGTGCCTGCCCGCTCGCCACCTGGCACATCGGTGACAGCCCACTGTCGTTCGCCGAAGTGCGAGCCATCGACTTGCCACCACCGCCACCACCGCCGCCCGCACTGCCGATCGGCCCGCCACCCGCCCTGCCAGCGGCAATCTCGACCTCGTGGATCGCTCGACTGGCCGACCGGCTGCTGGGTGGGAAGAAGCCCGAGCCGGTGAAGCCGGTGAGAAAGGGGGAGCGAAAGTCGAGCCGCGTAATCACCCCGGCGGCCCGTACCACACCCGACCGCGACACCCGACGCCGCCGGTTGGAGCAGGCGGTTGTCGAAAAACCATCGGCCAGCCTCTGGGCGGAACTGGCCGCCGCGACCTCCGACACGGGCAAGCCGGCCGATGCTGCCCTTTGCTGGGTGAACGCCCTGTGGGACCGCGACCCGCCGAACCCCGACTGGCTGGCCGAGTGGGTGCGGGCCGAACGCCACCCGAAGCCCGGCCCCCGACTGGCCGCGGCACTCATCGCCGACATCGGCTTCGCTCCCGACCCGCACCCCGAGGTGGAGCGTTTGCCCGAGTTGCTCCGCACCCTCGATGCCCATGAAGATGAACTCCCCCTTCGGGCCGTCTGGCTCGCTCGCCTGGCCGCGGCGCGGGCGGTGGGTGGTGATCCGCTCGCCCTGGCTCGCTGCCGCGATCGCCTGCTCGCACGCCTTTCCACCGATGGCCCGTCGCTTGACCTCGATGCTCCGGCCTTTCTCCGCTTTCACGGTGCTCTCGACGGCGACCGTTTCCGCGCCGCCCGCGACTGGCTGCTGCACGCCCGCGAGCCGATGCACAAGTGGCTGTTTCGTTTGCCCACCGGTGTCCGTCTGCCCGCGGCTGGCCTCGACCCCGACCCCCGGCCAACCGCCGCCTACGCCGACCTCATGCTCGCCTGGGGACTGAGCCGGCTCGGAGAACGCACCGCCGCCGACGACCTTGCCGCCCAGGCTGAGCGAACACTGACCCGCGTCGGGCGGTCGGAATCGGGCGTCCATGCCGCCCTGCTCGCTCGCTTCCAGGCCCGCATCCGCGATGCCCGACATGGCCGCGGGCAACAGCCCCACGACGGCGAATCGGCGGCCCACCGTGAGGACGACGACGGGGGTTACGCGACTCTCAAGCTCTGTGAACGCTCGCGGATTTTGTCTCCGCACCCGGCGGGCAATCCCTACGCCGGCCACGACCTCGCCCCGCTGCTCGGCCACGATACCCTCGCCCATCGCCTCGACCGCCTCGCTCGCCACCCGGACCCCCATCCGGTGGTGGCCCTGCTCACCGAAGCCGCCGCCGACCCCACTGCCGCCACCTTGCCCCGCGTTCTGCTCATCGCGGCTGAACTCCCGGTGCAGTACCCGCACCGCACCGCCGATCGCCTGATGATTCTGCTCCCGCGGGCCATTGAACTGCTCCCCGAGGCGGTTCGGCTGGCCTTCGACCCGCACACCGAGCCGTCGGCCTACCTCCAGCGGTTGACCGAACGCCTCGTACTCGCCGCCTGCCGACTGGCCCTGCGCTACGACCTGAACGGCGGGTTCGGCGCGTTCACCCGCTTCCTCCTCGATCGTTTCACCGATCCTGTCGTGAAAGCGGCCACCAGCGCCCAACTGCCGGAACTCTTCGCCACATTGCGGAAACTCGGCCTGACCGAACTTGCCGGTGAACTGGCCGGTGCCACCGCCGACCGCCCCATCGGCTGGTTTGTCATGGGGCGAGACGAAGCCGGCTGGGTGCTGCTCGATGCCGCACGCGATCGCCTCTTCGTCGCGGGTATCCCGGACGAACGCGAGCGCACCGCGGCCGCGTTCGAGTACGTCGCTGCTCTCGCCCATGCTCCACCGCGGCTCGCTCTCGGCCGGCTGGAGGAGCTATTCCAGCGGCTCGGCCGCGTCACCACCGCCGGCGGCACGGCCCGCTACTTCGCCCTCACCCCACTCGAACTGATCGACCGAGCCATCTCCGCCGTCGTCACCGACGAGTTCAACCTCGGCCCGGCCGTCCGCCGCTGGCTGGACGCCGATGAATTCGCCATCCGCCGCAAGATCGCCGCCGACCTGGAAGCCGCCATCGGTGCGGGGTGACACCCGGCCCGGGTGCTCTCGGCGAAGGCGTTTCCCGAACGGGGCCGGCGACATGGCGGACGCCTACACTCACCGCGTCGCCCTGGAGTGCTCCCATGTCTCGTTCCCGTCGCCGTTTCCTGGCCGAGTCCGCCGTTGCCGCTGCTGCGCTCGTTCACCCCGGCTTGCGGTCGTTCGCCGCCGACGCCCCGAAGAAGAAGGTGAACAGCCCCTTCCTCGAAGGCAACTTCGCCCCCGTGCGGGAGGAGTTCACCGAGGAGAACCTGAAGGTCACCGGCACACTGCCGAAGGGCCTCGAAGGGATGTTCGTGCGGAACGGCCCGAACCCGCAGTTCGACCCGATCAGCAGTTACCACTGGTTCGACGGCGACGGGATGTTGCACGGCGTGCGGATTCGCGACGGCAAGGCGAGCTACCGCAACCGCTTCATCCGCACCGAGAAGTACACCGACGAGAAGAAGGCAGGCAAGGCGCTGTACCGCGGCATCCTCGACATGCCCGACCTGAAAGACCTGGCCGGCGGCAAGAACCCATACAAGAACCCGGCCAACACCGCGCTGGTGTACCACGCCGACAAACTGCTCGCCCTGTACGAGATTGCCGAACCCTACGAACTGAAACTGCCCGATCTCGACACCGTCGGCCCGACCACCTTCGGCGGCAAGGTGAAGCAGCCGTTCACCGCCCACCCGAAGATCGACCCCGTCACCGGCGAACTGCTGTTCTTCGGGTACGTGCCGAACCGCCCACTGGTGCTGTTCGGCACGCTGAACAAGAAGGGCGAGTGGGTGACGACGGTGCCGGTGAAGCTCGAAAAGCCGGCGATGATCCACGATTTCGTCGTCACCCCGAAGTACGCCCTGTTCCCGGCGTGGCCGCAGACGTTCGACATGGCCCGCATGCTCAAGGGCGGGTCGCCGTGGTTCTTCGACAAGGCCCAGCCGACCCGGTGGGTAGTGGTGCCGCGGGACGGGAAGGGCCAGCCGAAGACGTTCGAGGCGAAGACCGCCTTCGCCTTCCACCTGCTGAACGCCTGGGAGAGCGGCGACGAAATTACCGTGATCGGCTGCCGGTACCCGCGGTTCCCCGGCGTGCTCACCTTCGGCGAGAAGGAGGACGACAAGACGCCGAACGTGAGCGTGCCGTACCAGTGGACGCTCAACCTGAAGACCGACAAGCTCACCGAAACCCCGCTGCACGACTTCGCCGCCGAGTTCCCCCGGCACAACGACACGCTGGTGGGCAAAGAGGTGCGGTACGGGTACGTCGGGTACGGCGAGGGCGACTTCTTCGACGGCCTGCGGAAGCTCGACCTGAAGACAGGCAAGTTCACCGACCACACCTACGGGGCCGGGCGGTTCGGCGGGGAAGGGGTGTTCGTGCCGAAGCCAGACGCGAAGGGGGAAGACGACGGCTGGCTGCTGACGTTCGTGTACGACAAGGCGGCGGACAAGAGCGAACTGCTGGTGATGGACGCCGCCGACATGACCGCCAAGCCAGTCGCTCGCATCCACCTGCCGACGCGGGTGCCCTACGGCTTCCACGGGGCGTGGGTGGCCGGGGTGTGAGACGACGATTCACCGCAGAGGGCGCAGAGAGCGCGGAGAAAGACAGGAGATGAGAGATCCGTTCTCGTCCCAACTCTCACTTGTCTTTTCTCGGCGCTCTCTGCGCCCTCTGCGGTGAACTCCTGCTTTGTAATGCCCCTCCCGCCCGCCGGTATGGTTGCATGACGGCCCGGACCTTGCCGTCACCCCATCAGGGCTTCGGCCATGTTCACGATCCGGAAGGGCACCGACCGCGGGCAGACTAACATCGGCTGGCTCCAAAGTTGGCACACGTTCAGCTTCGGCGAGTACTACGACCCGGCGCACCACCACTACCGCTCGCTGCGGGTGATCAACGACGACATCGTCGCCGGCGGCGGGGGCTTCCCCACCCACCCGCACCGCGACATGGAGATCGTCACCTGGGTGTTGAGCGGCGAGTTGGAGCACAAGGACAGCATGGGCAACGGGTCGGTCATCCGCCCCGGCGAGTGGCAGTACATGAGTGCCGGCACCGGCGTCGCGCACAGTGAGTTCAACCACAGCACTACCGACCTTGTGCACCTGCTGCAAATCTGGATCGTGCCGGACCAGAAGGGGCACACGCCCCGCTACGGGCAGAAGTCGTTCGCGGATGCGGCGGCCGGGCGGTGGACGCTGACCGTGTCGCCGGACGGCCGGGACGGGAGTTTGGCGGTTCGCCAAGACGTGCTGGTGTCCACAGCGAAGGTGGAGGCGGGCACAAGGCTGAGCTATGCGGCGAAAGCCGGCCGCGGAGTGTGGCTGCACGTCGCCACCGGGGCGGCCGACGTGAACGGCCACCGGCTAACCGCCGGCGATGCCGCGGCGGTGGAGGGCGAGGCGATCGAGGTGACGGGTGTCGAGCATGGCGAAGTAGTGTTGTTCGATTTAGGATAAGACCGAAACCTCACCCCTCGCCCCCTGTCAGTCGCCCATTGGCCGAGTGGCCGAATTGAGCGAAAGGCTGATTTGGACAACACTTACGGTGGCGGTGGCCGAGGGGGGGGTATGTGTGTGGCAGGTGGCAGTGTGGCAGAGAGGGGGGGGTCGAACCGGGCCCACGGTGCGAGGCTTTCCCCGATCACCAAACACGCGTTTGATACCCAACAGTCGACCGACCCCGGAGAGGGGGGCCGGGGGGCAAGGTGTGTTCATACAGTAGCCGTCTCTCACT
>JALOQR010000297.1 GCA_025459365.1 Fimbriiglobus sp.
ACAGCCTGCCAAAGGGAATCGGAGAGGACTGACAGACAGTCAGTCGGGCACAACCACCACCTCCCCGCCGGCGCGGGTGGCGAGGGCGGGCAGGACGGAGTCGGCGGAGTAGCGGAGGAACTTGACCGACCCATCGGCGAAGGCGAAGTTCGCCCCGCCGGGGTGCCGGCTCCAGAAGTGGTAGGCGTGACACACGCTCGTCAGGTCGCCGTTGGCGAACGCATACGGCCCCGGCGGGCAGGCGGCGTAGGGGGCACCGAGCGTGCTCCCTTCGGGAAAGCCGCGGAGTGCCCGCACCGGTAGGAATGGCTCGCTCACGACCGCCGCGTACCCCATGTACCACCCGTCGCGGATGTCCGTCATGCGGGTGGTGGAACCGCCGTAGATCACACCGGACGGCCGGGTCAGTGCGTCGGCGCCCAGACCGGAGACTCCGAGATAGCCGGTCAACGCGACGACATCTCCTTTGCTCGTGCGGTGCAGCCACGATTGCCGGTCGTCGGCCGGGCACTGGTACAGCTTCACCAGCGTTTTCAACCCGGCGTGCGGTGGGGCGAGGTGAGTGATCGGCAAGTTGCGGCAGTCGGCCAGCGCTTGCTGGTAGATCGGGTCCTGCTCGATGTACGGCAGCAGAGCGACATGGACGTTCAGGGCGAACAGGGGGTCGGGTGGTGGGATGATCCCCGGCGGCAGCACTCCGCGGGCCGCCTCGTAGTTGTGGCCAGCGAGGGCCAGTTGTTTCAGGTGATTCTGGCAGCTCATGCGGGCGGCAGCAGACCGCACGCCCTGCACGGCGGGCAGGAGAAGGCCGATGAGGAGGCCGATGATGGCGATCACCACCAGCAGCTCAACGAGTGTGAATGCATGGCGGTACTGCATATTGTCACCCACGGGTTGATATCCGTCTGCGGCGGACAAGCCAGGCGAAAAAGATGGACACAGCAAGGAATGCGAGGCCCACTATCCCCCAAACAAGCCAGTTGAGCATTGGGCGGTCTTCATAAACCTCGTATTGAGGAGCCTGCACCCCATAGTGTGCAAGAGTAAACTCAGAAGGATCGACAGGAATAGATTCATCAAAAATAAATGTATATGTATTTTTGCAATTAAATTGCGATGTCTTAGAAAATTTATAATCAAATGTTATTGAATCTACAATCAAGGTTTGGCCACTTTTTATCACATTGCGAATCATAGTAGAATCAATCGTCCCCAAATCGATATCTGTCGCTCCTACGGTGGGTATCGGTTGGGTTTGTGCCACCGACCGAACAATTGCCCAATCAAGATCGGTTGCGAAGGTCAACGTCCCGGTTCGCCGCCCCCTCGCCGTCGCCCTGGCGTCGGCAGGCCTGTCGTACTCATAGTCGAGTTCAACGCGATTATCGCCTACTTTTCGAGCCTGTTTTGCTGTGAACGTCGAATCGTTCATCACGTCGAGACATGTCCACTGATCCTCTACTGCTTGCAGAGGATAAAATACAAAACTGCGATCGCGATTCATTGATTTCCACTGGATATCAAGATTGCTTTTTTGGTATGTATTAACAACCCAAAAATTGCTAATAGGAATCTGTTCGATGGCAAAGACCTCTGAATCATTTTTTACCATTCGCCCTTGCTTCGCAATTCCGAGTTCGCAGTTTTGGTGCCGCTTGATGGTGAACGCAACAGGGCCGGTATTTGCTCGACCTCCACGAGTAGAATCAGCTGTGCATTTCCAGGTCTTGAGTTGCGTTTCTGCCAACCGTAGAGCTTCTTGCGCAGCCCGAATCTCCTTTACTGTCTGATCTAGTGGTAAATCTTGGGCATTCGAAAAAGCTGCCGCCAACAGCACCGCAACGCAATTGAGAGGCGTGCGAAGAAGTCGCAATGCACGTAACGCTATCTTCATACGGGCACCGTTTGCAAGAAAAAACGACTTAAGGGAGGTGTGCCTCCGAGTGGGAGACACACACGAAGGTATGGAGGCGTTCAGCAGATCGTCCAGCAGCACCAGAGTTGACCACCGCTATCCGGCTTGGGACCGGGGCCGGTGCAGCAGAACTGTGCAAAACCACACCAACCCCATGCACACCCGAGGATTGGTTTGTTCCCTGGCGAGGGTCCGTAGCCGGATATATAGATGACGCAAGGGGTAAGAAGATGTCCGCCGCTTTGATCCGGATAGGTGTTCCCAGCAGCAACTTTTGACGTAGATGCCTCCAAGTTCGCGTACATCAGCGTGAGCACGCCGACGACCGCCAGGGCCTTCGAGGCCAGGTTCAAGAACTGGGTCATGAGAACCTCCGTCTCTGTGCCTGAGGGGTGGCACACTCCCCGCCCCCGGACCACCCGGAGGCGATGGTCCGTTACGGCGGTGTTGCGGCCACGCGGCCGGCGATCACACCGCTCAGTTTCGGTTGTTTCTTGTCGTCGGTGAAGAACTCGAAGCGATGCTCGAATTGACCGGGCGTGCCGCGGAACTTCAACTCGATCTCGACCGTCAGTTCGCCGTCCGCCGGCACCGTGGCGGGCAGGTTCTGCGTCGTCGTGCAACTGCAACTCACACTGCCGCCGATCAGCCGCACGTCCCGCGAACTGGTGTTCACCACCGTCACCGCCAGCCGCTTCACCGTACCTTCGCTCTCTTCACCGGTGTCGATCACGCTCGATTTCAGGGCGACCGTCCGCCCCTGAATCTTTGCCAGTAGTTTGTCACCCAGTGGTCCGGTGGCCGTCCACGCCAGTCCGCCGGCCACCGTTGCCAGCAAACCCACGGCGATCAGCGAACCCCGGCTCTCCGCCCAGCGGAACTTTGGTCGGAAGACGGCGAGCAGCCCGAGGGTGACGAGGTTCAGCGCCGCCGTGACGCCGGGGTGGACTTTCAGGCTGCCGAAACAACCGCAGTCGCTCTGCCCGCGGAGGACGCTGAGGAGGCTGAGGGACGTCAGCACCGCGAGGAGTGAGCAGGCCGACAGCCACGCTGAAACTCGCAACCAACCGAGGATCAGCCACGCCCCGAGGACGATTTCAACCTGCACCGCCAGGAACTGCAAGGCCGGTGCATACGTTGCGCCCCCCCCACCGTCACAGCCCCACCCGTCGCCAGTTTCAGCCCGGCGGCGCTGAGGAAATACGCCCCGACGAGGCCGGCTGCAGCCCGCGATCGCCAGGAATCGTGCGCGGAGGTGGAAAGTTCACCGCTCATGGTGTGGGATCGTAACTGCGAGCGAATATACTGTCAACAACAGAGCGAGAAAAATCGAGGGAGCAGTTGAACGGGTGGGAAGGGGGTCGCTCTGCCTCTCAATCGAGCAGCTTCAGGTCGGGCAGCGGGCAGTCCATCCGAACGGCTCGGCGAACGTCTCATCAGACGTTCAGATTTCGGACTTGGGGCGAAGTGGCCTGCTGTGCGGAGTGTGCGTCGGAAGTCGTTGGCCGGCGTGGGTGTGCCGAACGCTGATCCCGATGGCTAGCACAATCTTTCGCTAGCAGATATGATTTAGACTTAACTGGGGGCTATCCGGGATTGGGAGCAGCGGTCGTTTGGAGCTAAAGGCTGATCGGCACAACACTTAGGGTGAGAATGGCCGAGGGGGGGGTATGTGTGTGGCAGGTGGCAGTGTGGCAGAGAGGGGGGGGTGACCGAGCGACACCGCCCCGATCACCGAACGGAAGTTTGACACCCAAGCGGCGACACTTCCGACACAGGAGGCGTGCGGGAGGTATGGCTGGCCATGTTGGCGTGATGAAAACGTCAGCGATCAGACCGCCGGCCAGAACACCTCGAACGTTGTCCCCTTCCCTTCTTCTGTTTGCAGATCGACATACCCCCCGGCGTCCTGCGCCACGCCGAGCACCACGCTCAGCCCTAGCCCCGTCCCCTTCCCCTCCTCCTTTGTGGTGAAGAACGGCTCGAAGATCTTCGATCGCACCCCCGGAGGGATGCCGGTGCCGGTGTCGGTCACTCGCAGCCGCACGAACCGCCCCGGTTGCACGTTCGGGAACCCGGCCACCTGCTCAGCGGTGCGGTCCAGCGCGTCCCATGCCACCGTTGCGGTTCCGCCATCGGGCATGGCATCGCGGGCATTCACGAGCAAGTTGAGAAGTACCTGCTCCACCTGGGTGGGGTCGGAGCAGACCATGAGCGGAACGGGGGGCGGTGTGAACTCCACCCGGACCAGTTTGCTCACCAATCCACTGAGAAGGGGGAGGAGATCGCGGGTGACTCGGCCCACATCGACCGTGGATTTGTCTCCGGGTTTACGACGGGCGATGGCGAGTAACTGACGAGTAAGACTGGTCGCCCGACCGGTGGCATCGGATACGCGGCCGAGGTACAGCTTGCGGGCAGCCTCGGTGGCCAGGTCGGAGCCGGCCATCTCGGCGAACCCGCCGATCACCTGGAGCAGGTTGTTGAAATCATGGGCGACTCCACCGGCGAGGAGGCCGACGGTCTCCAGTGTTTTCTGCTGCCGGAGTTGTCGCTCCAGGCGTGTGCGATCGGTGACATCGTGAACGACCACCAACCGCACCGCATCTTGAATGATCACCGGGGTGCTGGTGACGAACAGCGTCCGGGTCCGACCGTCGGCGTCGAGGCGGGTGAATTCCTCGTTCTTCAGTTCATCGGCCACACGGTGAGCGAACTCGGGGCCGAAGAGATCGGGCAGGCCCGCAGAGGCAAGCACTGCTGCCGGGTCGCGGTCGAACACCCGCGCGACCCCGCCAGAGGCGTAGGCCACGGTGCGATCCGCCCGAACCAGCATCACCGCATCGGATACGTTCTCCAGCGTGGTGCGATACAGCGCCTCGCCGGCAGCCAGTTCGGCCGTTCGCTCCCGCACCTTTTTCCGTAACTGGTAGTTCCAGAGTGCCACACCGGCTGACACCGCCAGCACCGACCCGAGAGCCGACACGAACCACGACCAGAATTGCCAACTGCGGTAGAACGGCTCATACGGTGCGTTGAGCCACTTCGAACGGATGGTGTGCCGCTCCTGGTAGGTGATCGAGGCGACGCCCTTTTGCAAGATGCTGTGCAATTCCGGCCAGTCGTTTCGACTTGTGACGCCGAGGCGGTACATGTACCCCACCTCACCGGCAACTTTCAGATTGGTGTATCCCTCCTGCTCCAGCCACCAGGTGCTGACCGGAATAGTGGAGATGAAGGCGTCGATCTGGTCTTCGTAGGCGAGCGACCTCAGCCCGGCGTCGGTGTTCGGGAAGGTGACCAGGGTGAGCTTGGGGTACTCCCGCCGCAGATACTCTTCGGATGCGTACCCGGAAACGACCCCCACTTTCCACCCCATCAGGTCGGAGGGAGTCACGAAATGATCGACCTTCCCGCGTCGGGTGAGGATGTATGCCGGGAACTCCAGCAGGGTGTCGGTGATGTTGTAGAAGGCGAGGCGATTGGGAGTCGTGGCCGATAGGGCGACGCCATCCACCCCCCGCTTCACCGGGTCGAGTTCCTGCCGCCCATCGGCATCAAGAGGCACTGGCTCGAAGATCAGCCCCGTGCGAGCAGAGAGCATGCTCAGGAAATCGGCCGCCATGCCGCTGTGGTTGCCTTTTTCGTCGATGAAGTCGGCCGGCTCGAAGTGCGGATCGACCATGAGTCGGATGGTCGGGTGGTCGGCGATAAACTCTCGTTCCCGTGCATTCAGTTCAATCACTGGAGCCGATGTTGGGGCCGGAACGGGCGAGCAACCGAGCGGAGCAACGGCCACCAGCAAGGCGAACAGCCAGAGTAACGAGGGGGCGCGCAGCATGGACAGACCACAGGAGGGCATGCCAGTGGTGTAGTAGTCGGCGGGCAGTCAGGCGATTGGCCATTCGTCGCCATTTGGTGCGCCGGCGGGAATTTGTCGTGCGTACAGGTACGCCCAG
>JALOQR010000298.1 GCA_025459365.1 Fimbriiglobus sp.
TGGTACGGCGCAGCCGGTGGCGTGTCCTACGTGGGATTCTGGGAGACTAGCCAAACGACCAATAACCACCAGTTCAAAACGAACTGGACGTTCTCGAACAACCTGGGGAACGGCTTCCCGAAATTTGTGGCCGAGGCCGCCGCTCACGAGAACGGCCACGCCGCCGGCCTGAGCCACCAGGCGCGGTGGGCGCCCGGTTCGCCACCCACCCTTGAGGACGCGTACGACAACGGGCAGACGACTGGAGCCGGCCAGTTCAGCAGCCACCGTATCTCCCCCACCATGGGCGTCGGGTATAACGCCGATCGTTCGACCTGGCGGCACGGAGCGACGAACTCGAACAGTTCGAACACCGCACAGAACGACGTCCTTCGGATCCAGCAGAACAATGGCATGACGTACACCAACACCGCGACCAACACCACCGGGTTTTTCGACGCCGGCATCGGCCGCACGACCGCCACTGCCACCGCCCTGCCCCTCACCGGAAACACCATCAACTCGACCCTCGCCAAGGGGATCATCACCCCGCTGAGCAGCACCGACCCGAATCCGATCGGTACAAACAACTACACCAAGGACTACTTCAAGTTCACCGTTGAGAACGGGCTGACAGGCAACCTGAACGCGACGCTCAAGTCGGGGTACTTCACCAACAACTCCGGCACCACCGAGAACCCCGGTTGGACGCTGAACGCCACCCTGCGGTTGCTCGCCTCCGACGGCGTCACCCAACTGGCAATCTCGAACAGCAGCGACTACCTCGAGAACATCACCATCAACTCGCTGACCGCCGGCACCTACTACCTCGAGATTAGCAGCGCTGGTGGGTTCACCGACAGCTACGGCAACAAGTACTACGACATGGGCGGGTACACTCTGCTCGGAACGTTCACCCCGGTGCCCGAACCGGCAACGGTAATCGTGCTGGCGGCCGGGATGCTCGCCGCCGGCGGGTGGCTCCGCCGCCGCACCACAGCTACGCGGCCGGACAGCGAGCCGACCACCGAACAGATCGCATGCTGACCGGACGCTCCGGCGGGTCATGCCCGGGGCACGGCCCGTCGGAGCGTCCGGTTCAGACCTCCCCCTTCCCCTCGCGGAAGCGGTAGCCAACTCCGCGGACCGTCTCGATCAGTTCGTCGGTGTTTCCCGCTGCTGCTTCCATCTTCTTTCGCAGCGTCTTGATGTGGACGTCGATCGTCCGTTCCAACACGATCTGCCCCTCGCCGATGGCCGCGTCCATGAGTTGATGGCGGGTGAACGCTCGGCCGGGTTGACGCACCAGGCACTCCAGCAGGCGGAATTCTGTTGGGGTGAGTTCGAGTTTGCGATCGGCGAGGGTGACCCGGTGCCGCACCCGATCGATCTTCACCCCGAGATACTCCACCACGTCGTGCGGGTCGCCCTGCCCCTCGACCCGCCGCAACAACGCCTTGACGCGTTGGAGGAGGATTTTGTTGTTGAACGGCTTGGTGACGTAGTCATCGGCTCCCTTGGCGAAGCCCTCGATCTGGTCGGCCTCTTCGCTCTTGGCGGTAATCATGATGATGGGAATATCGCGGGTTCGTTCGCCGGCCCGCAGTTCGCGACAGACGGTAAGCCCATCAGCCCCCGGCAGCATGACGTCCAGCAGTACGCAATCGGGCAGGTGCATCTGAGCCTTGCGAAGGCCATCGACGCCATCGTGCGCGACGAGGGTTTCATACCCCTCGCGGTTGAAGTACCAACTCAGGGTTTGGACCAGCCCGCGTTCGTCTTCGATGATGAGGATGCGTGGGGTCGGCATCGGTGCTCCCGGGTAGGGCGGGCGAGCCGACCTCGGGTCGGCAACCCCCGCCGCGGATCGGACCCGGCGGGGATCGCCCTACCGAGCGGTCAGCCGAACCGCCCGGTGATGTAGTCTTCCGTCTGCTTCTTGTCGGGCTTGGTGAACAACTGCTGGGTGTTGTTGAACTCGACCACCTGCCCCTCGTAGAAGAAGGCAGTCCAGTCGGACACACGGGCGGCCTGCTGCATGTTGTGGGTGACGATCACGATCGTGTACTGTTTCTTCAGGTCGTCGATCAAGTCCTCGATGGCGTTGGTCGATTTCGGGTCGAGTGCGGAGGCCGGTTCATCCATGAGGAGTACTTCAGGGTCGGTGGCCAGCGCCCGGGCAATGCACAACCTCTGCTGCTGCCCCCCCGAGAGCGCCAGAGCCGATGAGTTCAGCCGATCCTTCACTTCGTTCCAAAGGGCTGCCTGTTTCAGGCATCGTTCCACCAGGTAGTCGAGCCGGGTCTTGTCGCGTACCCCCGCCACCCGTGGGCCGAACACCACGTTCTCGTAAATCGACTTGGGAAACGGGTTCGACTTCTGAAACACCATCCCCACCCGCCGCCGCAGATCGACGAGGTTCACCTCCGGGCCGTAGATATCTTTCCCGTCGAGTGCCACCTCGCCCGTCCGCTTGCACCCGTCGATCAGGTCGTTCATCCGATTCAGGAGCCGCAAGAGCGTGCTCTTCCCGCACCCGCTTGGGCCGATGAATGCCACCACCGATTGTTCGGGCACCGTCAGCGAGATGTCGAACAACGCCTGTTTGCCGGGGTACCAGAAGTTGACGTTACGAATGTGAAACTTCGGCCGGTGTCCGGCCGGATCGACCGGCGGGCGGGAGGTAAAAATGTCCGAGTAGATCCGGGACACGAGGCAGACTCCGGCCGGCCGGCAGCGGGGCGATGAAAAGATATAGATAGATTAGGAACCGAATGCGAAGAGTAGATGAAGACGGCCCACCTCACCGAGCGGCACTGGCGTTGCGGGCGGAAGCCCTGCTGGCAATGCCCGTGGTGAGAGGGCGGGTCAGCTATCCACGCTGGTGGGGGTGAGGTCGCACCCGGCTCCCGCTACAATGGACGTTGAACACGTCTCGACTCGGCCTGGACCCGCTTCATGAACCGTCGGAAGTATCTGTTCCCGAACGTTATCGAGCTGAACCTGGCCGCCGGTCGGCCGCTCGGGGTGAACGTCTACCTGATCGACGGCGGCTCGGAGTACGTTCTGCTCGACGTCGGCATGGAAGACACCCTCGACGAGGTGATTGACCTCATCCGGGCGATGGATTTCCCACTCTCGAAGTGCAAAATGCTGATCGCCACCCACGCCGACGTGGACCACGTGCAGGCATTGGCGTCGGCCCGCGAACGGCTGCGAACGAAGACCGCCGCCCACCCGAAGGCGGCCGCACTCATCGAGACGGGCGAACCGGTGCAGACCTACGCCGTCATCGCCGCTCAGGGGGTGAGCGAGCGAATGCCAGGATGCAAGATCGACAAGAAGCTGAAAGACGGCGACGAGGTGAAGGTGGGCGAACTGACCCTCCAGGTGCTGCACACCCCCGGCCACACCGCCGGCCAACTCAGCTTCCGCCTCGGCCACCTGATCTTCAGTGGCGACAACATCTATGCCGACGGTGGAGTCGGGGTGATCGACGCCCACCACGGCTCCAACATCCCCGAGTTCATCGCCAGCCTGACCCGCCTGCGGGACGCCGACGCCAGCTTCCTGTTGCCCAGCCACGGCCCCCCCTTCCGCCACGACCGGGCCATGATTCAGGCGACCATCGACCGCCTCACCGCCTACCTGCGAATGCCCGACTTCGGCACCTGTGCCATCGAGTGGCCACTCGAACAGCAATGGAAAGCCGACATTCTCGCGGGCAAGATGCCCCAATTCGAGTAGGCCGGGCCGCCCGGCGACCATCGCCGGGTGTGGAGCCTTGGCGGGGGTTGCCGGGCCAAACCCGGCTCGCCCGCCCTACAACATTCCCATGTCTTCCGCTCAATACCTCGAACTGGCCGAACTCGCCGGCGGATTCATCCACGAATTGAAAAACCACATCAACGGCCTGTCGCTGAACCTGCAACTGCTTGGTGAAGACCTCGACCCACCACAAACCCCACGGGAGCGGCGGGCCGCCGAACGCGTCGCACGCCTGACCGACGACTGCCGCCGGCTGGTCGATCTCTCCAACGATTTCCTGCGGTTCGCCCGCGTCGATACCCCGAACGTCGTCCGGTGCGACCTGGCCGAACTGGTGAACCGGATGGCGGATTTCCTCAGCCCGACCGCCCGTATTCAGAACGTGGAAGTGGTGTGCCACGCCGCCCCGGACCTGCCCGCCGTTCACCTCGATGCCGACCTCTTCGAGAAGGCACTCCTGAACCTGATGCTCAACGCCCAGGACGCCATGCCCGAAGGTGGGGTGCTGACGGTGCAGGTGCGGCCCGACGGCCACGCGGTGACGGTCGCCGTCATCGACACCGGCGTGGGGGTGCCGGCCGACCTGCTGCCGAAGCTGTTCCGCCCGTTCTTCACCACCAAGCCGGGGGGGCATGGGCTGGGGCTGGCGATCGCCCGGCGGATCGTTCAGGCGCACGGCGGGGAGATCACCTGCCACAGCGAGCCAGGGTGCGGCACGCAGTTCGTGGTCCGGGTGCCAACCCTGGAACCGGACACGCAGTAATCTCCGTGCCCGGTTCCACCTTCCCGCCCGCCCCCCGCCCCGCTACGTTTTCCTCTTTCCCGCAGGGGTCGCCCCATGACGTGCGTAGTCACCGGTTGTGCCGGGTTCATCGGCTCCCACCTCGCCGAACGGTTGCTGGCCGATGGGCACGCCGTCGTCGGGATCGACTGCTTCACCGACTACTACGCCCGGCCGATCAAAGAACGAAACCTCGCCGGGGCCAAAGCCCACCCGAAGTTCCGATTCGTGGAAACCGATTTGGCCAACGGCCACCTCGCCGACGCCGTCGCCGAGGCCGAATACGTATTCCACCTCGCCGCCATGCCCGGCCTGACGCGGAGCTGGATCGACTTCGACATCTACAACCGCTGCAACCTGACCGCCACCCACCGCCTGCTCGAAGCGCTGAAAGGCGTGCCCACACTGAAGAAGTTCGTGTACGCCAGCACCAGCAGCGTGTACGGCCGGTACGCCAGCGGTGATGAAACACTGCCGACCAAGCCGAGTTCGCCCTATGGCATCACCAAGCTGGCCGGCGAGCACCTGACGCGGGTGTATCAGGAGGAGTTCGGCATCCCGGCGGTGGTGCTACGGTTCTTCAGCGTGTATGGCCCGCGGCAGCGGCCCGAGATGGGCCTGCACCTGTTCATCAATTGGGTGCTGAGCGGCACGCCGATCCAGCTCACCGGCGATGGGCTGCAAGTGCGCGGGGCGACCTACATCGACGACTGCGTCGAGGCCACGGTGCGGGCCGGGCTGCACGCCATGCCAGGAGAGACGTTCAACCTCGGTGGCGGAGAGATCGCCACGGTGGCGGACATGATCCGCAAGATCGAACGCCTCAGCGGGAAAACGGCAACAATCGAGCGCAAGCCCGATCGCAAGGGCGACCAGTTGGCAACAGCCGCGGACGTGAGCAAACTCTGGCGGCACCTCGGGTGGAAACCGACGACGGGGCTAGACACCGGGCTGGCCCGGCAGATCGAGTGGCAGAAGGGGATCCTCTGAACTCGGGAACCACGAAGCGTAAAAACAGCCTGCCAAAGGGAATCGGAGAGGACTGACAGACAGTCAGTCGGGCACAACCACCACCTCCCCGCCGGCGCGGGTGGCGAGGGCGGGCAGGACGGA
>JALOQR010000040.1 GCA_025459365.1 Fimbriiglobus sp.
CCGGCGTCGGCTCGGACGCGGACTGTGGGGCCGTTGCCATGACTGGCTCGGGCGCAGGTGGAGGATCTGCCGGTAGGCGTCCGCTGACTGCCGCCGTCAGGTCGGCGAGCAATCTTGGCAGGGTAGGATCCTCCTCCAATCGACCGCCATTCGCCGACCACCGACGAATCGCCATCACCTGCCGTTTGAGAGCGTCCACACTGCCGAACACCAGGTCCAGTATCCGCCCTTGCAGCAGAACCTTGCCGTCACGTGCCAGGTTGAGCAAGTTCTCGGCCTCGTGTGCCAGCCGCTGTACAGCTTCCAGCCCGAGCATACCGGCCACACCCTTGATGGTGTGGAACCCCCGATAGACGGCGTTTAGCGCTTCTGCGTCGGTGGGTTGGCCATCGATGGTGAGCAAGTGGCGGTCGGCCACCTCCAGGTGTTCGTCTGCCTCGCCACAGAACTCGGCGATCATCGCCCCGTTCTCTTCGAGCAGAGATGCCCCCGGGGGCGGCGGCATCTCCGGTTCGGGAAGGTCGCTGAACCCTGCTTGCGGGTTTACGGCAGTGTTGGCTGCCCCGCGATAGGCGACCAGTTCAGTGTCCATTTGTTCGCGCGAGATCAGCCCCGCGCTCACCAGCACTTCATGCAATGGTGGGGTTTGTCGTTCCTGCAAAAGCAACAACTGGGCAACGTCGGCCTGGGAGAGGTAGCCGAGGCTCACGGCAACCTGGCCGAACGTCCGCCCACCCTCGGTGCCCGCCAGCGTTTCGAACAACTGCTCAACCGTGATCTTCCCGCACTGCACGGCCAACCCACCGATCAGGGGCCGGGCGTTACGGTGTTGGAGCAGTGCGTCGAGCGCCCGTTCGGCGGACAGTACGCCCCGCATGACCAGGAATACCGCCAGCCGCACTGGATCAGGGGCGTTGGCCGTTGACGACGGCAACGGGGTCGGGATGGGAGTTGAGGCTTGAGGTGGAACAACCGGCTCGACGCTCGCCGCAATCATCTCCGGCGCGAACGCGAACACGTCGGCTACTGCCTCCGGTTGATCGGTGTGGAGGCGTACCAACCAGCTCAGATAGCAACGTTCGGGATCCAGTTCGGCCAGCGATGGAAGCCCGCTCAGGTTTGCGCGCACTTCGCCGCCGGTGCCGTGTTCGAGCACCTCCCGGATCAGCGCGAGCGGGTCGAGGCCATTGCGGAATGCATCAGGGTGTGGAGTGATGGTGACGAGGTACTCGAGGCCGGCAGGCTTCACTGGCGAAGACGACGGTACAACCGACGGCGCACGTTCGGGCTGACCAAGCAGGCGAGCGAGCAATCCATCTGTTCCAGGCGGGAGGGGATCATTGGTGCTGGCGGCGGTCACTAACCGGGCGAGAGTGTCGGTCGCTTCGAGCAACAGGTCGAGCACCCGCCGCGGCACGGCTCGACCTCCACGGAACTGGTCGAGCAAGGTTTCGAGGCCATGAGCAAACCGAGCGACCGGACCCAGCCCGACCAGGTCGGCTCCGCCCTTCAGTGTGTGGGCAGCACGAAAGGCAGCATCGACTGCCTCGGCATCGTCGGGGCGGGCGTCCAGGCGAAGCAGCGCCCCCTCCAGGTCGGCCAGGTGGTCGCGTGCTTCTTCGAAGAACGTCGCCTTGTATCTCTCCGGGTCGATCCGCACGACTACGCTCCGTTAAGGCACCAGCCGCCGTACGACTTGCACGAGCCGATCGGGGTCGAACGGTTTCACCATCCATCCCGTCGCGCCGGCCGCCTTCCCCTCTCCCTTCCGCTCGGTGGACGACTCAGTGGTGAGTACCAGGATGGGGGTAAACTTGAATGCGGCCGTCGCCCGGAGGCGGGTGATGAGAGCCGGGCCGTTCATCACCGGCATGTTGAAATCGGTGATGACCAAGTGAAACGCCCGCCCGTTGGCCCGTTCGAGCGCGTCGGCCCCATTGATGGCCTGTACGACCTCGTACCCCGCTTCGTGCAGAGTGTCGGTCAACATGCGTCGTAGGGTGGGGGAGTCGTCCACCACCAGCACCGTCTTCGTCATGGTCGACCGCCCCGTGAGGTTCACCCAGACACCAGCCCGACCAGCCCACTCAAGCGGAAACACTCCGTTGCTGCTCCCGCCGTGACCACACATCGCCGACCGCTCCGCTCGACCTCCCGCCCGAGGGCGAGGATCACCTGCAATGCGGAGGCATCGAGATACTCGGCCTCCGTGCAATCGACCGACACTCCCGCAGTGCCGGCGACCAGTGCGAGGGCACAGCGGTGTAGTTCACCCGCGTCGGCGGCAGCCACCCGACCCCTGAGGGCCAGCCGGGTGTACCCTGGCCGGGTGGGATCGTCGTCCACCGTGATCGTGGTCATGGCAAACCGGAAATCGAAGAATTCGTGATGCAACTACTATCGATGCAGCCCTTTGGCATTTGCGACTCAATCGGAGTTGCACCCAGGACGAGAAAAATGCGGTCGTGCCGAAGAACAGGAAATTGACATCACCACCGGCATCGGCATACTAGGAATGGCTTTCGGAGTCTGGCGTTTGCTACGCGGCCTGTTATTTGCGTTTGCTCTCCTCTCGGCTGCACTGCCAGCCGGCGTGTGCGTGTGCGAACTCTTGCACCTCCAACACGATCACACTGCCGACGCTCCGGATGACCACAACGACTGCCCTTGCCACTGCGGAATGCACCCACGAGAGGCAACCGCCCCCGAGATCGCCGTGCTCTCCGATGACGGTGGGCTACGGATGGTTTACTTCTCCGCTCCGTACGAATCATCACCTGGCGCGCCGGCTGTACCGCTTCACTCCGAGTCGCCACCTGGCTCTCACCCTTCCCGACCGCTCTATCTCGTGACGGCCCGGCTGCTGATTTAGCGGCTCACGGCTCAACTCATTTCTTCTCCTTCCCCGAATCGCAGGCGGTTCCGCCTGTGCGTCTCGCCATGAACCTCCGACCCCTCATCCGCCCGGTCGTGTCCGCCGTTGTTCTCGCGGCGTTGGCCACTAGCGGCTACTTCACTCGCGACCTCTGGATCCCATTTCTGTTCCCAGATCCGACGGCCAAGACAACCGAGACCAACCTCGCCGAACATGACGACAGTGAGGAACACGACGAAGTCCACCTCTCCGCACAGGCGGTCAAGAACCTCAACCTTGTGATCGAGAAGATCAGTCCGCGGGCCTACTGGCGAACCCTGCTGGTGCCTGGCATGGTGGTCGATCGCCCTGGCGAGAGCGATCGCAACGTGACAGCTCGGCTCGGTGGAGTAGTGACGAAAATCTCGGCTAGGCCAGGCGACTACGTGTCGGCCGGGAAACCACTCTTTACTCTGCAACTCGTGGGTGAGACCCTGCCCGCCATCCAGCGAGACCTCGCCACCGCAGCCAAGGAATTGGCCATCGCCACTGCTGACCGCGACCGAGTGGCCAGGCTGGTGGCCGACCGTGTCTCCCCGCCGGCTAATCTTGTCGATCCCGAAAACAAGGTCAAACGGGCAGCCGCTCAGGTAGGTGGGCTACGCCGGCAACTGCTTGCCCTGGGTCTGTCGGCAGAACAGATCGAGAAAGCCGAAGGCGGTGAGTTCCTTACCGAACTCGCCGTAAACGTACCTGTCGCCCACGACCACCTGCCAACCGACTCCCTGGCCGACAAACTGACCCCATCAGTGTTCGAAGTGCAGGATCTGAAAGTGAAACTCGGCGACACCGTGCAGGCCGGGCAGGTTCTCTGCGTGCTTGCGTGCCACGAACGGCTATTTGTCGAGGGACAGGCTTTCAAGTCGGAGGCGACGATCCTGGCCCGGCTTGCTGAGGAGAAAGTAGGGGTGCAGGCCGACTTCACTGACGAGAAGAAGGGCGAGTGGCCAGAGCAACCGCCGCTACTCGTCCACCATTTGGCGAACGTCATCGACCCTGCATCTCGCACTTTTCCCTTCTACATGGCCCTCGACAACCAGCCACGGCTCTACGAACGGGACGGAAAGAAGCACTACCTCTGGCGATACCAGCCCGGCCAGCGGGTGCGATTACGGGTGCCGGTTGAGAAACTCGGGGACAGCGTCATCGTCCTACCAACCGCGGCGGTCGTGCGGGAAGGTGCGGACGCGTTCCTCTTCACCGGCCACGGCGACCACTTTCACCGCTTGCCGGTGCGGGTGCTGCACGAAGATCGAACCGAGGTAGTCATCGCCGACGGCGCCATTCCCAAGGGTGCGAAGGTGGTGATGAATCAGGCCGCCGCACTCAATCGGGCACTCAAGGCGGCCACCACTGAAGGCGGACATGAACACGAACACGAGCACTGACGTTCCATCACAGTGATTCTGCCCTCGGGCACCTCGACTGGTTCGCCCCGACCACGGGCCACAAAGTCTCATCCTGCCGCAGAACAGCCGTCGGAGATCGCCCACGACCGACGCTCCTGGGCTTCCGATTCCGTCTTCATTTTCTGGTCAACCATGTTGAACGCTGTCATCAAGCTCTCCCTCCGCTACCGCCCGCTTGTCGTGGTCGCCTGCCTAGCCCTGCTCGGGTACGGTGGATACCTCGCCACCACGTTACCGATCGATGTCTTCCCCGACCTCGATCGCCCTCGGGTCACCGTACTGACCGAGTGCCCCGGCCTCGCTCCAGAGGAAGTCGAAACGCTCGTCACCTACCCAATGGAATCGGCGTTGCTGGGGGCAAACGGCGTGCGCGATGTGCGGACGCAGTCCGGGTTTGGCCTCTCTTCGGTCGTGGTCGAGTTCGGCTGGGGAACCGACATGCGGACTGCCCGGCAGGTGGTGCAAGAGCGGTTGGCTACAGTCGCTGGCGACCTACCACCCGACCTCCGTCCTCAGATGGCCCCACCTGGTGCCATTATGGGCCAGATCGTTCTCGCTGGGTTAACACGGCGCAAAGGTCCGACTGGCGGCGAGTTGGCCGCCGTGCCCGGCACTCCGTTTTTCGCCGAGCGGTTGACAAGCACCGACAACACGGTGTCACTGAAGGTGTGGAAGCCGATCCCGCGAAACGATCCGAAGGCGTGGCCGCGAGTGGAGATCGGAGCGGTAACCTGGGACGAGACGACCCCCATCGGCGGGCAGAGGGCGACGACCGAAATCGATGGGGTGAAGCGGGTCATTCCCTTCCTACCAGATCTCCAGAAGAGAATTGAACTACGAACACTGGCCGACTGGGTCGTCCGCCCGCGTCTCCAGAAGGTGGCGGGCGTGGCACAGGTCTTGACGGTCGGAGGCGGGCGGAAGCAGTACCACGTCGTCGCAGACCCAGTTGCTCTGAGCAAGTATGGAGTGAGCCTTCGCGAACTGGAAGAGGCACTCCGGGCCAACAACGGTAACGCTACCGGGGGATTTGTCGAGCGGGGTGAACTCGAAACCCCTGTGCGAGTGATCGCCCGCCTCGGGCCAGATGCTCCGCGCGTAATCGCAGACCTGAAAAAGATCCCCGTGCGCTCCACCGACAAGCGCACGATCTTGCTCGAACAGGTGTCCCGCGTGGAGGAAGGGGCACAGGTGAAACGGGGCGATGCGAGCGTGAATGGCGAGCCGGGAGTCATCATTACTGTGGTGAAACAGGCTCACGCCGATACCCGCTCGCTCACCGATGCCATCGAATCAGGGCTAAAGGAGATTGAACCATCACTCCCGGCCGATGTGGCCATCGAGCCGAGCATCTACCAACTCCGCGGGTTTATTGACCGCGGAGTGGCCAACGTCGGCGAGGCACTCATCATCGGTGCAGTGCTGGTGCTCATCGTGCTGTTTTTGTTTCTGTTGAATGTCCGGACCACGTTTATTTCACTGACCGCTATCCCCCTCTCACTTGTCATCACTGCTGTGGTGTTCAAGGCGGTTGGTTGGATCTCAGGCGTCGAGTTGTCCATCAATGTGATGACCCTCGGCGGGATTGCGGTGGCGATGGGCGAGTTGGTCGATGACGCGATCGTCGATGTGGAGAACATCTTTCGGCGACTTCGGGACAACTCCCATAGTGCCAACCCAAAACCGCCGTTGCGTGTGGTCTACGAGGCGAGCCGTGAGGTCCGTACGGCGATCGTCTTTGGAACGGCCGTCGTCATCCTCGTGTTTCTGCCATTGTTCGCGCTGAGCGGCATCGAGGGGCGACTCTTTGCTCCGCTCGGCGTGGCCTACATCGTATCCATCCTCGCCTCCCTGCTAGTCTCGCTCACCGTCACCCCGGTGCTGTCGTACTACCTGCTGGCCCATTCGAAGGCTGTCCACCGAGAAAAAGACGGGGTTCTGCTCCGCGGGCTGAAGTGGATGGCCGGGCACCTTGTGCGACTGAGTACGAACTGGGCCGGGATTCTCCTGCTCCTGACCTGGGTCGTGGTGGGATACTGCGGGTGGCGACTGACCACCCTCGGGGCCG
Source organism: Fimbriiglobus sp. (assembly GCA_025459365.1). Lineage (GTDB taxonomy): Bacteria > Planctomycetota > Planctomycetia > Gemmatales > Gemmataceae > JALHQU01. The sequence goes on from JALOQR010000040.1 coordinate 6,392, forward strand.
ATTTCCTGCCGGCGTTCGACGAAGGGACAGTTCAGGTGAACGTCAGCCTACCGGCAGGATCTTCGGTGGAAGCGTCTAACCGCGTTTCAGAGGTGACTGATCGAGTGCTCGCTCGTTTCCGCATGACGGACACAAACCCGGAGGGCGAGGTATTGGCCTTCGGCCGTCGTACGGGGCGATCGGAAATGGACGAACACGCCGACCCACCAAACGAAAACGAGTTCTTCGTCACCGTGAACCCACACTGTGGAAAGACCCGCGAGCAAGTCCTGGAGTTGATCCAGAGTGCAGTAAAGGAGGAAGTGGCCGGCGTCGACGTGGAAGTCGAGCAACCGCTCGCTCACCTGATTTCACACCTCATTTCAGGTAGCACAGCCCAGATCGCGATCAAGATATATGGCGACGACCTCGACACATTGGGGCAAGTCGCCAACCGTATCAAGGCAGTCGCCGGGAAAGTGAACGGGGTGAGTTCGCTCATCGTTGAGCCTATCCGCAAGGTTGACGAGATTCACATCAAACTCCGGCCCGACGACCTCTCGTACCACGGTCTCGACCGCGAGACGGTGAACCGCTTCATCCAGACCGCCCTACACGGAGAACGGGTGTCGCAAGTGGTCGAGGGTCAGCGACGATTCGATCTGGTGGTGCGACTGGACGACGCCTACCGGGCCGATGTTGCCAACCTCGGCGATCTCATGCTTAGCTTGCCGCCCGACCCCAAAAAGCCCGACGACTTCCGCTATCTCCGTCTGAAGGAGATTGCCGACATCACCCCACCGACCGGGGGTGACGCCGGAGCAAATCAGGTGAAGCGAGAAAATGCCCGGCGCAGGATCGTGGTACGTTGCAACGCCTTGGGCCGCGACTTGTCGAGTGTTGTCACCGACATCCAGGCGGCCGTGAGCGAGAAAGTGACGATGCCCGAGGGATACTTCGTCGAGTACGGCGGGCAGTTCGAGAGCCAGCGAACAGCCACACGGCTAATCATGGTGCTGGCTGGGGTGAGTGGTGTTGGCATGTTTCTGGTCTTGCTCCTGCTTTTCCCATCCGTGCGGATCGTTTTGCAGATCCTGAACGCCGTGCCAACGGCTTTCATCGGCGGGGTGATTGCACTCGTCGTCACCGGGCAAACGCTGACGGTGGCGAGCCTGGTCGGCTTCATCTCGCTAGGGGGTATTGCCGTGCGGAATGGCATCCTGCTCGTCACGCACTACGTCCACTTGATGAGGAGCGAGGGCGAGGGGTTCACGAAGGAGATGGTGATGCGGGGGAGCCTGGAGCGACTCGCACCGGTGTTGATGACGGCGCTCACGGCTGGCATCGGGTTGATCCCACTGGTGGTCGAGGGGCAAAAGCCAGGTCGCGAAATCCTTTACCCCGTGGCAACGGTGATCCTCGGCGGGCTGATCACAAGCACGTTCTGCGAATTCCTGATTCACCCCGGCCTGTTCTGGCGGTTCAGCGGCAAGGACGGCCTGAAACTGGCCAGCAAGAATAGCAGTTCGGATGGGTTGGACGAATCACCGGCATCCCTGACACCGAGTACGGAGAACTGACGACACCATTGAGCCGGTCGCCATGCCGCAGCGTCTCGATCCGCAGAGTAGGTTCGAGGCGGAAGACCCCAGAAAGCGATGGGCATGAATGGTCCGAAGCCGGATGGTACAAGGAGACCCCATCGCAAACTGAATCGCTCCGATCGACACATGGATCACGCACACTCGCCCAGACAATCTGACTGAGTGTTTGGCGTCGGCCGGGTGACTGGGTACACTCCGCGACATCCCACGAGTGCCTGCCATGCTGCGACTCTCTCCGCTCGTCGTGCTGCTGATCGCTCTGCCGGCCTTCGCTCAGGTGGTGAAGAAGGATATTCCCTACGTGGACCGCGGCCACGAACGGCAAGTACTTGACGTCTACTCCCCGAAGGGAGCCATCTCGGCCCCGGTAGTGTTCTGGATTCACGGCGGAGGATGGCAGACTGGCGACAAGAAAGAGGTACACCTCAAGCCGCAGGCGTTCACGGACAAGGGGTTGGTATTCGTGGCCACCAACTACCGCTTGCTGCCGACCGTGGAGATGGGCGACATCGTTCGGGATGTCGCCAAGGCCCTGGCCTGGATACACACCCACGCCGCCGAGTACGGTGGCGACCCGAAGCGCATATTCGTAATGGGTCACTCGGCTGGAGCACAACTGGCCGCTCTCCTCTGCACCGACAACCGCTACCTGAAGGAGCATCAACTCAGTTTCGATTTCATCAAGGGGTGCGTACCAGTGGATGGTGACACCTACGACGTGCCGGCCATCATTGCCACCGCCGAGGCGAGGTGGGCTGCTCATGGTCTGCCAAAGGCGAAGTATGGCCACCGCGAGAAGTTCGGCAACGACCAGGAAAAACACAAGGACTTCTCAGCAGTGACCCACGCCGTGAAGGGCAAAGGCACGCCGCCATTCCTCATTCTGCATGTGGGTGAACACCCCGATGTGTCGGCACAGGCCACCCGGTTGGCCGCAGCCTTACGGGAAGCCAATGTGCCTGTGACGGTTTTCGCTGGCCGCGACACCACCCACAGCCGGATCAATGCCGACCTCGGCAAGGGCGACGATCCCGGTACCAAGGCGGTGTTCGAGTTCATCGAGAAAGCTCTGGCCAAGTAACCAGTCCTCGCAACGATTCGGTCGGTAAACAATGGACCGGTTAACAGCGTAAACCGCAAGAATCAACTCCCTCGCGCCAGAGTGGAAATCGCTCCTCAATTTCGTTCTCGCCTGACGCCCGACCCTGAAATGGTCGGGCGTGGTCCGTTTCGCCGACACCACGACCGACAGCCCGGTACGACGTGTCGTACCTTCCGGAGGAATCGAATCCCGTCTCTGCGAGCGCGAGCAATGGCGAACGAGCCAAGCTACCACCCGACGGCAGTGTTGAGCCGCCCACACTCCCACATCGCTGAGGCGAATACAGTCGCGCGAGGTGCGATATCGTCTTCCGATCAAATGACGACTACGCCGGTCCCAGGCATAGCACGCTACCCGCAGGCAGGGGAGACGTTTTGCGGGTTCGAACTTGTGAGCGAACTGGGCCGGGGGGGGATGGGCCGCGTGTTCCTGGCTCGACAGCCGGAGATGGGGTCGCGGGCGGTGGTGCTCAAAGTCGGTCAACTCTTGTCGGCGGAGTGCCAGAAACTGGCCAAACTCCAGCACCCGAACGTGGTGCCGGTGTATTCGTTCCATCAAAGCGGGAGGTTCCAGGCGGTTTGCATGCCGTACCGCGGACCGCTCACCCTCGCTCACCTGGTGTCGCGGCTCCAGACCGAGCACCTGCCGACGCTCAACGGGCGTGCTCTGACCACGGTCATCGCGGACTGTCGGCGGACCCGCACAGTGGAATTACCGGCGGACGCGGCCGTATCTGCAGACACCGACACTCAGACCACCGACGGCCCGCTCCTCAGAATCCGTGGGCTGACTTTCCTCGACGCCGTACTGACCCTCGTACGTCAGGTGGCGGAGGGGCTACGGTTCAGCCATGCGGAAGGCATTGTCCACAGCGACCTGAAGCCGGCCAACGTGCTCATTGCCGAGGACGGGCACCCACAGTTGATCGACTTCGGCATCGCCTACGACATGAGGACAGTTGAGGCAGGGCAACTGGTGATCGGCGGCACCCGACCTTACTGCTCACCTGAGCAACTGGCGTCTGTGATGCGTGCGTCGGTCGAGTATGACCACCGCACCGACCTCTACGCCCTCGGGGTGGTGGGGTACGAACTGCTCACAGGCCGGCTACCATTCGCTCCCAACTACGACCCCTCCGACGAGGCGGTCGAGCGCGATCGTGCTTCCCGATTCATTCCTCCGCCGTCACCGCGGATCCTGAACCCGAAGGTTCCACCCGCCGTCGCAGCCATTCTGTCCAAGTGTCTCGCACCCAATCCTACCGACCGCTACAGTTCGGCCGAAGAACTGATCGATGACCTGGACCGGCAACTCTCCCGCCGACCACTTCGGTACGCTCAGAACCCCTCTCGTGGGGAACTCTTCGCCAAGTGGGCTTACCGCAACCGATGGGGGCTAGCGGCCACTGTCGCGCTCGGACTGGTCGGCTCCGGGTACGCGGGGTTCGCCGTGCACTCGGCCCAGCAACAAGAACGGCTCATGGTGGCCGAGGCGTTGGAGAGGGCGGACGGAGTCGAGCGAGAGGTCCGAGCCACTCGATTGGCATTGGCCACGCCATCCGACCCATCCACCGTAGAGGCGGGATTGAAGGCCGGCGAGAACCTACTCGCGGCCTGGGGGGTCAAGAACGAGAGCCGATGGTGGGAGTCGGCAGCGGTGGAGAAACTCGCTGGTGGGCGAGTTGATCGCCTGCGGATCCAGGCAACCGAGTTGCTCCTCGACATGAGCCGCGTGGCCGCCGCTCGGGCCAAGTCTGGCACCACGGCCGAGCAAGACAACTGGCGGGCGAAGGCGAAGGAATGGAACCGACTGGCCGAAACGAGCTATCCCGGTGAACGGCCCCCGAGTGGAGTGTGGACCCAGCGCGAATGGCTGTGCCGCATGGCTGGGGACGACGTCGGGGCAAAGACAGCGAACATCGCTGCCACTTCGCCCAGCTCCGCCACCGACTTCCGTACCGCGGGGCGGGAGCGGCTGGAGCAGAACCGCTGGCGCGAGGCGGGTGAGTTATTGCTGCGAGCGACCGAACTCGACCCTTCCAACTTCTGGGGGTGGTTCGACCTCGGCACGGCTTGCTACCGCCGAGGGCTGGACCGCGACGCCATCACCGCCTTCGACTTCTGCCTCGCCCTCGATCCAGCCGCCATACCTGCCCTCTTTCACCGTGGACAAGCGCTGCTCCGAGCGGGCGAGTTGCAGCGGGCCGAAGAAGACTTCAACCGACTGTTGGAACTACGGCCAAACTGGGCCGAGGCTTACCTGAACCGGGCCTCAGCACGTGAAGCTGACAAGAAATACGTGGATGCGGCAGCCGATCTCACCAAAGCCATCGAGCTTGGGTATCCGCCGACGGCAGTGCTTCTCGTCCGATCGCGTGTGTACTCACGGCTTGGTCAGCCTGACTTCGCCAAGCGGGATCTAACCGCCGGACTCGAGAAGTCGCCCACCGACGAGAAAGGTTGGATCACCCACGGGGTTCACCGCATGCCGAAAGACGGCAAGGGGGGAATAAAGTCGTTCGCCGCCGCCCTCGCCGACTTCGATCGAGCACTGGTCCTCAACCCCACTTCGATCTCAGCCCTCCAATGCAAGGCTCGCTGTTACTCGATGGCCGGGGAGAACGCGACCGCGGCGACAGTGCTCACGGAATTGCTGGCTGTTTACCCCGAGTGGCTGGATGCCCTCTCCGGGCGAGCGGTTCTCTATGCCCGGCTCGGCGAGCGTACCAAGGCTCATGCGGATGCAGAAGCCGCAGAGCGGCTCGGTGCATGGCGCCCGGCCACCATGTATCAACTCGCGGGGGTGTATGCCATGACCTCGAAAACAGACCCAAACGATAAGCGGGAGGCCTTTCGTCTGTTGGCATCGGCGTTGCGAGAAGGGTTCGGACACGACCTTCTCGACATCGACCGAGACCTCGATTACATCCGCCAGGAAGCGGAGTTTTCATCGGTGGTCGAAGATGCCAAGTCGAAGTTCGAGAGGCGGCAGAAGGAGTGACACGGCCGGCCGAATTGCCTGCCGCCAAACCGGCCAACCCACGGATACACCGTTAACTCACTACCGTTAACCGAGATCATCGCCCATGACTAGCTCCACCCAGTTAACCCTTCTCCCGCTTGACCGCCGCGACCTGCCGAGCGTGTTTGGCAACCCGTGGCCGAACGGCGACCGTCTCACCCTCAGCTTCGCGAACAACGGGGTGGCGTACTCGAACCAAACGTGGGGCGGGAGCACGTTCAGCAGCAACCTCTTCAGCGAGTTGAACTCCACCATGTCGCAGGCGGTGTGGCAGGAGGAGATGCTGAGGGCGGCCTACACATGGACGGCCCAGGCGAACATCAACGTTGGGCTGATCCCGGACAGCAATCGACCGTTCGGCCCGGCGGGGTTCAGCGTCACGGGTCCGGCCCCCGCCGACCTGCGAGTGGGGGCGTTCGACCAGTCGTCCGAGGTACTCGCCACCTCCATCCCGTACCACCCGCTGACAGGATTCCACGCTGGCAACCTGATGCTGAACGCCACCAAGACGTTCACCCGCGGCGGAGCCAACGGCACGATCGACCTGTACACCGTTGCCCTGCACGAGATGGCCAACATTTTTGGCATGGCGGACAACAACCTGGAGGCCGGGTCGGCCCGCAACGGCACCTACACCGGTCCCCGAACCGGCCTGTCAGCCAGCGACGTGACAGCCGTTCGCAGCATGTATGGCCTCCGCCCAAACGATGCCTTCGAGGGGACCGCCGGGAACGGCACCACCGCCACCGCCAGCACCCTCACCCCGGGGTTCGACCCGGCCAACCCGACCCAAAGGCGGGTGGTGGCCGACGGCAACATCACCAACGTCGGCGACGTGGACGTGTACCGATTTACCACTCCATCTGGGACGACGAGCCTGACTCTTCGGCTCGGCACTGCTGGCAAGAGTCTGTTGGCAGGGCGAGTGGAGTTACTCGACTCCTCGGGGCGGGTAATCACCAGTCGCTCCAGTACTAGCCCGCTCACCGGCGACACCGTCGTAACCGCCACCGGGATGCGTGCGAACACCACCTACTTCGTGCGGGTGTCGGCGAGTCGGTCGGACGTGTTTGCCGTCGGCACCTACCAACTGCGGGTGGGGATGAACTACGACCCAGTGACGGAGACTAAGGCCGACCCGGTACAACGGCTCGGAGCGGACTTCTTCACCAACGACAGCCAGGCCAGCGCCACCCCCCTCACCCCGACGGTCGGCTACCAGGCGAACACCCGGTATAGCGTCTCGGCCCGGACGGAGGACCTGTATGACGCCGACTTCTATCGCCTGACCGCCCCCACCACCTCGGGGCTAATGACCATCTCCGCCCAGGGCTTGCAGGGGCTGACGCCGAAGGTAACGGTGTTCAACTCGGCCGGGGCAATGGTGGCATCGAACGTCGTACTCAACTGGGAGAATGGCCTGTACCGTGCCCAAGCACCCTTCTTTAGCACCAACAGGACCTACTTTCTGAAGGTGGAGGTGCAAGACGCCGATTGGTCGGCCCACCAGGGGGATTACCTGCTGGATGTCGATTTCCGCCAGCCTCTCGCGTTCCGAGACACAGTGGCCATTGGCACGGCTACGTTCGGGCAGCAAGTCGTCTACGGCTTCGAGATTGCTGAGAGCCGGGCGTTCACCTTCGCACTACATGCGTTGAGTACCAACACGGCCGCCATCAACTGGATCTCCATCGAAATCTATAGTTCGGACGGCACCCTCGTAGCCGACCTCGGTACCGATGGCATCGGTAGCGTGGATACGCTCACCGCCTTCCTCAACCGCGGCAAGTACACCATCGTCTTCACCCCGTTCTTCAACTACTTCTCAACTGCAACGATCGCGTTTCGCTTGTCAGCTGGGCTGATCAGCGATCCGATCGACGTGTACGACCCAACCGTTCCGCCACCCCCGCCACCGACCTCTCCGCCGCCCCCGCCGTTCGTCTCCATCAAACCCCCGCCCGGTTCGCCCCTGCCACCTGGGTACTACGATCCGTGGGGGACCTGAGATGAGCCGGGGTCGGCGCCGCCTTAGCGGTAGCGCCGACCCCTCTCCTGCTGTGAGGATCGGAGCGCGATGGTTCACTTCGCGTTCTTCAGGTACTTCTCGAACCACGCCAAGTCCCACTCCATCTTCGCTTTACGATTACTCATCTTGGTCAGTCCGTGCGGTTCACCTGGGTATTCGACCAACTCCGTCGGCACCTTCAGATTCTCCTTCAGCGCCCTGTAGAGCATTCGGCTGTGCCCTGGGGGGCAGCGGACGTCGCTCCCGCCAACGTGAACGATCGTCGGAGTGGTCACGTTCCCGAGTTGATACGTCGGGCTGCTTTTCTTGTAAATCTCCGGTTGTTCCCACGGGAGGCCTTTCTTGAACACGATGGGATAGGCTGGCTCATCGTTGAACCCCCACTCCGCGACCGTGTCGACGATCCCCGCCCCACTGCTGGCCGCCTTGAACTTGATCGGCGAATCCTTCAGCGTAATTAGGCAGTTGGTCAGGTACCCGCCGTTGCTCCAGCCCATGCACCCGACGCGTTCCGGGTCGGCGATGCCTTCCTTCACGAGGTGCTGGATGCCGGCGAGGATGTCCTTCACCTCAATGTCGTTCTCGCGGCCAATCAAGTCGGTCACGAACTTGTCGCCGTAGCCGGTGCTGCCGCGGTAGTTCGGCAGCAGTACGGCGTACCCGGCGGCGGCGAAGTACAGCCGGCCGTTGTGCGGGTCGAAGTTCAGGTCGGCCTTCGTGCTGGTGGTCGGCCCGCCGTGGATGGCCACGACTAGCGGCAGTTTGTCCCCCTTCTTGTACCCGTAGGGCAGTTCCAGCACGCCGCCGACTTCCGTGCCGTCCGGCGCCTTCCAGGTGATGTGCTGAACCGAAGGCAGTTTCCACGTCGCCGTGTGCGGGTTGGGGTCGAGGATAGCCTGGTCGTCGGCGTCTTTGGTCGTGAGCGTGAGGCGCGGGAACTTGTCGGTGTAGGACACCAGACCCATGACCCCGAGGCTTCCCTTTCGGAACGCGAGAGTTGATGTCTTCGGGGTGCCGTAAAGCTTGGGACTGCGCGGCGAGGTCAGGTTGAGTGCGACAAACCCAGTCTCCCCTTTCTTCTCAAACAGGCACAGGAGATTCTCGTTGTCCCAAATCAAAGTCTCGCCCATCGCCCGACCGTAGCCGACCACCTCCCACCCGTCGCGTTCGAGCCGAGTTGTTTCCCACACGCTCCCGTTCACTGTGCCGACAATCACTTCTGCAGGGAACGCATCGTGAACCTCAATGAACGCGAACCGAGAACCATCCGGATTCCAGGATAAGCCTTCTAACCATGCATACGGGCTGTTCTTCGGGTTCTTGCGATACGCGTCCGTCGGCGGGGTGACGACCTTGCCGGCTTCCCACACGTCCACGCGGCTCTCGCCCTCACTCTTCACCACCGTGTCGTCGAAGGCGCTCACCATCGCGATCTTCTTGCCGTCCTGCGTGACGACGAACTCGCGGACGTACCGGGTGTCGTCCACCACCTTCTCGGTTCGCCACGCGGTCAGGTCGAGCTTGTGAATCTCGCTCACCTTCCGCACGCCGTGGCCGTAGTCCGCCTTGTATTTCGCCCGCAGTTTGGCGAACTCGTCTTGGTCGGCGTGGTCCTTGTCCTTGCTGAAATAAAGAGCGTCAGCCTTCGGGGCGTAGTCGAACCCCGTCACCCCACCCACTTCCCGTGTGATCGCCTTCACCTCGCCACCGCCGTCCGCCGCGATCCGCCACACCTGCGAACTACCGTCGAACGGCGGCTTGGTCTCCGCCGCCTTCTTGCGGTTGCCGAGGAAGTAGAGGTGCTTGCCGTCGGCACTCCACTTGATGTGGCGGTCGTTGGCCCGGTCGTAAGTAAGTTTCATGGGCTTGCCCTTGAGATCGGTGCCGATGACCCACAGGTCGGATCTTCGGTTGTCTTCGCCCTTATCCCACACGGCCAGAGTGTAGGCGACCTGCTTACCATCCGGACTTAACGCGATCTCGGTGATGGTGTTCAGGGTGAAGTAGTCGTCCGGTGTGACGGAGTGCGTGGGCTCCTGTGCAGCGAGTGGGACGGTTAGTAGCAAGAGCATGAGAAGAGCGGATCGCATGGGATACCTCGACAAGTGGGAGAAGACATTGTGCGACTTGAAAGCTCGAATTGACCTACCAGGCGCAGTGGTCCAGCAGAAATGTGCAGTGGAATGTGAAGTGCAACTTAGGCTCGACTGGGTTGCACTTACTGTTCCAAAGCACTCGCTGTCTGCTGCGGATCTCCGGTGCGCAAAAGGTGGAACAGCGAGTGCCGCCACAAACATCTGCCCCAACTGCCCCGAGGGGAATCCTCACCACACCTTGCCTTCGTCCAGTTCAACGGCACCGATGCAGGGGCCAACGGACTCCGAAATCGAGAAAATCAGAACTCTGACTACTTTCCCATGCTGGAGGCGTTCGAACTGCTGACGATTCTCACACCGTCCGCCCGCCGGTCCTCGCCCACACCATGATTTGCAACACGATGAGCGTGACAGGGAGTGGCTATGATCGGACTGCTAACCACCTCCGCACCTGCTGCCGAGGTCGCATCAAGGTCGGAAACCAACCAGCATGGACTGACCAGTTGGATCGTTTACGTCTCCAGCGAGGCGGCGTTCATGGTCACGACGGCCGCCTACCTGGCCACGGTCATGCTACTTCACCTGATCGACCGGCATCCGCCGACGCCCCCCCACGGGGCGCCGGCGTAACGCCTCCCTACCCGATCCAAACACCACCGTTGACTGACGGGAACGGATCGAAGGCGAACAGGGTCGGTGGCCGCAGGCTCAAAGACAGTTGTGACCCACTGAACGCCGTCACTTGCTCCCCAGACGAGGTGAGTAGGTCGGCCTGACCGTCCCCGTTGATATCGCGTACAACCACGCTCACGCCGTTGGTAGCAATTGCCCCGGCCGGGGTGAAACTGGCAAGCATGTTGAGGGTGCTTGATGTCGCCAGTGCTTTGCCCGAGTACACCCTTACTCCCGGTGTCGCACCCGCCCAGGTGCCGAAACTAAGCTCGATTGCTCCGTTCGCTCCGAGCAAGGCACCCAATCGCCCCTCACACCGCTTGAGGAACGTCTCGTACCTCCAGTACACCCCGTCGGCATTCCGCACAGATTCGCGGTCCACCAGCACTAGCCGTCCGCACACCGCACCGACCGTCGGGTCGGCGAGCCGTTCGGCGAACCGGCGGACGGCCAAGCGATCCATCCGAGTGTTCGCATCTGATAGCACCACGACCTCGCCGGTGAGTTGCGGCACCGCTCGGTCGAGCGCCGCAGCCTTACCTCGGTTCTCGGGGAACGCAAGCAGTCGCACCCCACGGTCGGCATATCGCCCCACGATCTCGTTCGTTCCATCGGTGCTACCGTCGGAGGCGATCACTATCTCCAGTTTCTCGGGCGGGTAATCCTGGGAGAGGGCATTTAGAATTCGAGCCTCGATGTCGGCCTCCTCATTGTGGGCGACGATGAGCATCGAGACTGTCGGCAAGTCCGCGGGCGTGTTCGTGTCGTGGTCGGTACGGCCGAACAGCCGCGAGCACGCCCAAATCAGAACGGGATAGCCGACATACGCGAACGCTACCACCGCCAGGCACAGCACAGCGGCGATTTCCAATGGGTGCGGGCTCATGCAGTGACTCCTGTTTCGGCGGTCTGGCCCGGTTCCACCGACACCTGGTCTGCTCGCACGTGAATCATGCGTGCGGGGATGCCAACCGCCGTCGCCCCGGCAGGCACATCTTGGACGACCACCGCGTTTGCCCCAATCTTCGCGCCGTTACCAACGCAAACCGGGCCAAGGATCTTCGCCCCCGCGCCAACGAACACATCGTCCCCCAGCAATGGGCTTTGCCCCTTCTCTGCCCCGATGGTCACCTGATGTTCAATGCGCACATCGCGCCCACCTCGAACTGATCCATTGATCACCACGCCCTGTGAGTGAATCAGAACAAACCCAGGGCCGAACTCCGCACCACGACCGATCACGCACGCACACGCGGCGGTGTTCACGCGGTTGAACAGCATCTCCAGAGGTGCCAGCCGCCATCGCCGCGCCCACTGCATCAAGCGGTATAAGAGCATCGATGGAGTGCCGTCGGTGAGCATGGCTTTCGCCATTCCTCTTCCGTCGGTCCGGTTGTAACACCAACCGGCTTTCGCCCGCAGGTCGCTGACGATCAGTCGGAAGAGTGTGGACATTCCACGGGCACGCATGAAGGAGGATCAGCCGCTGGTCCACGCCGGCGACCCCGAGTCTGATGCAGGCCAGCGCAGAAGGATTCAGCTGGTTTGCCAGACAGAACGTGGCCGCAACCCACAAGGAGGTCGGTGGCGAATGACGTCCTCCGCTCATCCACAATGCGACCCCGACAGCGTCATCGCCCTCGGGTACACCTTCAACCAGATCGTCGTGATCGACGAAGACCTCAGCAAAAGCGGCCAATCCATCGATGGGCAGCCGCACCTCCGTCGCACCGACTGCATTCTGGTCATCGGTGACACCGTTCTGGACAAGCCGTACGCGCACACGATGTGGTTGGTCGGGCCATTCTGGTTCGGCAAGCATCAGTGGATACTTGGAGACCTCAACCTGGTGCCCATCACCAGGATCGATGGGAATGCTCTCGACCCGACCGACTATCGCCTGGTCGAACCGGCGGATGCCCCCAAACGGAACAAGAACGAGCACTTCCGCGAGATGCTTGTGTCCGCCAAGGCCCGTGGGTTCACGCCCCGCCACGTCTGCTCCGACTCCTGGTATTTCACCAGAACAAGGCGAGACAATCGGGCCAAACAGCCAGGAGTGGTTGCGGTGATGCCAAACTCGCACGGCCGGTGCCCAAGAGGACGACGACCGCTTCGTATTGCGGAGCGCCTTTTCGCCGATGCAATGCGGCAAATCCGCCACTTGACGCACGTATAATTCGGTATAACATCGTGACTGCACTACCCGATTCGGAGGCAGATCATGCGATTCTTCAAGGCGGGCACGGCGCTACTCGCGGGGTTAGCTACGGCCACCTGCACCCTCGCCGCTGACAAATCGTCGGATGAAACACCAGCTACCCCGGTCACGCGGCTGTTTCTCCAGGATCACACGACCGGCACCATCAAGTGGGCCGATGTGCGTGTCGGGGAGGATAAGAAGTTCATGCTCGACCCGCTCACCGACGTAAACGGCTTCCCCAAGCTGGATGCCGCCCGGCAAAAGCTGGTGCAGATGCGAGAGAGCGGGAGCGTGGTGTGTGTGGGGGTGCGAGACGACAACGACGGCGGCACCCAGAGCGGGTGGGTGGCAATTCAGTCGGGAGTCGGCTACGCCGACCACGGCGACCACGGGCACTGG
>JALOQR010000299.1 GCA_025459365.1 Fimbriiglobus sp.
GGACGATAGACGGCCGGTCTTCGAACTCATCCCCGGCCTCACGGCCTCCGTTTGTCTCGCTCTGTTAGGTACGCCGCTAGGGCTTCCGGCCAGGGGCGTTCTTGCACGCCCGTCTCGGATGTTCGTTCCGATCCCAGCACGCTGTAACCAGGCCGCGGCGCCTTGGCCCCGAACTCGCCCGAAGTGATCGGCGTCAGGTCGGCACTGATCCCGCTCAACGCGAAAATGGCCGCGGCGAACTCGTGCCAGGAGCAGTCGCCGGCGTTCGTTAGGTGGACCAATCCGGTCGTCCCCTGGGCGATCAGGTTCGCCATCCCTTCGGCGAGGTCGGCGGTATACGTCGGTGTACACCGCTGGTCGGCCACCACCCGTAGCGGCTTGCCCTGCCCGGCGACCCGCAGCATTGTCTCGACGAAGTTACCGCCTTTGCCACCGCTACCCCACACGCCGTACAGCCCGCAGGTGCGGACGACGAGGTTGCCGGGCACCGCGAGGGCGGTCTGTTCGCCGGCCAGTTTGCTCTCCCCGTACTTGCTCACCGGGCCGGGCGTGTCGGTTTCGCGGTACGGACTGGTGCGAGATGTGTCGGCCCCAAACACGTAATCAGTACTGACATGAACCAACCGTATCCCGAACGGTTGGCAAGTCTCGGCGAGGTGCTTGACACCGGTCGCGTTCACCGCAAACGCGGCGGCCGGGTCTTCTTCGGCCTTATCGACGAGGTTATAGGCGGCGCAGTTCACCAGCACGTCGGGTTTGTTGGTAGACAACCAGTTCACGATGGTGTGTGGGTTGGCGAGGTCGATGTCGGCCCGCGTGAGAGGAAGCACCTCACCCGTCAGCCGTGTCACCAAGTCCCGTCCGAGTTGACCGGCCGAGCCGAGGACGGCGATCCGCATGGGCAAGTTCCGAGGGTGCTGGAGGAACAGGTGTAGCTGTGAGAACGCCCCAGGCCTCACGGCCTGGGCTACGGGAAGCGACCTTTCAGGTCGCGGTGCCTTGCGGCACCCAAGCCAAACGGCTTGTGTCGCCCCGAAGGGGCGGTTCCCGTAGCCCAGGCCGTGAGGCCTGGGTGTGTTCACCGGTGGTCACTGCTTCTTCGGCAGGAAGGTTTCGCCCTTCGTTTCTACGGTCGTCGTTTGGGTCTGGAAGAGTTGCACGCTGGTTTCCGTCTGGCCGACGGCGACCACCAGGGTGCCGCTCATCGTCACTGCCAGTTCGGACTTCACCAACCAGCCGGTCTTCGGGTCAAAGAGGTAGTACCCGGCTTTCGGGTTCTGGGTGGCCAGGTCGCCGCTCTTGATGCGGAAGAGGAGGCCGTCGGCGTCTCCCTGCGGCGGCTTGTAGGTGAGGTTGGCCTTCACCTCGACACGGTCGAGTTCGGCTTTCTCTTTGTCCTTTCCCTTGTACTCGAAGGTGTATTGTCGGTCGTACTCTCCGATCGGCCCGAGGGTGAGCTTGGTGGTCTTGGTCCACTTCTCGTTCGGCCCCTTCTCAGTGCCGGGGGTGAGGCCAGCGAGCGGGTCGGACATCTCCTTGAGCGACTCGGTGGTGAGGATCTTCTTGAGCAAGGCTTCCATTTGTTGGTTGGCCGCTCCGAGGTTCTTGAGTAGCGCCTCCTGCCCTTCCACCTTCTCCGGTTGCATGCCCTTGCCGAACACCACCGTGAAAGTGCTACCCACGAGGTTCTTGAAGAACTCGTTCAGGCCAGGGTTTTGGGTGTTGGCGTTCTCGGTGGTGCTGTCGTAGCTCACCGGGTTGCTGGCGACGTCCACCCGCAGTTTGACCCCCTCAATTGTGAGTTGCACCGTCCATTTGTCCCCGTCTTGCTTGGTCGGCAGCCACTTGAAGAAGAAGGTCTGCGAGTGCTTCAGCTTGAGGTCGTTTCCGCCCTGCACCTTGACCGTCTGATCGACGTCGGTGGTGACGAGCTGGAAGAACGGCTTGTTCAGCTCGAACTTCGGCTCGAACTTCTGCTTGTCGGAGGCCGGGGCGGGGGCCGGCGGGGTGGGCGGCTTCGGTTCGTCCGCCTTCTTGTCCTGGGCGAACCCGAACCCGACGGCGGCGAGTACCGCCGCGACCGTCAGCACGTTCCGAAGAGCCGTCACGTTCGTTCCTCCGAAGGCAATCAGGCCGGCAAGTACACCCGGCCGAAAGGATCGATTCATTCTTACGGCCGCCCGGAGCGGGAAACAAGGCAGCGCCGGAAAAACCGACCGGGTCTGGCATTCCCCCGTGGTATCATTTTCCACGACCGACCCCGCCCGAACCAACCCGCTGACGACCTCTCCCACTGACGCCCCTCTCCGAACGCAGCGGTGGGTCGCCCCCTGTGAGGAGTTGGTCGGAGGAGAGGAGTGACAGACATGACGCATCGACGGAGGTGCGAGTGACGTCGGGGCATCCGGGGCGCGGCTCGGGAAGCCCCCCCTCTGCCACACTGCCACCTGCCACACACATACCCCCCCGGCCACCGCCGCCCGAAAAGTGGCGAATTTCAGCCTCTTTCCCACTTTTCCACTCTGCCACTGCCACCGCCCCCCCGACTGGGGGGGGGGCGGGTGTTTGCTCGGGAGAATGCTCATGAACCGCCGCCACCTCCTTCGCACTACTGCCAACGGGTTTGGCCTGCTCGCCCTCGCCGGGTTGCTCCGGGCCGACGAGAAACGAGCGGGTAGCCCCGGCCTCGCCCCGAAGAAACCCCACTTCGGGCCGAAGGCGAAACGGGTGATCTTCGTGTTCATGCACGGCGGGCCGAGTCAGGTCGATACCTTCGACCCCAAACCACTTCTCACCAAGCACGATGGCCAGGAGTTCCCCGGCACCAAGCCGCGGGTGCAGTTCGCCGCCACGGGCAAGTTGCTCAAATCGCCGTGGGCGTTCAAGCCGGGCGGGAAGTCGGGCATTCAAGTGAGCGATCTGTTTCCCGAGGTGCGGAAACTGGCCGATGAATTGTGCGTCATCCGGTCGATCCATGCCGACAACTCCGCCCACGGCGGGGCCCTCCTGCAACTCCACACGGGGAGCGACACCTTCGTGCGGCCGAGCATGGGGAGTTGGGTGGGGTACGGGCTGGGCACGGAGAACCAGAACCTGCCGGGGTTCGTCACCATCTGCCCGAGTTATGGGCACGGCGGGGTGCAAAACTGGAGCAGTGCGTTTCTGCCCGCTGACTACCAGGGCACGCCCATCGGCAGCAGCGGCACCAAAGCGAAGGACATCAAGATCGCCGACACGACCAGCAGTACCTCGACCGACCTCCAGCGAAAGCAACTCGACCTGCTCGGTGGGCTGAACCGCGACTTTGTCGCCAAAACGCACGATCCAGCAATCGAAGCCCGCATCCAGAGCTTCGAACTCGCCTTCCGCATGCAGGCCGAAGCACCGAAGGTGATGGACCTGACGCGAGAGACGAAAGAAACGCTCCAACTGTATGGCATCGGCGACGGACCCACCGACGACTTTGGCCGCCAATGCCTGCTCGCCCGGCGGTTCAGTGAGGCCGGGGTGCGCTTCGTGCAGATCTCGCACTCGTACAAGTGGGACCAACACGGCAACCTGAAGGCCGATCACGCCAAGAACGCCGGCGAGGTCGATAAACCCATCGCCGGCCTGCTCACCGACCTGAAACAGCGGGGGTTGCTCAAGGACACGCTGGTGTGGTGGGGCGGGGAGTTCGGCCGCACACCGACAGCCCAGGGCGGCGACGGCCGCGACCACAACCCGCACGGGTTTAGCATGTGGCTCGCCGGCGGTGGCACGAAGGGCGGAAACGTGTACGGGGCGACCGACGACTTCGGCTACTACGCCATCGAGAACAAGGTTCACATGCACGACCTGCACGCGACCATCTTGCACCTGCTCGGGCTGGACCACGAGAAACTGACGTACAAGCACGCCGGCCGCGACTTCCGCCTGACCGACGTGAAGGGCGAGGTGGTGAAGGGTATCATGGCGTGAACGACACGAGGGCACCGCATGACCCCCAAGACGGCGAAGCTCCCCCCGCTGGAGAACGGGGACCGGCTGACGGCCGACGATTTCCACGCCCGCTACGCGGCCATGCCGCACATTAAGAAGGCCGAACTCATCGATGGAGAGGTGTTCATGCCCTCGCCCACCAAGTGGATCGGTCACGGCACACCCCACCTTGACCTCGGGTGGTTCCTGAAGCACTACACGGTCTTCACACCCGGCACCACCGCGGGGGACAACGCCACCGTCCGCCTCGACCTGGACAACGAACCGCAGCCGGACGTGACGATGATTATCGACCCCGACTGTGGCGGTCAGGCGGAGGTGGACGCCGACGACTACCTGTCGGGCGCGCCCGAGTTGGTGGCGGAGGTGTCCGGCACGTCGGCCGGCATCGACCTGAACCGGAAGTTCGACGTCTACCGCCGCAACCGCGTGCGGGAATACGTCGTCCACCGCACCCACGACGGCGAACTGGACTGGTTCGTACTCCGTCGGGGGCGCTTCACCCCGCTCGCCGCCGACCCGGCTGACGGCTTGCTGAAGAGCGAAACCTTCCCCGGCCTGTGGCTCGATGCGGCGGCACTCGTCCGGGGTGAGCTGCCGGCCGTTCTGTCCGCCCTCACCCGCGGCCTACAGTCGGCCGAACACGCCACCTTCGTGAAAACCCTGGCGAAGCGTCGGCGCTAGCCGGTTCTCTTCTTGCCGCCATTCACCTCCGCGCTTAGCTTGTCACGCACCTGCCGGTTCCCTCTTCACTCCCGTTTCGCGAGACCTCTCCCATGTTCCGCCGAAAGTGGCTGCTGCTGGCCGCGGTGGCCGTCGTCGCCCCTGCCGCCCGCGCCGATGTGAAGGTCCACCCCATCTTTTCCGACAACATGGTGATCCAACGCGACATGGACACCGTCGTATGGGGCACCGCCGAGGCCGGCGAGAAGGTGACCGCCGAACTGTCTGATGGCAAAGCCGCTGTCGCCAAGGGCGAAGCCACCGCCGACGACAAGGGCCACTGGTCTGTCACACTGCCGAAAGGGGCCAAGCCCGGCACTGGGTTCGACCTGAAGGTGAAGGGGAAGAACGAGGTCGCGTTCAAGAACGTGGCCGTCGGCGACGTGTGGCTCTGCTCGGGTCAGTCGAACATGGAGTGGAAGCTCAGCCAACTGCCGAAGGATGACCAGGGGAAGAAGGCGGCGGCCAAGGCGGCCAACCCGAACATCCGCCTGTTCACCGTGCCGAACAAGCCGGCCTACGAACCGCAAGCGGCGTTCGCCACCACCGCCACCGAGGGGCTGTGGCTGCCGTGCGAGGAGAAGACGGCGTTCAACTTCTCGGCCGTCGGCTACTTCTTCGGCCGCGACATCCAGGCGACGCAGAATGTGCCGGTCGGGCTGATCTCGTCCGACTGGGGCGGGACGATCTGCGAGGCCTGGGCGAGCAAAGGCTCACTCGACGCGGTGCCCGAGTTCAAGTACTTCCACGAGAACCTGGAAAAGGCGATCAAGTCGTTCGACCCGAAGAAGGCCGAGGAGGACTTCAAGAAGGCGACCGAGAAGTACGAGGCCGACCTGGCGAAGTGGAAAGAGGCGGCAGACAAGGCGAAGGCGGAGGGTAAACCGGCCCCCATGCAACCTCGCAAACCGACCAAAG
>JALOQR010000041.1 GCA_025459365.1 Fimbriiglobus sp.
CCGGTCGCGGAGCGCCGGCAGGTGGATGGGGTAGACGTTCAACCGGAAGAACAGGTCGTGGCGGAAGCGGCCGGCCGATACCGCCTCGGACAGGTCAGCGTTGGTGGCCGACACGATCCGCACGTTCACCGGCTGGGCCTCTGCCCCGCCGACCGGCAGGACCTCCTGCCGCTCCAGCACCCGCAGGAGCTTCGCCTGAACGGCCAGCGGGATATCCCCGAGTTCGTCGAGGAACACGGTGCCGCCATCGGCCAGGGCGATAAGCCCACTCTTCGCCCGGTCGGCCCCGGTGAATGCTCCGCGAGCATGGCCGAACAGTTCGCTCTCGACCAGGTTCGGATTCAGGGCAGCGACGTGGATCGGCAGGAATGGCTTGTTTCGCCGCGGGCTGTGAACATGGACGGCCCGCGCCACCAACTCTTTGCCGGTACCGCTCTCGCCGGTGATGAGCACGCAGGCGGTTGTGGGGGCGACGAGGGCGATCCGCTTGAATACCGATTGCATCGCCCCGCTGCAGCCGATGAGTTCGTCGTCGGTGGCTCGCTCAGCGTTCGCCGGGCGGGTGGCTCCCTTGCTCTGGAGCGCCCGGCCCAGGGCATCGAGTGCCTGATCGAGGTCGAACGGCTTGGCGAGGTAGTCGAATGCTCCGCCCTCCACGGCCTTGACGGCAGTGTTCAGATTGCCATGGGCGGTGATCACCACCACCCGCGTTTTGGGGCTGATCGTCCGCAGTTCGGCGAGTGCGGTGAGGCCATCCATGCCAGGCAGGCGAACGTCCATGAAGGCGGCGTCGGGTGGGTCGGCCTTGGCCTTCGCCAGTGCATCTTCGGCGGAGGCCGCGACGAGTACCCGGTGCCCGAGTTTCTCGCACGCCTTCCCCAGCGCCCAGGCAATGGCCTCCTCGTCGTCGCAGATGAGCACAGTCGTGGACATGAAGGTAGTTTACCGCATTGAGTCGGTCGCGGTCGAGCGAGGTCCGTCGGGCCTCACGGTCCGCTCCAGACCTGTTCGACCACGACTTACCTGCCCAGCGCCAAATCGAGCACCCAGCAGCCGCGGCAGTGCGGGCCAGGGCCAGCGGCTTCTGGCGTCCCACGACTTCGCATTGAATGGCCACTCCGGTCAGGTGGTGCTCGCGTGGTTGTGCCGGACTGCGGTGGGAGGTAAACTCTATCTTGGAACGACCGCGACAGGATCCGAGATGAGTCAACAGCGGTACTTCCGCGGCGGCCCGAGCCTCACTCCTCGGCCGGTGGATCTTCGCCCTAACCCGACCACCGGTTTGCTTCGCCCCGGTCGTGGGGTGTCGGTGTTCAGTGAGCCGGGCGGCCTGGAGCGGTTCGGTGGGGCCTACGAGGTCATGGGCGTGCCACCAGACCTTGTGATCGTTCAGACCGGGAAAAATCCAAAACACTACGAAATCGCCCCGGCGGCACCCATGACGATGGCGGAATACGTCGCGGCACTCGGGCAGATCGTTCTGATTCCAACAGGAGTGGCCGATGATCCTTCAACTTGAGCGGTGTCGGCTACTCTTCCCCGACTGGTATGACGAGTCGGCCGAGGCGGAGGCCGAGCACAAAGGATGGTTGCAGGGTGCCGAGGTTGAACTGGACGACGGCTCGCGCTACCCGGTCCACTTCTACGATCCTGTGCGCCTCGCTCAAGATCTGGAGGAAGAGGCCAAATGGGACCGCCCTTATGTCGCCGAGCCGGGGTTGGTCGTGGTACCGACCGTGACCCGAGCGGCCATGTCGCAAGCGGTCGAACAACTGGCTTCGACCGGGTACTTTGCCCATCTGCGGCCGACCACCACGGACACGGCTAACCGGGTGCATCGCTGAGCAGAGTCGGCGACTTCCCCCGTGCCAGGTCCACCACCCAGCAACCGCGGCAATGCGGGCCAGGGCCGCGGAGGTGCGACAGCATCGCCGGATCGTCGCACCCGGCTTCTTCGAGTGCGTCGGCCAGGATCGGCAGGCGGTCGAAGGCCCGCTCCTCGTAGATGCCGGTGGCGAGTGTCTTCACCGTTTCGGTCCGCCACTTCTTGTTGAATACCGGCTTCTGAAAGGGGTTGCCGAACACGCAGCGGAGGAGGTCGCAGAGCACCGCCTCGCCGCCGTGCTCGTTGCTGAGTGGGCATGGTGAGATCGCGGTCATTGAGAACGCCGCGACGTGGGCCGATGGTGAACAGCTCTCCCTGACAAAACTGGCGGCGGACCACTCGGCCAAAGTGTCGGCCGTCGGGAGTCGGCCGGCGAACCACTCCTCATCCACCCGGCGGGCGGCGTCGGCCAACTCACCCTTGTTCGCCCGGTCGTCGGCGAACCGCTCGGCTACCTCGACGGCGGATCGCAGGCATGGCTCGCCGAGCAGATGCCACGCCGCACGGCAGCATCCGACCGCGAACAGCCGCAGCTTCCGCTGCCCGATCTTGGTCCTGGGGTGCCCGAGCGACTTCAGCGTGAAAACCATGTACTGTGCGTTCTGAGTCATCGCCAGCCAATGCTTCTCGTCCATGCCCCACTCCCGGTGCATCCGCACCAACCGCTAAAGTCGTCGCAAGTTCGCCCGCAAACTCCGCCGGATCGTTCTAGCTCTCGGCATCGGCCGGCGTACTCTTGCCTTATGAGTACCCCCGCTGCGTCGAAACCCACCACCCCCGTTGACCCGAACACCTGGCTCGGCGAACAGGATTTGTACCTGTTCAACGAGGGCAGTCACGTCCGGATGTACGACAAGTTCGGCGCGCACCCGGTGGCGGGCGGCACGCACTTCACCGTCTGGGCGCCGTCGGCCCGGTACGTGTCGGTGGTCGGGGCGTTCAACGGCTGGGACCGCGGGGCGAACACGCTGACGATGGTCGGGCAGTCCGGGGTGTGGCACGCGTTCGTGCCGGGCGATCACGTCGGGCAGGTATACAAGTTCCACGTGGCGAGCAAGTTCCACGGGTACGCGGCCGACAAGACCGACCCGTTCGCCGTGATGTGCGAGGTGTCGCCGAAGACCGCGAGTGTGGTGTGGAAGCTCGACTACCAGTGGAACGACGCCGAATGGATGAAGGGCCGCAAGGCGACGATCGCCCACGACGCCCCGGTGAGCATCTACGAGCTGCACGTCGGGTCGTGGATGCGGCACGCCCACACGCACCACTCGCTCAGCTACCGCGAACTCGCCCCGAAGCTCGCCGAGTACGTCAAGAAGCTCGGGTTCACGCACGTCGAGTTGTTGCCGCTCACCGAACACCCGTACTACGGCAGTTGGGGCTACCAGGCGACCGGGTACTTCGCCGCGACGAGCCGCTACGGCACACCGCAAGACCTGATGTACCTGATCGACACCCTTCACCAGCACGACATCGGCGTGATCCTCGACTGGGTGCCCAGCCACTTCACGACGGACGAGCACGGCCTGGGCTACTTCGACGGCACGCACCTGTACGAACACGCCGACCCACGGCAGGGCTACCACCCGGACTGGGGGAGCTACATCTTCAACTATGGGCGGCACGAGGTGCGGAGCTTCTTGCTGAGTTCCGCCCTGTTCTGGCTCGACAAGTACCACATCGACGGGCTGCGGGTCGATGCCGTGGCAAGCATGCTCTACCTCGACTACTCCCGCAAGCAGGGGCAGTGGATCCCGAACAAGTACGGCGGGCGGGAGAATCTGGAGGCGATCGACTTCCTGCGGCGGTTCAACACCGAGGTGTACGGCCAGTTCCCGGACGTGCAGACGTTCGCCGAGGAGAGTACGAGCTATCCGATGGTGTCGAAGCCCACTTACATCGGTGGGCTGGGGTTCGGGTACAAGTGGGACATGGGGTGGATGCACGACACGCTGAAGTACGTGATGCGGGACCCCCTGCACCGTAAGTGGCACCACAACGAACTCACCTTCCGCATGCTCTACGCCTTCCAGGAGAGCTTCGTCATGCCGCTGTCGCACGACGAGGTCGTCCACGGCAAAGGTCCGCTGTGGGACAAAATGAGCGGCGACGAGTGGCAGAAGTTCGCCACGCTGCGGGCGCTGTACGCGTACATGTTCGCCATGAGCGGGAAGAAGCTGCTGTTCATGGGGGCAGAGATCGCCCAGCGACAGGAATGGCGGCACGACGGCCAACTCGACTGGCACCTGCTCCAGCACGCCCCGCACGCCGGGGTGATGCAGGCGGTGGCCGACCTGAACCGGCTGTACCGCACCGAACCGGCTCTGCACGAGCTGGACCACAGCGCGGATGGGTTCGAGTGGGTCGACGCCGACGACGCCGACGCCAGCGTGTACACCTTCCTGCGGAAGCCGAAGGCCGACCACGGACGCATCCTGTGCTTGCTCAACTTCACCCCGGTGGTGCGGACAGGCTACCGGGTGGGGGTGCCGGGGCCGGGGTACTGGCGGGAGGTGCTGAACACCGACGCGGCGGTGTACGGCGGGAGCAACCAGGGGAACAACGGCGGGGTGCAGGCCGAGGCGGTTCCATGCCACGGCCGGCCGTACTCGGTGGTGCTGACGGTGCCCCCACTCGCCGGCGTGTACTTGAAAGGCGAAGTGGTGGGGTGACGGGGCGACCGCTCGTCTGGCCCGCCGTACAATTGCGGAACTCGCTCATCTCACCCGGACCCGCAATGCCACCCCCGTTCAAGCCGACCGGCAAGCCGTTCCCGCCCAAGCCGTTCGGCAAGCCTCCGTTCCCGCCGAAGCCGTTCGGTGCCGGGCCATCGCCGAAGCCGTTCAAGCGGAAGCCGAAGCCGGTCAACCCCCGCCCGGCCGAGGGAAAGAACTACGTCGCCGAGACGGAACTGTGGTGCCGATCGATCAGCGCCGACCTGCTCGACGCCCACATCAAGAAGCTCCGCCACCAAATCGAGATCGCCGAACGCATCCGCGCCGAGCGGCAGGCGGCGGTGGCGAAGTTCCGGCAGATGACCCTCCCCGAACTCGAAGCGGTTGTGTCGGCCGGCAAGAAGGGGTGGGAGCTGGGGGTCGCTCAGCAAGTGCTCAGTGAGCGGAAGCCGAACCCGGCCGGCACGAAGAAGACCATGCCGCCGAAGCCCCCGCGTCGCACGCCCCCGCCTCGCCCCACTGGGCCGGCGTGAGGTTTGCCCTGCCTCGCTCGTCTCTCTGGTGGTCCCCGCACACGCCCTCCGCACCGTGCCCACCGTCGTCGTCACCGCATCGGCTGCCGCCCTCCGGCTGTCCGACACCGTCGAGGTCACCCTCACGGCGTCTGGGTCGCCGCCCCTCCGTGTGGAGTTGCCGAAGGAACTGCTCGACCCGGCGTCGGCGGTCGCCTGGCAGGTCACCCCCGTTGGCACCCCGGCCGTGTCGCCCGACGGCACGACCTGGGTGCAGAAGTTCAAGCTCTCACCGTTCCTGCCGGGTGAGAGTCTGGTGGTGCGGTTCAACGCGATCCAGATCAACGGCACCGACGCCACCCCCGAACTGTTGACGTTCCGGGTCGAAACGTCCCTCCGCAACCCGACGGCCGCCGACGCCCGCCCTGTCACCGGCATCGAACCGTTGCCACCGCGGCCCGCGTCCGACCCGCCGCTCATTGCCGGCGGGCTAGCACTGCTCACGGTGCTCGTCGTGCTGCTGGCGGTTGTGCTGGCCATCGCCCGGAAGCGGAAGCCGAAGCCGCTCACCGTGGGGGAGTGGGTGCGGGGGCAACTCGGCACGCTGCAAGCCGAACGCCTCCGTGGGGCACTCGGGGAAACCGAGTTCGTGAACCGGCTGGCCGACCTGTTCCGCGAGTATCTCGCTCGGCGGTTCGGGGTGGACGCCGGGCACCGGACGACGGCCGAGGTGCTGGCGGCGACAGGCGACCGATGGGACGCCGACACACGGGCGGCGGTCGAGAGGCTGTTGGCTTCGTGTGATGCGGTCAAGTTCGCCGGGGCCTGGCCGACCGCCACCGAGTGCGACGATCTGTTCGAGCGGGTGGGCCGGCTAGTGAACGAGTGGGAGGAGGCCGGTCGTCATCGAGCGTCCCCGCAGGGAACGTAAGACCCACACCGCCGCGGTTATGGGGGGAATCGATTCGCCGCCTGGCAAACGACGGTCAACACCACCGCCCGCGCCGCCGCAGCCCGCGCCGGCTACCATGCTCCTCACCTTCCCCCGGAGCGCTCCCATGCGCCACCTCCTGCCTCTGCTCGCCCTGGCCGCCCCCGCCTTCGCCGCCGATCCACCCAAGTCGAACAACGACGGATTCGTCCCCCTGTTCAACGGCAAAGACCTGACCGGGTTCGTGAACGTCAACTGCGGGCCGAAGACGTGGACGGTGAAAGACGGCGTACTCGTCACCAGTGGGTTCCCCATCGGCCTGCTCCGCACCGAGAAACAGTACGAGAACTTCGAGTGCGAGTTCGAGTGGAAACACATCAACACCAAGGAAGTAGGCAACAGCGGGTTCTTCGTGTGGTGCGACCCGCTCCCCCAGGTGGGCGGGCCATTCACCCGCGGCATCGAGGTCCAGGTGCTGGTCAACTACCCGAAGAACGACTGGGCAACCAACCACGGCGATGTGTTCAGCGTGAGTGGGGCGAAGTGTACGCCCGACCGCCCGCACCCCACCCGCAAGGGGCTGGAGCGCTGCCTGCCGAGCGAGGAGCGGTGCAAGGGGGGCGGCGAGTGGAACCACTACCGGGTGGTGGCGAACAACGGAGCGATCAAACTGAGCGTGAACGGGAAAGAGGTGAGCGGGGTGAGCGAGTGCAGCCCGCGGAAGGGCTACTTGTCGTTCGAGAGCGAGGGTGCCGAGTGCCACTTCCGCAACGTGAAGATCAAGGAACTGCCGACCAGCAACCCGAAGCCAGAGCAGGTCGCCAGCGTGGACGAAGGTTGGAAGCCACTGTTCAACCACACCGACCTGACCGGGTGGAAGACCGATGCCGGGGCGTGGAAAGTGGCGGACGGGGTTCTCAGGAGCGTCGGAAAGGCGGAGTTGACCGCCGATGGGGTGCCCGAACGGTACGAACTGATCTTCGACTGGAAAGGCCCGGCCGAAGTGCGGTTGGGGTCGGGGGGGTCGTTGCTCAAGGCCAACAAGCCGGGCCAGTGGCAGCGGGAGCGGGTGAAGGTTGAAGGGCCGGGTCAGTTGACGTTCCCCGCGGGGGAGAAACTGGAATTGCGGAACGTGTATGTGCGCGAGTTGACCAAGAAGTGACGTGCCGTCGCCGCCACACCCAGCACAGGCGGATGTGGCGGCGGTTTCGTTGCGGTAGACTTTTTCCCGATTTGGCGCTATCTTTACGGTGAGAACAATTCCCTTACGCGGATTGCCCCTCTTCACACAGGAACCGATGGTGCCTCGCTCCGAACAGATCGCCGACGCCGACGCCGACACCCCGACCGTGCCGAACTACGCCAACCCCGCCGCCAACGGCCTGCCGTTCACCGATTTCAAGCTGATCCAACCACTCGTTGATGCTCTCCGCCACGCTGGGTACACGAACACCACACCGGTGCAAGGGGCCGTCATCCCCCCCGCCCTCCGCGGGAAGGATGTCATCGGCCAGGCCCAAACCGGCACCGGAAAGACGTGCGCCTTCCTCGTGCCGTTCATGAACCGCTGGCGGCCGCACAAGCTGAAAGGGCCGATCGGCCTCGTTATGCTCCCTACCCGCGAACTGGCCATGCAGGTGGCCGAAGAGGCGATGAAACTCGCCCCAAGCGGGCGGTTCCGCACCGTGGCGGTGTACGGCGGCACCGGAATGCAGAAACAACTCGACGGGCTACGGAACGGGTGTGACCTGGTCGTTGGCACCCCCGGCCGCATGCTCGACCACCTGAGCCGTGGGTCGATGACCCTCGACAACGTGCGGTATGTGGTGCTGGACGAAGCCGACCGCATGCTCGACATCGGCTTCCGCCCAGACATCGAGAAGATCCTGAAACGGTGCCCGCAACAGCGGCAGACGCTCCTGATGAGCGCCACCGTGCCGGACGAGATCAAGCGGTTGGTGAACCGCTACATGACGGAACCGCTACACCTGAACCTTTCGCCCACCACCCTGACGGTGGACAAGATTCGCCAGACGTACATCACGGTGGACAAGGAAAAGAAGTTCGACCTGCTGCTGAAAGTGCTGGAACGGGAGCAGCCGCGGCAGTGCATCATCTTCGTCGAGCGAAAGGTGTGGGCGGACAGCCTGCTGCGGAAGCTGAAGCCGCACCACCGGGCGTCGTACGCCATCCACGGCGACCTGCCGCAGAAGCACCGCGAACTCATCATGGCCGGCTTCCGTTCGGGCAAGGTTCACATCCTGATCGCCACCGACGTGGCCAGCCGCGGGATCGACGTGAGCGGTATCTCGCACGTCATCAACTACGACCTGCCGGCCGACATCGAGAACTACGTCCACCGCATCGGCCGCACCGGGCGGATCGGCAAGGACGGGGTGGCGATTTCGTTCGTGCTGCCGGAAGAAGGTGGGCACCTGACCGACATCGAGATGACCATCAACCGGCTGATCGATGAGGACCGCATCGAGGGGTTCGAGTCGGCGGCGCGAAAGCAGCGGCGGCACGTCGACGACCCGGACGAACCGATCGCCCAGCCAGCCGAAGGCGAGGAACCGGCCGGCGAGCCGAAGAAGGCGGTGTTTGGCAAGTTCAAGAAGAAGTACAGCAGCCGGCTGTGAGTCGGTCCCCTCTTCCCCGGCGGGAGAGGGGTCAAAGGTGAGGGGGTCGGCGTCGGAGAGTTGAGAACCAACTGCCACTGGTCGGAGCACCGTGTGCCAGCCCAGGGCGAGTGAGCCGTCAGCAAGCGACTCCCTGGGTTTGCGACGCTTTACCCCCGCCTTCCTGTCTCGCGAAGACCGGCTCAAGCCGGGACTCCAACCGGGGTGGGGAGTGTCTTGGCACCCATCCCCCCTACCACCGGGGGTGTGTCTGTGGCAGTGGCAGTGTGGCAGAGGCCCCCACTTCCGGACGGTCGCTCGTCGGTCACTCCACCGCGACCATCTTCGGCCGCGGCACCTTCACCGCGTACACCCCGCCGTGCTCGGCCCACAACTGTGCCGCCGTCCGGTACAGGAAGGCGAACACCTCCGGCCGCGGGTGGTTTTCCAGGTACGCCCGTACCAGTTGGCCCATGTGGGCATCGTAGTTCTTCTTGCTTCCGGTGTGGAACTGGCACCGCCCGTCGAACCGCCGCAGGTCGCCGTTGAACGCGGGGCTGATGTGGTACAGTTCGTGGAACACCGTCACCAATTTCTCATCGAACGGCTGATCGAGGAACCGGGGCAGGCAGAAGGCGACGACGTACAGCACCTCGCGGCCGTTCACGAAGTACCGTTGTACCTGATACACCCGTCCACGATGCCGCCGATAGAGCATGCCACCAGCAAATCGCAACGGTGAAACGCGGGCGAGCAACCCGGTGCGACCCGGTTTGCCGGGGGTGAACGAATAGAGCAGGGCGTTCGAATCGATGTGAGCGAGAGCCGGGCAGCGGGTGGCCACATCGGCACACAGGGCGGCCATGTGGGCGGAGAAGTTGAACGGCCGGACTTCCGGGCGTTCCTCTCGCCGGGCGGTCATGACCCACCGCAGCGGTAGGCCTGCCCGCCCCTCGCCCCAGCGCCGTTCGGGTGCCACAATCCGCGTCATCGCTCGTCCTGCTTCAGGTTTGGAATGTTATCGGGGACGGCAACAGGTTCGGCGAGCCGTGCCCAGTTGGGGCCGGTGTTCGCCTGAAATCCCTTCCCCCACCCCGGCTCGGTCGGCTACACTAACTTTCCTGCCTGCCTCCGCCTCGGGTTCTCTTCCACTGAGGTTGCGTCCGATGAGATGGCCCCCCGCCGTGGCCTGCGGCGTGTTGCTCGCGTCCGCCGGCCTTGCCGCTGACCCGCCCAAAGTTGATCCGACTGCCAAAGTCAGTTACTTCAAAGACGTCCGCCCGCTGTTCCAGCAGCACTGTCAGGGCTGCCACCAGCCAGCGAAAGCCCAGGGCGGGTACGTGATGACTGACTTCGCCGGGTTGCTCAAGGCTGGCGATGGCGGCAAGCCGGGCGTGGTGCCGGGCAAACCAGCCGAAAGCCACCTCCTCGACGAGATCCGGGTGAAGGACGGCAAGGCCGAGATGCCGAAGAACGGCGCTCCGCTCAAGCCGGAACACTATCAGTTGGTCGAGCAGTGGATTGCCCAGGGAGCGATCGACGACACCCCCGCAAGCGCCAAAACCAAGTCGATCGACGCCAGCCGCCCGCCGGTGTACAGTTCCCCGCCGGTCATCACCTCGCTGTCGTTCTCGCCCGACGGTCAACTGCTCGCCGTCACCGGCTACCATGAAGTGCTTCTGTACTCGGCCGATGGGGAGAAACTCGTGGCCCGGTTGGTCGGGCTGAGCGAGCGGATTCAGGCGGTGGCCTTCAGCCCGGACGGCAAACTGCTGGCTGCCGTCGGCGGCGATCCAGGCCGGTTCGGCGAGGTGCAAATCTGGGATGTGGAAAAGCGGAAGCTCAAGCTCGCGGTGCCGGTGACGTTTGACACTGTGTATGGCGTCAGTTGGGCACCCGACGCGAGCAAGGTGGCGTTCGGCTGTGCCGACAACACCGTGCGGGCCATCGATCCGAACACCGGCAAGCAGGTGCTGCAAATGGGCACGCACTCCGACTGGGTGCTCGGCACCGTGTTCAGCCGTGACGGCCAGCACCTCGCCAGCGTGTCCCGCGACATGAGCACAAAGCTCACGGAGGTGGCCACCGAGCGGTTCATCGACAACGTGACGAGCATCACACCAGGTGCACTCAAGGGCGGGTTGATGGCCATCGATGTCCGCCCGAAAGTGGACAAACAGACGACGAAGGTGCCCGACGACGAAGGCGGGAAGTTTCAGGAGAAGCCCTACGACGAACTCATCACCGCCGGGTCGGATGGCACCCCGCGGCTATACAAGATGCACCGCGAGGCAAAGCGGCAGATTGGCGACGACTCGAACAAAATCCGCCAGTACGAGCCAGTCGTCGGGCGGGTGAGTGCGGTCCGCTTCAACGCCGACGGGAGCAAGTTCGCCGCAGTTGGAAGCCTCGACGGCCAGGGCGAGGTCGCGGTGTACGAAACGGCCAAGGACAAGAAAGCGGCCAGGTGCGAGGGTGTGACAGGGCCGGTGTACGCGGTGGCCTGGAAGAAGGACGGCACCGCCATCGCCAGTGGCGGGTTCGACGGCAAAGTGTGGCTGCACGACCCGGTCACCAGCAAGCGGATCAAAGAGTTTACCGTCCTCCCCAAGTAGGTGTACCCCTTGTAGATGCCCTCCATCAACCCGACACATCGGGCACCCACAAGGGGTGCCCCTACCACGCACGATACCCACCCCATGCGATCCATCCTCTTCTTCCTTGCCCTGGCGGTCCCAGCGGTCGCCGCCGAGACCCTCCCACCGAACGCCAAGGTCGCCAAGCTCGATGTGTCACCAAAGGTGGTCGAGTTGAAAGGGCCGTTCGCGTACTCACAACTCGTGGTCACCGCCACGCTGGACAGCGGCGGCACCGCTGACGTGACGCGACTGGCCCAGTTCGCCCCACCGGCCGGAGTGACGGTCTCTCCTAATGGGTTGGTCCGCCCCACTGCCGACGGCAAGGGCGAGGTCAAGGTGAGCGTGGGCGGTCAGACGATCTCTGTGTCCGTGACGGCCACCGACTTCGCCAGCATCGCCCCGGTGAGCTTTGTGAAGGACGTGCAACCGATGCTCTCGAAACTCGGGTGCAACTCCGGCACTTGCCACGGTGGGGCCCAGGGCAAGAACGGCTTCAAGCTCTCGCTGCGCGGGTACGATCCGGTGTTCGATCACCGCTCCCTCACCGACGACCTGGAGGGGCGTCGGTTTAACCGAGCCGACCCCGACCGGAGCCTGATGCTTCTCAAGCCGACCGGAGCGGTCGCCCACGCCGGCGGAGTGCTCTGGCAGGCGGAAGACCCGAGCTACAAACTGGTCCGTCGATGGATTGCCGAAGGGGTGAAGAACGACCTCGCCGCCCCGAAGGTGAAGTCGATCGAGGTGTTCCCGCCGAACGTCACTGTTGGGATTCCCGGCACACGGCAGCAATTCGCCGTGGTCGCCACCTACGCCGACGGGACCAAACGGGATGTCTCTGCCGAGGCGTTCATCGAGAGTAGCAACACTGAAGTGGTGACGATCGACAAGACCGGCGTGGCGAGTACCGTTCGCCGTGGGGAGGCTACCCTGCTGGTGCGGTACGAAGGAGCTTACGCCGCCGCCGGGGTGGTGGTCATGGGCGACCGCAGTGGGTTCGAGTGGGTGCAGCGGCCCACCCACAACTTCATCGACGAGTTGGTCGACGCCAAGTTGAAAAAGATGAAGATCGTCGCCAGCGACCTTTGTACCGACGAGGAGTTTGTCCGCCGCCTGTCGATCGACCTGACCGGCCTACCACCCACGGCAGCCGAGGTGAGGGCGTTCCTCGCCGACCCGAAACCGAGCCAGGAGAAGCGGAACGCCCTGGTCGACAAGCTCATCGGCAGCGAGCCGTTCGTGGATCACTGGACCAACAAGTGGGGCGACTTGCTGCAGGTGAACCGCAAGTTCCTCGGCGACGCCGGCGCCACCGCCTTGCGGAAGTGGATCCGCGACCAGGTGGCGAACAACACCCCCTACGACAAGTTCGCCTACCAACTGCTCACCACCAGCGGATCGAATGTGGAGTCGCCGCCCGCTGCCTACTACAAGGTGCTCCGCGACGCCGACGCCGTCATGGAAAACACCACCCAACTGTTCCTCGCCATCCGCTTCAACTGCAACAAGTGCCACGACCACCCCTTCGAGAAGTGGACCCAGGACCAGTACTTCGAGACGGCCGCCTTCTTCGCTCAGGTCGCCCGCAAAGAAGACCCAAAGTTCAAGGGGCAGCGGATCGGCGGCACGGCGGTGGAAGGAGCAAAACCACTCGTTGAGGTGATCGAAGACGCCAAGGGCGGGGACATCAAGCACGAGCGGACCGGGCAGATCGCCACCCCGCGGTTCCCGTTCACCCACCCCGGGCAGGCGGCACCGAACACCGCCCCACGCCGCGAGCAGTTCGGCCGCTGGGCAACGGCCCCGGAGAACCAATACTTCGCCAAGAGCTACGTCAACCGTATCTGGAGCTACCTCACCGGAGTGGGGATCATCGAGCCGGTGGATGACATCCGGGCCGGCAACCCGCCAACCAACCCCGAGTTGCTCGATCGCCTGACGAAGGAGTTCGTGGATGGTGGGTTCGACACCCGCAAGCTGATGGCGACCATCTGCAAGAGCCGCACCTACCAACTCAGCATCAAGACACTGCCGCTGAACAAGGACGACGACCAGAACTACAGCCACGCCCTGCCCCGCCGCCTGCCGGCCGAAGTGCTGTACGATGCCATCCATCGCGCTACCGGTTCCCCGAGCAAGCTCCCCGGCCTACCCGCTGGCAGCCGCGCCGCCCAACTGGTGGACAGCAACGTCGACCTGCCCGGCGGGTTCCTCGAACTGTTCGGTAAGCCGGTGCGGGAGAGCGCGTGCGAGTGCGAGCGGTCGAACACGCTCATGCTCGGGCCGGTGCTGGCGATGGTGAACGGACCGATCGTCGGCGATGCTGTCCGCGACCCGAACAACCACATCGTCCGGTTCACTGAGAAGGAGAAGGACGACGCGAAAGTGGTGGAAGAGATCTACTTGAGCGTGCTCAACCGCCGGCCGACGGCGAAGGAAACCGAAACCGGAGTGAAGGCCCTTCGCGACGGAGCGAAAGACTACAACGCCCTCGCCGCCGAGTACGCGATGCGGAAAAAGGCCTTCGATGATTACGCCAAGAGCATCGACGCCAAACTGCAAGGGTACGAGGACGGACTGCGAGCCAAGAAGCCGACGGCGTGGGCAGCGGCCAAGCCGGTGAAGGCGACCTCGAAAGCCGGAGCGACGCCTGCGGCAGCCAACGCGGCGAAAGACGGCAGCACGCTGACGATCAACAACGACGCCAGCGTGCTGGTGTCGGGTAAGCGAGAGGCGGTCGACATCACCAGCGTGACGGTGGAAGTGAAGCAGGACGCCCCGCTGACGGGGGTACGGTTGGAGGTGCTGGCCGACAAGAGCCTGCCCGCCGGTGGCCCCGGCCGGGCCGACAACGGCAACTTCGTGCTGAACGAGTTCAAGGTGGAGGTGAAGGCGGCGGCCGACGAGAAGGGTAAGGCAGTGAAATTGGTGCAACCGCAGGCCACCCACCAACAGGACGGCTATCCGATAGGCAACGCCGTCGACAACAATCTGGCCACCGGTTGGGCCATCTCACCGCAGTTCGGTAAGGATCAGTCGGCGGTGTTCCAGTTCGACAAACCGCTGAACGTGAAGGCCGGGGCGACCCTGACGTTCACCTTCGACCAGCGGTTCGGCACTGGGCATACGGTCGGCAAGTTCCGTTTCTCACTGACCGCCGACAAGCAGCCGAAACTAGCCTCGCCGGTGCCGGCGGATGTGGTCGCCATCCTCGACACGCCACCGGAGAAGCGGTCTCAGGCTCAGAAGGACAAAATCCGCGGGATGTACATCGCCCAGGACGGCGAGTACCAGCGGTTGCAGCGGGAGATCCCGATCGCCCCGCCGGCTGACCCGCGGGCCGTCGGCGCACAGGATCTGGCGTGGGCGCTCATGAACACCCCGGCGTTCCTGTTCAACCGCTGAGTGAAGCAAGGCGAGCCGAACGGCGTGAGCCGCCGGGTGGTTCGAATTGCCACCCGGCGGCTCACGTCGTTCGGCTCGCCTGTTATTCTTCACCGCGTCTTGCTGTACCCATCCACCACGACGCTCACCCCGAGCGTCGTCTTCTTGTCGCCGTTCGCCACCGACCGCCGCAGCCGCACACACCGTGGCCCTTCTTTTTGCGTCACTACCTCCGCCTTCTCCTCCTTCCCGTGGTGCGGGTAGAGCAGCATCACCGCCGGATGGTCCCCGCCGGTCGCCTTCAGGCTCAGTTTCACCGCCTGCTGGACCTCGATCGCGTCGGCCGTCGTGTCCGACGCCGCCGGTAGCAGCAGTGCAAAATCTTGGTGCGGGGCGGTGTCGGTGTGGTCGCCGGTGTCGGGTTGCACGGCCAACCGCAGGGTGTACACCCCGGCGGGGATCTCCTGCTTGCGGAAGTCGGTGAACGCCTTCTCGAATTTCACCACCCCGAGCAGCGTGCCCTCGGGAATCTCGCGGTAGGTCAGCCCGTTCTTGATCTGCTCGGCAGTGGCGGCGGTGGGCAACTCGGCGCGGAACCACAGAGTGAGTGACACCGCGGCGTCACTCGTCACGCTCACCGCCTGCTGGTCGAGCAACTTGGCAATCGCCTCGGCGAGCTCCTTTGGTGGGTCAGCCTTGGCGGTGCTGAGCGCGAGTTTGGGCGGTTCGGCCGACGCCAACGCCGCGACGGCGAGAAATACCAAGAGGGGGCGCATCACTGGTTCTCGGATAGGTGAGCAATCAAAGCACGAACTTTTCTGCCCACGGCGATCGCATCAGGATCGCCCGCACGTCGGCGGTGAGGGGGGCGCTACCGTCACCAACGCTGCGGCGACGCTCGAGCGGCAGCGGATTCGCTCCGATCGGTGCCCGGCACTCCCGTAGGTCGACCGACCGCATTTGCGCCAGGTGCGGCCAGTTTGCCAGCTCCCCTGCTCCAGGTGAACCGAGCCGGTTCCCGCACAGCACCAGGTCTCGCAGGTTCCCCAGATACGGCGACCGCACCAACGCACCGACCCACTCCTCGCCGATATCGCCGAGGTCGTTGTAGTCGAGTACCAACCGCTTCAGGCCAGCGGCGTTCGGGGAGTTCACCAGGAGCGGCAGCCCCCCATCACCGAGGTATTGATCGCCCAGATCTAGCACGCTCAGCCGTGTCAGCGTGGTCGATTCGGCGAGTGCCCGTGCTCCGATCGCGTGGACACACAACTGGTAGTCAATCTCGTCACCCCGGTAGGTGAGCGATTCCAGGTTCCGGAATTCTGGCCGCGAGGCGAGCACCCGCACGCCAGCATCACCGATGCGATTGCCGGATAAGTCCAGCACGCGGAGTCGCTCGGCCACCGGGGTATCGGCCAGGGCGTTCAGTTCCTCCCCCTCCCACCAGTTGCTGTTTCGCACGGCCAGCGTGCGGAGGTTGTCGAGGCGGGCGGTGGTGAAGAACGCTCGCACATCGTCGGCCCCGGCGAACCGGGTGTTAGTCAGGTCGAGGGTCTCCAGGCGTGCCAGGCCAGGGATCTCGGAAAGAGCAGCGAGAAACCCAGACGCGGTGAATACCCGCACGCCGCGCAACGGGCCTGGGGCATCGAATGCCTGCGGGTGACCGACTAGCCATTCGGCGGTGGCGTTCACCGTCTCGACGAAGCCACGGCGAAAATGCTGGGAGATGTCGCGAAAGCCGGGCAGGGTCCAGGCGTCTTTGTGAGCGGCGAGCAGTTCCCGCTCGCGGGCCTTGAGGGGCAGAAACCGCGGATCGTGTTCGGGGAGTTTGGCGAGTTCGATCTGGGTACGGATGAACTCCGCACGCTCGGGCTGGCTATTCTCGTCGAGCCAGTCGGCGTACACGAGTCGGGGCAGGTCGTCGTCGGGGCGGTCGGCGATGGCAGCGAGGAAGGCCGAATGCATGGGGTTGTTCACGTCACCACCCCCTCCCCGAACTTGGCCTGGAGTTGTGCCCACGTCTTGCCGCGGAGTTGGTTGCCATCGAACAGTTGCAGGCTCTTCAGCCGGGTGAGGTAGTTGCTGCGGAGGATGGCGCGGGCGGCGTCGTTGTCCAGGTCGTTGTGGCGTAGGTCGAGGTGGGTGAACCGCCGACATTCGCGTGCCGCCACCAGGGCTTCCACCGCTTGTAGGGTGACGACCGGGTGCTGCACCAGTTCAGACCACTGCCAGTTTTCACCTTGCGTGTTCCAGTCAGAAACGATCTCCTCGCTCGCCCCGCTCAGGTCGAGTTGGGTCACCCACTGCGTCACCGGGCTGTGCAGGATGGTGCTGATCGGCTTCGAACTGGCGATCTTCCCCCTGTCCACCTTCAACCCGACACACCCGTACCACTCGGGGTTGTCGGTGAGTGCCCGAAGGCGGAACCCATCGGGGTCGGCGAGCAAGTCGGCAGGGCAAACGATCTGAGTACCCAGGCGGAACCCACGGGGCAGTGGCAAGGTGGTCATGTACTTGGCGGCCAGGTGGCAATCGTCCCGAATCCGCCGGGCCCACTCCTCCTCGCCGCGTTCTTCCAAATAGTCGGCGAAGACGAGCCGCGGCAGGTCGTCATTGGGGTTCGCAAAGATGGCGATGAGGAACGCTTCGCGGCGGTCGAGGTCGTCCATGAGGGGAATTGTACCCGACAAGCCGCGTTCTCGCGATCGCGACACTCAGTCCCCTGTCCACTCGTGGTTGTGGCTCGTTCGCTCCCGCCACTCGCGGAACCGCCCGCGTTCGGCCTCTCGCACGGCGGCGAAATGGGCGGCCAGCGCATCGGCCCCTGGCTTCAACCGCTCCCACTCGGCCGGGTGAAACCGCAGGAAGTAGTTGACGAAGGCCGCCCGGTGCGATTCTCCCACCACCGCATCATTCAGATGGCCGAGGGATTCCTGCAACGCTCGCATGTCGGCATCAATCCGATCCGCCTCCGGCAGCAATTCGGCGATCAATTCCACCGCGTACCGCAGGCGTTTCCCGACAATGCGGACCTCGTGATACTCCTCATCGGTGGTTGGCTCGTGTTCGATGGCCGCGGTCAACTCGGCTTGCAGTATCTCCACTCGCTCGCGGCCCAGGTCGGCGGCGGTCGGATCACCCTTCGGGCGGCGAAGGTGGTCGAGCAGTTGGGTCAGTGTGGCTTCCAATCCGGCGGGGTGAACGTCGATCAGGCCAAGCAGGGCGGTTTGTGCGGAATCCCGCTTCGACGCCGACCAACCGAGGAGGGCATCGGCAAACGATCGCACGGTTTCTGGTTGAGCGCTGGCCCATTCCAAGACGACCGGAACGAAAACGTCCCAGTCGCGGGCAGCGCCAGCGGTACGGCGGATGGAACGAAGTTCCCGCCGGGCGTGTTTGTGAATGCGCCGCGGTAGGCACGGGGCGAAGGCATCGAGGGCAGCGGTCGCCCGGCGCAACGCCACCCGCAGCTTGTGGATACGCTCCGGTTCCGTAGGCTCGGCGAACGCCGCGAGCAGTCGTTCCCGCACAGATTCGAACTGCTCGGTTAGCACCCGCCGGGCCGCTTTCTTCGCTGGTAGGTCGGCGAGTTGCGATGTGGTCATGCTGAATCCTTCCCTGTTCGATCGGGGACCTCCCCCCCTCTCTGCCACACTGCCACCTGCCACACATATACCCCCCCCGGCCAGCGCCAACGATCCCGGCCCGACTCGGAGACGGCGGGGGGTGTCGCAATTCGCCCGAAGTCGTTATGGAATAACAACTTCAGACAAGGGCCACACCACGTCACTCGTCGGGGTGCTCTCGGCGAAGGCGTGACCAGCCCACACGTGGACAACCACGCATTCGCCTCCCCCTCCCGATTCCGTGGAGGGGGAGGCGGGGAAAATGGTCGAAGACGCCTACTTCGTGCCGATGGCCCAGAGGTGGTTCCACCCGCGGAGGTAGATCCGCCCGCCGCTCACCGCCGGCGACGCCGTGAAGGTGTCCGGCAGTTTCATCTTTTCGATCGTCTCGGGTTCGGGCTTCGCCTTCACCGTCGCCATGTTCCCTTCGCGGCCGACCAGAATGAGCTTGCCGTCGGCGAACACCGGGCTGGCCCGGTGCCGTTCGTTGGTCAGCTTCAGTTCTCCCGTCTTCTTGCCCGTCTTGGCGTCGTAGGCGAGCAGGTTGCTGTTCTCCTTCCACACGAACAGGGTGCCGTTCACCAGGATCGGGCAGGGGACGTCTGGGGTATCCTTGGGGATGCGCCACAGTTCGCCGGCGGTCTTCGCGTCCGGGGCGATCTCGCCTTTGGCGGTGTTCGGGTCAACGGCCACGGTCACCCCGTTTTTGCAGCTCGGCACAATGATCAAATCGGGGGTGACAAGCGGGCTGCTCACCGCCCGCCACGCCATGTTGTACTTCGCCTTCGGGTTCAGTTCGGTCACCCGCCACAGTTCCTTGCCATCCTTCAAATCGTGAGCGGTGCAGTAGTCGTTGCCATGCACGATGAGTGCCGCCTTGTTGCCCTTCTCCCAGACGAATGGCGACGAGTACACATCCGGCGATTCGCCCTTGCCGTCGCTGGTGCGGTCGGCCTTCCACTCCTCCTTGCCGGTCTTGGCATCGAAGCAGATGATCTGCTGGAGCTTGCGGTGCATGAGGCAGACGTACAGCTTGCCCTGGTGCAGCACCGGCGACCAGTGAGCACCGAACTGGATCTCGAACTTGCCGTACTTGGCGACCGTATCGACCTTCCACTTCTCGTTGCCGGCGAAGTCGTAGGCGACCAGCGAGCC
>JALOQR010000300.1 GCA_025459365.1 Fimbriiglobus sp.
GGTGCGGCGGAAGTACTTCTTGAGGAGGTCGCCGGCGGCAGAGGCCGACTCGGCCGCGGCCGACTTCTTCTCGGGTTCCTTGGGAGGGATGGGGCGGCCTGCCGCGTCGATCGCCGGGATTTCCATCACCGTGCTCCCCTCAGGTACATCGGCCGGTCCATCTTCCATGCCCAGGAGCATGGCGGCAGCGTCTTCGTCTCCGCCCGTTGGGGCAGTGATCGAGAGGGTCTGGAGGCTGGTGTCGGTGTCGATGTCTGAGGCCGACTTGATGGGTACTGGTGCGGTCGGCACCGGGGCCACAGGCTTGACGGCCGTTTTGGAAGCGGGCTTGCCAGCGGCAACCGACTTGGAGGTTTCCGCGGAGAGCGGCTTGCTACCGGCGACAGGCTTGACGGTTTCCGCGGAGAGCGGCTTGCTACCGGCGACAGGCTTGACGGTTTCCGCGGAGAGCGGCTTGAGTTTCTCCGGCAGAGGGGTTCCGTCGGTCGGTGTCGGCAGGAGGAGAATCTGAACGCGAAACTCTAGCGGCCCGAGTTTCAAGCTGTCGCCGTCGTTCACCCGCATCTCGCCGGTCACTGGCAAGTCGTTCACCAGGGTGCCATTGGTACTGCCGAAGTCTTGCACCCAGACCTGGCCATTGCGAAGGTGGATCGCGCAATGCTGTTTGCTAATCGCCTGGCTGGCGGGGCGAAGTTGACAACCGGGATCGCGGCCAATGACGAACTTGGCCCCGGTGATGGGGATCGTTCGCCCCTGGTTTGGCCCGACAGCAGTGACGACCAGGTTCACTTTCATAAGCGGGGAATCCTTCAACCCGGCCACGGAAGGGCGCACCGTCCGTCCGTTGCGTCCGGGGGTAGGTCGTTCGGCCGGGCGAAAAATGCGAGTCTTGCGCCTGTGGCCGCTCGGGGGAATGGGGTGGTCCCGACCGGGACGACAGACCCTTTCTTCCCCCCATGCCGTATTAGAATCGGGGAGGAGATACGATGCAAGCGAAAATTGAGCCATCCGTCGGGCGGGTGTCGGCATTCACGGCGGTGGTGGCACTGGGGTTGGCAACCGGGTGTGGGCCGAAGACGACTGAATCGGCACCAGTCAAGAAGGATCCGGCCGACACCCGCGTGCGGATGTGGTGCGGAGACGAGCAGTTGGCCGCCACGTTCGGCCCGCGGGCGAAGGCGTGGGCCTACCGCAATGCCGCCACGATCGAGATCGTGGCCCGCGAGGCCGACGCCGACGTGCTGCTCGTGCCCCCCGCCCGCCTCGGCCGCCTCGACCCGCCGGCCGCCCTCCAAGCAGTACCGCCGACCGTGAGCGGCGAGGGGGGCTTCCGGTGGAGCGGGTTGCTCGACGTGTATCAGTATCAGTTCGCCCACTGGGGCTCCGAACGGTACGCCCTACCGCTCGTCGGTGAAGCGTATGTCTTGCTTTACCGGGCCGATCAACTGCCCGCCGCCCCTCGCACCTGGGACGCCCTCGCCGAGGCCGGTCGCAGTGTCACCGAACGCACCGGCAAGCCCGCCCTGCCCCCCCTCCCCGCCGACCCGGCCGCCGCCGTCGCCCAACTCGGCCACGTGGCCGCCCCCTACGACCGCGTTGCCGCCACCAGCGGGGGCAAGCCAACCGACGCCAACAGCCCCGACCCCTACCTCCGAGGGCGCTCGTTCTTCACCGATGTGCGAATACTCCGCGAACGGCCAGCCAACCAGTGGGAAGTGAGGATTCAAGCTCCGGCGTTCGCCGAGGCGTTCCGCTGGTTCGCCCGCACGGCCAAGTACCGACCCGCCCAGCCCGGGGATCCCACGGCGGCCGTGGTGTCGGGGTCGGCGGTGGCGGCGGTGGTGCCAGTAGGTGAACTGGCCAAGCTACCCAAAGACCCAGCCACCGGCGCGGTGGATGCCCGCTTCGGCATTGGCCCGGTGCCGGGGTCGGACGAATACTTCGATGACGCTGGCGGCCGGCAGAAGAGCATCGGGCTGAACCGCATCCCACACTACCCCGGTGGTGGGTTGGTGGGGGTGGTGCGAAAGTCGGCCACCCACCCGGATGCGGCCTGGTCGTTGCTCGCCGAGTTGGGCGGGCCACAAGGGAGCGCGGCCACCCTGAACACGCCGGCAGTTGGTGGCGGGCCAGTCCGGGTCGATCACACGAGCGAGAACACCCGGGCGTGGCAGCAGTATGGTTTCGATCAGGCCCGCACCGCGGATCTGAGCCGGGCCGTGTGGGAGTACGTGGCCTCGGGCACCCTCAACCCCGCCCTCGGCCTACGGACGCCCGATGTGGACGCCATCCACACCCTGCTGGCCCGCACCCTCGCAAAAGTGGCGACTGGCGAACTCACCGCCGATGCCGGCCACCAGTTGGCGGTCAAGGAGTGGAAAGAGCACGACGACAAAACCCCACGGGAACAACGGCTGAACGCCCGGCAGAAAGCGGCCGGAGTGGACTGAAACGCCGAGGTGTGGCGACGTGAGTGACCAACCGCCGGCCACGGGTACAATCCCCTCCCACCGCCGCCCACCCGGAGCCGCCGTGAACCCCGTTGCCCTACTCGCATTCACCCTGGCGGCCGGGCTGACGGCGTTCGGCCTGTTCACCGCCGCCCTGCAACTCCGCGGCATGGCCACCCTGCGGGCACGCACTCATGTCCCCAGCGACGAACTCGCCTACCTGCGCGGGCGGCATCGCCGGAGGCTGGTCATCGGCGGGTTGATGGGCGTTCTGGGCGGCTTGCTGGCCGGCGTGTACCTCTCCGGGTTGGAACCGCGGATTGATGCCCTCATCACCCGCCCCGATACGGTCGAGGCGGGCGAAAAGCGAGAACTGGCCCCGGACGAGCGGCAACTGGTGAAGGTGTGGGCCGGATACTGGACGGTCGTGGTGGCGGTGGTGCTGGTGGTGCTCGGGCTGGCGTTCTCGGATGCCTGGGCGACCCGCCGGTATGCCATGCAGCAGTACAAGATCATCCGCGAGGAGCACGAGGCAAAACTCCGGCGAGACCTGGCCGTTCACAAGGCCCAGCACGACGCCCGCAAGAACGCGACTCGCGGCGGTGAGCCGGCGGAGTGAGTGGCCCCCTACCCCACTTTCCGCTCCCGCTTCTGCTCGTACATGGCCTCGTCGGCCGCCGCCAGCGCCGCCCCCACCCCGTCGGCCGTGGTGTACACCGCCACCCCCCACGCCACCCGCACATCGACCACCTCGGCC
Organism: Fimbriiglobus sp.; assembly: GCA_025459365.1. Taxonomy (GTDB): domain Bacteria; phylum Planctomycetota; class Planctomycetia; order Gemmatales; family Gemmataceae; genus JALHQU01. The sequence continues at coordinate 3,208 of JALOQR010000300.1, forward strand.
ACCCCCGGCAACCGCTGATTCCGCAGGGCCGCGTCTAGCAGGTTCAACCGCCGGGTGAGTTCGGCCACCGACCCGCCCGGCATCACCACCGCGAACTCGTCCCCGCCCAGCCGCAGGATGGGGTCGGTCACCCGGAACAGCGTCCGCAGGGCACGGGCCACCAGTTGCAGAACCACGTCGCCGGCGGCGTGCCCGTGGCTGTCGTTCAGCGGTTTTAGGTCGTTCACGTCGATCGACGCGACGCAGCCGGTCGGCGGTTGATCTGGGCGGGCGAGCGCCGCAGCCAACCCGCGGCGGTTGAGCAAGCCGGTGAGCAGGTCGGTGCGGGCGGCCTGTTCCAGTTCGGCCGCCGCCACCGCCAGCCGGCGGTTCTTCTCCTCCAGTTCCGCCCGCATTCGCTCGGTGGCAATGGAGACCATCCCCAGGCCGAGGGCCGCCTGCAGGGTGACGTCGTACAGGGACGCCAGGTCGAGGTGCGGCAGGCGGGTGCCCGGCGGCATGAAGAAGCGGTGGTACACCAGCAGGAAGGCGTAGTGGGCGAACAGGGCGAACAGGCCGAATAGCCCCCACCGATACACCCGCAACCCGGCCGCCGACCGGCCGGCCGGGCGGAATTGGCGGGTCTGCCACAGGGCGGCGAGGAAGAACGCGGCCATGATGCCGGCATGCCACCCGAACATGTGCGACAGGTCGAGGCCGAGGGCCGGGGCGGTCACCCCGTACCCGACCGGCGGCACCAGCCAGAGCAGGTCGCGGCGGCGAACCGCCCGACCGGTGACGAACGTGCGGCTGCCCGCCCACAGCAGGAAGCCAAACCCATACCCCCCCAGGCAGTAGGTCGCCCGGAGAGCGACGACCGGCGGCCGAGGGCTCCCCTGCGGGTACTGGAACGAAAAGAACAGGGCGACCAGCCCGACCGCCGCCAGCGCCCAACCCCACGCCCAGTACAGCAGGTACCGTTCACGGATGAGGCGGACGATCGGCCAGAACAGGACCGTGACGACGAGCACGCCCACCATTTGGGCGGTCTGGGTCAGGATGGACAGGGAGTCCGGCATGCCTCATCAGGCCGGGGGAGAAACGACCCGACCGGCGGCTACGTCAGCCGCCGGTCGGTGGGATCGCCGAACAAGCTTACTGCCTGTTTTTCAGCGCGTCGCGGATTTCCGCGAGCAACTTCTCGCTGGCAGTCGGCTCCGGCGGTATGGCCGGTGCCGCCGCCTTCTTCTTCATCAGCACGTTCGTCCCCTTCACCACGAAGAACAGGCACGCCCCGACGATCAGGAAGTTGATGACCGCCTGCAAGAACTTCCCATACCCGATCTTCACCGGGATGAACTTCTGCTCGGCCGGCGGCTTGTCCTTGGTGGCCGGGTCAACCATCTTGCCCGGCAGGTCGATGGCCAGATCGCTGAAATCGACTCCGCCAGTGGCCCACCCGATGGGCGGCATGAGGATCTCGTTCACCAGCACGGTGACGATGCCGCCGAACGCGGCCCCAATGATGACCCCGACAGCCAGATCGACCACGTTCCCCCGCAGGATGAACGCCTTGAACTCTTCGAACAGACCCTTCATGGGCGAGCCTCCGGCTCGATGGTTCCCCGGTCGGGCGTGGGATATGAGGGCGTGACCGGGGGCGGCGAAGTGCCGCGGGACTCCATTTATGGATGAAAACGACAGATGGCAACGAAAAAAACGATTGAATCGGCGGGTCTTCGTCCCCGTGTACCCAGGCCTGACGGCCTGGGGTACACCGACCGCAACCACCCGTTACGGCCCGAAGGGCCGGTTCCCAAAGCCCAGGCCGTCAGGCCTGGGCATGATCGACACCAACCACACCCGCCCTGAAAGGGCGGTTCAGCGGAGCCAACCCGTGCCGCAATCCCTCGCCCAACTCTACGTCCACATTGTGTACTCGACGAAGAACCGTGAACCGCTCCTGCTCAACCCGTGGCGGGAGGAGTTGTTCACCGTGCTGGGAGGGATCGCGAACAACATCGGATGCCAAACCCTACTCGTCGGCGGGGTGGCCGATCACGTCCACCACCTGTTCAAGTTGGCACGAACCATCACCCTCGCCGACGCCGTCGGGCGACTGAAAACGAACTCGTCGCTGTGGGTGAACCAGACCCGCGGGTTGCCGACGCGGTTCCAGTGGCAAGGTGGGTACGCGGCGTTTTCGGTCGGCAAGTCGGAGGTGGAAACGGTCCGCGAGTACATCCGCCGTCAGCCGGAACACCACTCGTCGGAGTCGTTTCAGGACGAAGTGCGACGCTGGTTGGCGGATTACGAGGTGGAATGGGATGAACGGTACGTGTGGGACTGAAACCCAGCTGACCCAGGCCTGACGGCCTGGGCTGTGGGAAGCGACCTTTCAGGTCGCG
>JALOQR010000301.1 GCA_025459365.1 Fimbriiglobus sp.
GAAGACGGCAGCATGCAGTACGAGCGCCCGGCGAGTCGAGGTGGAGCGATCATCGAGGGCCCTCCCGGCTCCATCTACAAGACCGATCCGGATACGGGCAACAACGTGGTCATCTTCCCCCGCCCACCCCAAGCACCCCCGCAGGGGCAACCTCGTCCTGCTCCGGGTGCGATCCCGGCCCCCGGTAACGTGCAAGTCGTTCCGCCGATCAACGGGGGTGGGAACATCATCATTAACGGCAACGGCAACACGATCATCATCGGCCAGCAGCCCCCGCCGCCGCGGACGCAGCCGCCGACCAAGCCGCCGACCAAGCCCGGCAACGGACCGGGGATCGCCCCGCCGCCGTCGGTCGCTCCGCCGCCCGGCACTCCCGGCACGGGACCGAGGGTGTACGAGGAACGGACCCCGGCTCCGGTTCCGACGGTGAAGCCGCCGCCGGACCTCCCGCCGCTCAACCCGAACCGGTGATCACGCCGGCACACGGATGAACGCCGTAGACGCGACGACGGCGAGGTGAGCAGTGGATGCTTGCCCCGCCGTTTGCTCACATTCCCAACGCCCGCGGAGATGCTCGCATGTGCCGAGGCCGTGTCGCTCTCGTGGTGCTGTTCCTCGCCTTCCTTCTGTCCGTCACCCCGCCAAGTTTTGGCCAGGAGAAGGGCGAGAAGCCTAACCCAGCCAGGGAATTGGCCGAGTACCTCAAAGGGAAAGGCTATTCGCGGGTGCCGCTCATCACCGGTGATAACAACATGACGTTGGTCGAGGTCCCCATCGACGGGAAAACGTTCACCCTGCTGCTCGACACCGGGGCGAGCAACACCATTCTCACGACCGAGGCCGTGAAGGCGAAGAAACTGAAGACCGAGCCCGCGGGAGTCCAGCTGACCTCCGTCGCCGGAATCAACCAGACCGAAACCAAATTGAACGGGGTGTTGGTGAGCGGGCTTGCCCTCGGAAACGTTAAGGCCGACACACTGTTGATGTTCTTGACGGAAAAGCCGTTCGCACTGAGCAACCCCACCGACGACAAGCCCAAGACGTGTGATGGCGTTCTCGGTGCGGACGTGCTCGAACTGTTCTCGGGGGTGATCGATTACGGCGATCGGTCGCTCTACGTCATCGACCCGCTGGAGCGAGAGAAAGGTCTTCAAGGAAAGTGGCGGGCGATGTCGGCCGAGTTGGGCGGGGTGGCGGACGCGGCGGACGGCGTTTACTCCACCGCCACCCTGAGCGTCGAGAAGGACCGAGCGAAGTTGACGCTCGGTGACACGACCTGGGACATGAAGCTCACCCTCGGGTCGGCGTCGCTCAAGTTGAAGCGGATGGGCCTGAAGGGCGACGACGGCAAGACGGGGTTCTCGTTCATCTACAAGCTCGACGGGGACGAATTGGTCGTCTGCGGGCAGTTTTACGGCGAAAAGGCGCTCGGCCTGCCGACCGAGATCAAGTCCACGAAAGACAACGGCTTCGGGGTGATCAAGTTCCGTCGCGAAAAACCTGAGAAGAAGTAGCCCTACCGCTTCTCGGGCACGAAGTTCGGCACATCTCGCGGGTGCTCCTCCTCGCCGGGTTCGGCCCTGGAAAGGTGAGGAGTTGCACCCTGCTCGTTGCTCACGCTGGGTGCAACGCTTCACACGCCCGCGGAGGCAGGCATGGATGGCGTGTTCGTGTGTGATCGCTGCCCGCTGGAATTCATGGTCGGCAGATCTGTGTCCTTTGGCAGCCGACGTCCGAACCGCCCGCTCACCGCCACACGCTCCGCACCTGCTCGTAGGCGTCCCGCAGGGCGGCCGTCGGCGTCGCCCCGCCGCCGGTGAACCCGCTCGTCGCCCCGCTCACCCCATTCGGGATGACCACCCGCACCTCGTAACTACCCGTTTCGGTCCGCGTCGGGCCGTACAACTTCGCCCCGATGTTCTGCAGGTCTGATTGCAACTGCTCGGCCGTCGCACTCGACCCGAGGGTCAGTTCGCGGCTCGCGGAAGTCGCCACCGCCCCCGGCCGGCGGTCCGGGATTCGGAGCGGTTCGTTCGCCCCGTCGTGGCTCGCCAGGTCGATACCGCCGCGACCGCCGGCGTCGGCCCGTAGCAGCGGGTCGCGGCCGTCCTTCGCGCCGTACTGATCGCGGCCGGTCGGCACGTTCGGCGGGGGGATTCGGTCGCCCTTCAGCGGGTCGCGGGTGCTGAGCTGCGCCAGCCGGTGGTCCCGCTCGGCCGCACACCCGGCTAGCCCAACGACGACACACCCGGCCAGCACCGTGAGCGGGCGGCGGAGAGTGGTCAGCCATCGGGCGGGTGTGATCATGGCAATCCGGCCTGGGTGTTCAAAGCCATCGGCACCGGGAGTGTGTAAAGTTTACCCCGGAACCCGCCCGGTTCACCGATCGCCTGCCCCGGAATCCGCCCGGTGTCTGGTGGTGGGGTTCGTGAGGCACGCGATACAGCGGTCGTGCCGATCGGGGGAACTGGGCAATCTTCACAGACGGACCAATCCGGGCAGGGGCTGACATGGCGACACATTCCATCGCGGTCATCGGCGGAGACGGCATCGGGCCGGAGGTCATCGCCCAGGCGGTGCGGGCCATTCAGGCGGCCGTTGCCAAGCACGACCGCGGGCACGAACTCCACCTGACGCATTTACCGTGGGGGTCGGAGTTTTACAAGAAGCACGGGCACATCCTGCCAGCCGACGGATGGGATACGCTGGCCCGGCACGACGCCATTCTGTTCGGGGCGGTGGGCGACCCGAGCATCCCGGACACCATTCCCGTTCACCAACTGCTGCTGCCCATGCGGCGGAAGTTCGACCAATATGTGAACCTGCGGCCGGCGTACCTGTTCGACGGCGTGCCGTGCCCGCTGGCGGGCAAGGCCCCCGGTAGCATCGACATGCTGGTGTACCGCGAGAACACGGAAGGCGAATACGCCCCGGTGGGGGGCAAGCTGTACCCGGACACCGACAAGGAGGTGGCGGTGCAGACGAGCGTGTTCACCCGGGCGGGGTGCGAGCGGATCATCCGGGCAGCGTTCGAGGGAGCACGTAAGCGGCCCCGCAAGAAGCTCACCAGCATCACCAAATCGAACGCCCTGCTGTATGGCATGACGCTGTGGGACGTGGCCTACGAAGCGGTGCGGAAGGACTTCCCGGACGTGCAGTCGCACAGCCTGCTGGTGGACGCCGCCGCCATGGACTTCGTCCGGAAGCCGGAGAGCTTCGACGTGGTAGTGGCGAGCAATCTGTTCGGCGACATCCTGACCGACCTGAGCGCCGCGGTGGCCGGTAGCATCGGGCTGGCGAGCAGTGCCAACGTGAACCCGACGAAGAAGTTCCCGAGCATGTTCGAGCCGGTGCACGGGAGCGCGCCAGACATCGCCGGGCAGGGGATCGCCAACCCGCTGGCGGCGGTGCTGAGCGGGGCATTGCTCCTGGATCACCTGGAACTGCGGGCGAGCGCCGACGCCGTGCGGAAGGCGGTGGCGGCGGTGCTGAAGAGCGACACAGCCCGGACGAAGGACGTGGGCGGGAATGCGACCACCGTGCAAGTGGGCGATGCGGTGGTGGCGGCGGTGTGAATTGGGGCAATCGCCCGCCACCGCAGGCGGGCGATTGTGGTACATTCTCCCCTGCGTCGAGTGATCATTGCAGTGGCAAAAATGGTGAAAAAGGCTGATTTTCGACACTTTCGGGTGGCGCTGGCCGGGGGGGGTATGTGTGTGGCAGGTGGCAGTGTGGCAGAGAGGGGGGGGCGTTCCCGCGTTGAGCCGGTGCCGGTGTACCCTCTGCTTCTTTATTCCGCCAACTGATCCACGAACCGCAGGATGGCCGCCCGCGTGGCGCGGTTGTTCTTGTTCGTTAACGTCGCCGGCACGAACACCTCCCGGGTGGCCCACCCGCCCACCTTCTCTACGGTCGGCGGGCCGGACACGCTCGCCTCGCGGTCGGTGAACTGATTCACCCCCCGCCCCCAGTACACTTTGCCGGTCAGCGGGTCGTGCGCCTGGACCATCCCCGCCGGGTGAACACAATACACCGCCAGGCTCAGCCCCGCCTTCGTGTAGCTCGCCGCCGCCGTGCCGGTGGTGAGTGGGGTGCCGTAACCGAACCGCCACAGCCGCTTGCCAGTGGTTTTGTCGAGAGCGTAGAGCCAGCCGTCGCGGCTGGAGGCGAATACTGCCCGCCCGTCGGCCGTGAGTTGCGTGTGCGCCGAGCGGTCGAGGTCTTCTTTCCAAATCGTTTCGCCGTCGGCTGTGTTCAGGCAGACCACCGCACCGGCCGCTCGCGTCTCCGGCGGCCGACCTGGTTCTAGTTCGGTGCTCAGGTCCACCATTAACGCTCCGGTGCCGACCCCATAGAAGATGCGGTCGCCGTTCACCACCGGCGGGCCGAACGACCGTAGGGGTAGTTCCTTCTTCCACACCTCCGCCCCGGTGGTTGCTTCGAGGCAGAAAGCGGCAAACGTGTTGTACCCGCTGCCGGCGTACACCCGCCCACCGACCACCACCACCGGTGTGTCAACGTGCAGCCCCTGCGGCCGGCCTGGGTAGTGCCACACCCTCGCGCCGTCGGTCGTCACGCAGTACACGCCATCGTCGCCGGCGGCGAAGTACACCCGCCCGTCGGCCACCACTGGCGTGCCCTCGGTGTGGCTCTCGGTTTCGAATTGCCACAGCTTTTGGCCGGTGGCGGCGTCGAGGCAGAGCAACCGGCAGTGCGGGTCGGTGTGTAGCCCCTCACCGCAGTACACCCGGCCGTTCGCCACCACCGGGGTGCAGAACACCGCCCGCAGGTCGTTGTCGGTGTAGGCCCACTTTTGTTTTCCGGTGGCCCGGTCGACGCACACGATCGCTCCCTTGCGGAAGGTGCTGTCCTTCAGGCCGCCGAAGTAGGCGTGCGTGGGAGTCAGCGCAACGCCGGAGAGGACCTCTTCCACGTCTGGCGATTCGAACCAGACGGCCGCGTCGGTCAGTTTGATGGGAGAATCGTTGACTGACATCGCGGCGTCAGTGCCCTCGACGATCCCAGCGACGGTGGTGCCAGTACGGGGTACGCCGAGCGTGAGCATCACCCCACCGAACAGGAGCATGGCGGCGAGAGCGGCCGTCTCGCCGGCTACCCGGGTCCGGTCGGCCGGCTTCCCGGTGCGGTAGGCGAGGTACGCCGCGCCGGCCAGCAGCCCGACGACGCCGGCGGTAAGTTCGCGGCTGGGGAGTTGGAAGAGAAGAGCCGCGACGTTGGCGAACGGCTGGCCGAACAGCGTGCCGGTCATCCACCAGTCGCCGACGTACACCACGGCGAACACGATGAGCACGGACGCGGCGGCGAACCCGAGTAGGGCGAACACGTCCTTCCACGTCGGCGGGTCGGCCTCGGCGGGGTCGGCGACAACGGCGGCGCGGTATCGGCGGCCAGCCCACAGCAGCCCGAGGAAGACGACGCCGACCAGCACCGCGCTGAACGCCGTCGGCGACGCCCACCACTGGTTCGGCAGATGCTTCTGCGTGAAGAAGTAGACGGCGGCGAGCAGGCCGTTGACGCTTACCACGGTCATGAACGCCCGCCAGCGGCGGAAACCGCCGGCCAGCCC
>JALOQR010000302.1 GCA_025459365.1 Fimbriiglobus sp.
CCGCCTTCTTCGATACCCCGTCGGCGGAGGTGACGCCCGCCGAGTTGGCCGACGCCCTGGGCGAGTTGGCCAACATGGTCGGGGGCAACCTGAAAGCCCTGCTACCGGACGGCTGCCGGCTCTCTCTCCCGAGTGTGGAGCCGGGGGCCGGGCCGCCGCCGACCGACGCGTGGGCGTTCCGCTCGGGCGGGTCGAGCCTGTGGGTGTCCGTTCGTACCAAGACTGCCGGCTGACGCCCCAAGGGTCCGCCGCTTCTCACGGCAGCCGTCGCCACGCTGTGCGCTCGAGCACGCCAACGAGCAGCACGCATGCCGCCGCCGCCAGCCCGCACCACAGGTTGAACGCGAAGTACTTGCGGTAGCGGTAGCTCTCTGCCGGCAGTTTCTCCAGCCGGTCGATGTCGGCGAATGCCGCTCGAAGTTCGTCTGGGTTATTCGCCACGAACGACCGCCCGCCGCTCAGTGTCGCCATCGTCTCCAGGACCGCCCGCCCGTCGGCCCGCTGTTGCCGTTCGTCTGGCGTGCCGCCGCCCTCACCCCCGCAGTCGATGGTGTAGATTGGCACTCCGAGTTTCTCGGCGAGCTGCGCTGCCTGGAGCGGCCGCAGCACTCGCTCCCCCTCGCGGTTGTGCTCGCCGTCGCTCAGCAGCACCAGCACCTTCCGCCGCCGGTCGCCGTTCTTCGTCATCCCGTCGAATCCCGCCAGCCCTAGCCCGAGGGCATCGCCGACGTTCGTGCCGGCATCCAGCCCGACCTTCGGCTGCAGGTCGTTCACCACCTTCAGCAACACCGAGTGGTTGTGGGTGAGCGGGCAGGCGGTTTCGGGCACGGCGGCGAACGTCACCAGCCCGATCTGATCGTTCCCGCGACCATTGAACGTGCCCCCGTCCGTGGCGGTGCCCCCCGACACGAACAGGGCGAACGTCTGCTTGGCCGCATCGAGCCGCGACACCGGGGGCGCGGCGGCGGGGTCGAAGTCGGGCGTGCCCATGCTGCCGCTCACGTCGATCACCAGGCTCAGTGCGATGCCATCGACCGGCAGGCGGGTTTTCAAATCGGGGATGCGGAAGTTGGCCACGGCGAGAATGGCGAAGAGCACGGTCAGCCCGCGGAGGACTGCTCCGCCCCACTTCGCCCAGGCGGCTCCGGCCGAGGGAACCGCGGCGAGCAGCGATACGTCCGAGTATCGCACCGCCGGTCGGCGGCGGCGAAGCAGCCACCACACAAGCACCGGAGCGAGCGGGAGAAGCAGGAGGGCGAGCGGGTGTTCGAAGCCGATGCCGGTCATGCAGGTAAGATACCCGAAACCCTTGCCGGCTGGCCGGGTTGATACTTCTAACCCCGTCTCCCCCTTCGGAAAGTCGAGGTGTCTCATGTCGCGGATCGTTCTGGCGGCGGTGGCGGTCGGGCTGGCTCTGGGTGCGTCGGTGCGGGCCGACAACAAGGAGAACATCGAAGCGGCCAAGGCCGCCCTCGCCACCCTCGAGAAGACGAAGGACGCCAAGGAGCGAGCGGCGGCCATCGCCAAGCTCGGCAAGGTGGCAGTGGCCGGGCAGTTCGAGGCGGCCAAGCCGGGCATTCCGAAGGTGATGGACGGGCTGAACGACAAGGACGCCGGCGTGCGGGCGGCTGCCGCTCTCGCCATTGGTCAACTCGGCCCGGACGACGCCGACGCCGCCATCAAGAAGCTCGCCGAACTGCTGAAGGATAAAGACGACACCGTGAAATCGAACGCCGTGAAGTCGCTTGGTTCGTTCGGCCCGAAGGCGAAGAGCGCGGTGAAAGACCTGCAAGCGGCGAAGAAGGAGATCGGTGACCCCCAGAACCGGTTCAGCCGCGAGATCGACGCCGCCCTCCGCACCATCAATCCGAAGAAGCCGAAGTAGCCGGCCGTCCTCCGGAGCCGACCCCGCCAGGGGTCGGCTCACCCGTTCGTGAGCAAGTCGTACAGGGCGTCGAGGCTCTGCGAGATCACCTTCGTATCGGTCAGCACGGGCATGAAGTTGGTGTCGCCGTTCCACCGCGGCACGATGTGCCAGTGCAGGTGCCCCGGCACCCCCGCCCCCGCCGCCGCTCCCAGGTTCAGCCCGACGTTAAACCCGTGCGGCGACATCAGCGATTCCAGCTTCGCGATCATCTCCACCAGCACTCGCTGCAACTCCCCCGACACCTCCGCCGAGAGTTGATCCAACCGCCCGACGTGCGCGTGTGGCACCACCAGCAAATGCCCGTTGTTGTACGGGAAGGCGTTCAGGAACACGGCGGCGCGTTCGGTGCGGCGGACGACGCGGTTCGCCCGGTCGTCGGTATCGGCGAGGGCCTTGCACACGAAGCACTCCTCGGCCGGCGACCCCGGCGGTTTCGGTGTGCTCACGTAGCTCAACCGCCACGGTGCCCAGAGGTGATCCATGTGATTTCCGCCCGCAGGAGAGGTGAACTCAGGGTAGCGGCGGCGGTGCGGAAATGACACCGCCCGCGGTCGCCGCTTCCAGGGGAAACGACCGCGGGCGGTTTTTGTGGTCCACAATCTCACCCGGCCATCGCCATTTCCTGCTCATTCACCCGCTGCTCGCGGGCCAGGTATCGCAGCGGCCGCGGGTCGCCGTCGTACTGGGCGTCGAAGGGGTGCCACAGGGCTTGTTTGTTCTTCGCCCGCTCTTCCAGCACCGCCATCTTCTCGGGGGTGCCGGGGGCGTGCGTGGTCGGGCGGGGAGCAACCGGGGCATTGCCGGTGAAGTTGCCCACCCCGCGGCGGGCATACTTGCTGGTGCTCGGATACATTTCCTTCACGCCCGGCGTGTAGTAGCAGCTCCAGCACAGCCCGCGGGGGCGGTTCACTTTGCTCTCTTGGCAGTGCTTGCAGATCGGAATCATGACAGTGCCCTTGCAGCGGTAGGTAGTGGTGATGGCTTTGGGTTTGTGAGTGGGGGCTTTTGCGTTCAACCGATCGGGGCGATCGCCTGGCACTTCGATCAGGCGGCGGCCACCTTGCTGGCGACCCGGTTCACCAGTGGGGCGGTGAAGCATTCCGGCATGGCGTGCGGCGTGGGCGCCTCTTCCACCGGGATGCGGTCGGCCAGGGCCAGTTCGACCTCGCCGAGTAGTTCGCGGCGCATTTCGTCTCGCGGGGTGTCGTCGAACCAGTTCAGGAACCACCGGCAGGCGGCCGGCTCGCCGAGCCGTTGATCGGCCTCGAAGCAGCACTTGGCGAAGTGCTCTTCCACCTCGCCGACGCTGCCGAGGGCGTCGCCTTGCCAGCCGCAGAAGCCGAGGGCACAGCACGCCTCGACTGGCCAGTCCTGCACGCACATGAGCGGCGGCGGGGTGGTGGTGGCCCCCTGCACGAGGCGGGGGTCGTCGGACCGCAGCGCGTCTCGCAGGGCCATCAGCCCGACGGTGGACAGCACCGGCACGAATCCATCCCGCCACACGATGCGCCAGCTTTCCATGATCGCCTCGCTTCGCCGTTGTGTTGGCCAGACCCGGTGGTTCGCGTCACGTTCCCCGCGTGTCGATCACCCCCGGCAGCGGCCAACTCCTCATTGCGGCGTTGTGTAGGTATATATACGCCTGTCCACTAAGTCTGTCAACGATTTCCGGGCACTAACGGAGATTTTTTGGCTGAAAACTGGCTTCTGGAGGGGGTAACGGCCAGCTAACTAGACGTTGTTAGACACGACCGGGCCTTACACCTGCACCCTGTTCACCATCCGACCTGCACCGAATAAGGGGTGCGTGGCAACTCCCTCGGCCGGCGGACTACTGTACACCCGTGAATTACGCCGACGCCAGTGAAAAAGGTGGACAAACGGTCACAAATCGTGCGTCCGCGCGAAGATGTGATGGGCGTGGGATGGGTCGTGTGGCGGCAAGCTGACGGAGTGGAAGTCTCGCCGCTTCGCCCGACTGCGGAGCAACTTCTTGAAGCGGCATCACGAGCGGAGGGAGGTCGAGTCCGTGTTCTCAATGGTGAAGCAGAAGGCGAAGTGCTGCCGAAGATCCTGGCCCACAACTTGTGGGTGCTGGTTCACGAGATGTACGAGTTGGGCATCGCCCCCGAGTTCAGCGGATGGGTGGAAGAGGAACCGGACGACGGGCCGCGAGTGATCCGGTTTCCGGGGGCGTAACTCATGACGGGATTTTTTCTGGCTGATTGCTCGGCTGGTACGACCACTGGCGGCCTGGACCCACTTTGAGGAAAAGGCCATAAGGAGTGAAAAGCTCCCAATCGGGAGGGTCTACCATGAAATCATACTCTGGCTTGGTCCCTATCTCCAGATGAGTCGTCGTCGGGAATACTGCTACATAAGAGCCATCAGAAAAGACAACATCCAGGCGAACGCCAATTTCGGTGAGAGCGAGCGTCACGTCATGGACGGTAGCCCCACCGATCTCGGACAGGAACTCCTCAACCTGCTCCTCAGTGAACTGATCGCCGCCATGCGACACACTGTTCGCGCGCTCCAGCCGGCTGAAGTCAGCGACCCGCTTACCCTGCTTGGCCGACTTCACTTCCCACACGGCGCCGATGGTCGTCAGCGTGTAGGTGCCCTTTGACCAAGTCCTGCCTCTCGGACCCTTGACGGTGATCGGAGTGCCGAAATGAATGGTCAATTCACGAGGATAGGAAAGACAGCCGAATAGAACGCGCTCGCCGACCAACTGGCGAGCAATGCCGGACAAGTGGCCGAAGTCATCCTTCTTCGGCTCGACACTTTTTCGGTAGTCGATCGTGGGGTAGTTCACGATTCTGACTCCTGTTTGAACTCTTGGCATAGTGTGACTAATTCTTCCCACTCAAAATCCCCGTTCGGCTTGCTCCCTTTGATCCCTCCTGCCTTGATTTCTTGGTGAAGCCATTCGCCAAAAGCTTGCCGTTGCTCTGCGGTAAGTCCGCAGTAGTTGCACGCGGCTCGAAATTGGGCGATGTCACCTTTCATCTGTCCACCCACCAGGATGGACAGGAAGAATACCGAAACCAGTCTTGAACGAAAAGCGAGATCCGTGCCGGCTGAACTGGGTCGCACTCAGCATAGCCGGCGCAGTCACTATTCTCGGCATCTAGCGTAGCACCGATACAGGAACTCCGAGAATTGGTTCACGGAATTGTACCCGACTACCCAGCGCAGACTTGCCCCAAAACCCGCCGAGTTGCCACAAAATGAGTCCGGGGAGGCGGGCCGGGGGCGAGTTGTGAGGCAAAGCCACACGGCTGGGCCTTGTACTTGCACCCTGTTCACCATCCGACCTGCACCGAAACAGGGGTGACTGGCACCTCCCTCGGCCGGCGGACTACTGTACACCCGTGAATTGCGCCGACGCCAGTAAAAAATGTAGACAAACGAACATATTTATAACGTCCGTGCGAAGATGTCATTGGGCGGGCCGATCGGAGATGGCTGGCAAGTCTGGCCGAGGGCAACGAATCACCGCACGGTGGCGTAGCAGTGGCGGGCCTTGTGCCGTAATCCCTTTTTCAGCTGTGGTTTATGGCTGACTCTGCGAGGGCAGGTCTGCTGTTCGGGGGCGGTGGTCGAGTGGGGAATGGGGCGGATTTCGGCGACCGTTCGGGTGGCC
>JALOQR010000303.1 GCA_025459365.1 Fimbriiglobus sp.
CCGATCTCTCGACGTGCGAGACAACGTTGGGTACGACGCGGTGAGTGGCCAAGAAACGCCAGCCAGCGATGCTGTCCAGCAACTCTTGAAGCAGCGGTTCGGTGAGCGGGTCCTTATGTAAATCTGATGCCGCTCGCCGTTTCGAAAGCGTTCGGTATATTCCCCCGAACTTCCACAGGTGTCCGCCCTGCGGCGACGCCCCCTCCCCGGAGTGCCACCCCTCATGGCGACCACCTCGGCCCCGTCCGGGCCAACCACCGGACCGTCCGTCGGCCTGAACGAGAAACTGCTGTTCTGGGCCGGTTTCTGTGCCATCCTGGCGACCGGCGTCGGCTTCTCTGTCCGCAGCGACATCCTCGGCGCCTGGGGCAAGGACTTCGGCTTCACACAGACCGAACTCGGGCAAGTGACCGGCATGGGCTTGGCCGGGTTCGGGCTGGCCATCATCTTCTTCAGTTTCTTCACCGACCTGCTCGGGTACGCCAAATTGATGGTGGTGGCGTTCCTCCTGCACCTGCTCGCGGTGCTCACCACGCTTGCTGCCCCACTGGCGTTCAAAAGCGCCGGCAAAGAAGGGGCGTACTGGTGCCTGTTCATCGGTCAGTTACTCTTCTCTCTCGGGAACGGAACGACCGAGGCGGTGGTCAACCCGCTGACCGCCACCCTGTTCCCGCGGAACAAGACACACTGGCTGAACATCCTGCACGCCGGTTGGCCGGGCGGGCTAGTGCTCGGGGCGTTGGTGTGCCTGGGGCTCAACCAACTCGGCGATGTGGGCTGGGTGGTGAAGTGGGGCGTGGTGTTTGCCCCGGTCGCGATCTACGGGGTGATGATGATCGGGCGGAAGTTCCCGGTGTCGGAAGCAAAGGCATCCGGAGTACCGTTGGGCAAGATGGCCATCACTCTGCTCGCCCCGGTGCTTCTCTTCTTGTTCGTGCTCCACGCTCTGGTCGGATACGTCGAACTCGGCACCGACAGTTGGATTGTCGAGATCGGCAAAACGGTACTCCAGAGCAACACGAACGGTCTCCTCGCGTTCATCTGGACCAATGTGCTCATGTTCGGCTTGCGATTCTTTGCCGGGCCGATCGTGGAAAAGATCTCACCCATCGGCCTGCTCCTCATTAGTGCCCTCTTTGGGGTGGCTGGCCTGTGGCTGCTCGGGCAAGGCTTCACCGATTCCATCTGGCCGTGGATGCTGGCGGTGACGGTGTACGCCCTGGGCAAGACCTTCTACTGGCCGACACTGCTGGGAGTGATTTCCGAGCAGTTCCCCAAGGGGGGGGCCCTCGCACTGGGGGTCAGCGGAGGCATCGGTATGTTGGCGGCAGGGTTTCTTGGGGGCCCAGGGATCGGTTACAAGCAGGACTATTTCGCCTCGCAGGATCTGAAGGCGAAAGCACCGGACACGTACGAGCGGTACAAGGCCAAGGAGGAGAACGGCTACCCCATCCCTGGTGTCCTCCCGAAGGTGGTCGGGTTGGACGGAGCGAAGAAAGGTGTGTTGGCCGACAACGCGGCGGCCCTGCAAGCGGACCGCGGTACGCTCGCGCAAGCCGGCAAGTCGGACAACAACCTGGACGCGCTGAACAACTGGTGGGAGAACGCGAAGACGCACGCCGAGACTGACAAACCGGCCGTGGAAACTGCCAACAAGGTGGGCGGCAAGCAGGCACTCACCTACACGGCCCTGGTACCGGCGGCCTTGGCTGTAGGGTTCCTACTGCTGCTCGTGTACTACATGTTCAAGGGCGGGTACAAGCAGGTCCACCTCGACGACCACAGCGGGAATGCGGCTTCGCACTGACCCACTCGTAGCCAACGTCGATGAGGAGGGCTGATCGAAGCGGCCTCACCGACCCCGGCGACCCGGAACCCCGGCGTGACCCGCCGGGGTTCCGTCGTATGATGCCCGAATGCCTGCCAAACGTACTCTCGTCGTTCTGGGTTGCGGTACCTCGATGGGGGTGCCGATGATCGGCTGCGGTTGCCCGGTTTGCATCAGTACCGACCCGAGGAACAACCGCACCCGCCCATCGGTGCTGATGCACCTGCCCGGCGGAACGGTGCTCATCGACACCAGCCCCGAACTCCGGCTCCAACTCGTCCGCGAGAAGGTGGGGTTGGTCAACGCGATCGTTTACACGCACTACCACGTCGATCACCTGTTTGGCCTCGACGATGCCCGCGTCTTCCCGGTCAAGCTCGGCCATGCCCTGCCGGTGTATTGTGCGTCCGACGTGGAAGAAGTGATCCGCGAAGCGTTCAGCTACGCCTTTCACCCCCCGCCGAGCGACGCCCCCAGTTTCATCCTGCCTTCGCTCGACCTGCGCCGCATCGACCACACCCCGTTCGATCTGTGTGGCGAGCGGTTTACCCCGATCCCGCTGATCCACGGGCGGTTCCACGTGCTAGGGTTCCGCGTCGGCGACCTGGCTTACTGCACCGATGTCAACCGCATCCCGGATGGCAGTTGGCCGCTACTGGAAGGGCTGGACACGCTACTGCTCGACTGCCTGCGGCCGGGCGACTCGCACCCGTCGCACTTCGGGCTGGCCGACGCCCTGGAGGTGGTGCGGCGGGTGAAGCCCAAGAAGACGTACTTCACTCA
Organism: Fimbriiglobus sp.; assembly: GCA_025459365.1. Taxonomy (GTDB): domain Bacteria; phylum Planctomycetota; class Planctomycetia; order Gemmatales; family Gemmataceae; genus JALHQU01. Next base: position 2,612 of record JALOQR010000303.1, read on the forward strand.
CATGTCGCACCAGTGGGACTACCTCAACCCCGTGCCCCTTCCGCCGGGCGTGGAACTTGCATACGACGGCTTGCGGATCGATTTCTGACGAGCCGCAACCGCTCAAAAGCGGATGGGAGCAATGATGACTGAGGTGCCCGCCGACCTGCTCGATTGCCTGAAAACGCATCGCCAGGAACACGTTCTGAGTGGGTGGGAACGATTCACCGCCAGCGAACGTGCCTCGCTCGTCGGTCAACTCCGCGGCATCAACTTCGCCGAGTTGGCCACGCTCTACGCCAAGAAGGACGAGCCGGCCGCGAGCCTGCCGACCCGCGACCGCATCGCCCCACTGCCGGTGGAGGGCGAGTCGGCCGATGCCGCTGGGATTGGGGAAGCGGCCCTGCATCGGGGGGAAGTCGCGGCCCTCGTGGTCGCGGGTGGGCAGGGTACTCGGCTCGGGTTCGACCTGCCGAAGGGCATGTTCCCGGTCGGCCCCGTAAGCCAGTCGACGCTCTTCCGCATTCACGCCGAGAAGGTGCTCGCCCTCAGCCGCCGATCTGGGAAACCGGTGCCGTTCCTGGTGATGACCAGCCCGGCCACTCACACGGATACGGTGAACTACTTCGAGCAAGAGCGACGGTTCGGACTCCCGGCAGATCAGGTTTACTTCTTCCAACAAGGCACGATGCCGGCCGTTGACCTCGTCACCGGGAAAGTGTTGCTGGAATCGCCAGGGCGATTGTTCCTCAGCCCCAACGGGCACGGCGGTACGCTCACCGCTCTCGCCGATTCAGGTTTGCTCGCGAAGCTCAAAGCAAATGGCATCCGGCACCTGTTCTACTTCCAGGTGGACAATCCGCTCGTGAAAGTCTGCGACCCGGCATTCATCGGCCGGCATGTCCAGACCGATGCCGAAGTCTCAAGCAAGGTGGTGTTCAAGGAGAAGCCCGAGGAGAAAGTCGGTGTGTTGGCACAGGTGGACGGACGGTGTAGCATCATCGAGTACTCGGACATGCCGAAAGCGATGAGTGAAGAGCGGGCGGCCGATGGAAGTCTGGCCTTCCGCGCCGGCAACCCGGCGATCCACCTGTTCAGCGTGCCATTCCTGGAGCGGGTGACAACGGGCCGTCAGCGATTGAGTTTTCACCTTGCCAAGAAAAAAGTCCCCCACTGGGATCCGACCACCGGTGAAGCGATCACGCCAGTGAAGGAAAATGCCCTCAAGTTCGAGCTGTTTGTGTTCGATGCGTTACCGTTGGCCGACCGCTGGCTGGCGGTCGAGGCGAAGCGTGAAGACGAATTCGCCCCACTCAAGAACGCCACTGGCTCGGACTCGCTCGAAACGCTGCAATCGGCCATGACCGCCCAGGCCCGCCGATGGCTGCGTTCGGCCGGGGCGATCGTGGCCGACGACATCGCGGTGGAGATTAGCCCGACATTCGCCCTCGACTCGGCCGAGTTGAAGGCGAAGATCCGACCGGGCACGGTGGTAAGCGAACCGACGTATTTCTGCGAGACCTGACATGCTGCATGTGATGGTGATGGCCGGTGGTGGCGGAACGCGGTTCTGGCCCCGAAGCCGGAACGCCCGGCCGAAGCAGTTCCTCACCTTCAGCGGGGACCGATCCCTGCTGCAAGCCACCATCGACCGCACCGCCGCCGTGGTGCCACCTGCCCGCACCTGGGTGGTCACGGGAGCGGCGTATGTCGGGGAGACAGCGAACCAACTGCCCGAGTTACCCGCCGATCACATCGTTGGCGAGCCGTTCCGGCGCGACACTGCCCCGTGCGTCGGTTTGGGAGCAGCACTCATCGCCGCGACAGACCCCGACGCCACCATCGTCGTCACCCCGGCCGACCACGTCATCGAACCCGAGCGGGAGTATCAGCGGGCGCTCCATGCCGCCGAGCAGTTCGCCGCCGACCACCCCGAGTGTCTGTTCACCTTCGGCATCCGCCCGACGTTCGCCAGCACCGGCTACGGCTACATCCACCGTGGCCCGCATGTCAGTGAGCGTAACGGGGTGCCTCTGTATCGCGTCAACGAGTTTAAAGAAAAGCCGTCGGCGGATGTTGCGGCCAAGTTCGTGGAGAGCGGCGAGTACGACTGGAACAGCGGCATCTTCGTGTGGAAGGCGACCACCATCCTGGGTCAACTGCGGGCGCACCGGCCCGACATCCACGCCGCGTGCATCAAGATCGCCGAAGCCTGGAACACGCCGAACCGGCTGAACGTGTTTCGGGACACCTACGAGGCGATCAACGGCACCAGTATCGACTTCGCGGTGATGCAGGAGGCCGGCCGGGCGGGGTTGGTGCGAGTGTTGCGTGCTCCGTACACCTGGGACGACGTCGGCAGTTGGCTCGCCCTCGAACGGCACAACCCGCAAGACGCCGATGGCAATACTTTCCAGGGCGAAAAGGCGGTGTTCATCGATACAAGCGGATGCGTGGTGTCGGCCGATCCGGACCACCTGATCGCCGCGATCGGGGTGACCGACCTGGTCATCATCCAGGCGGGCAAAGCCGTGCTGGTGGCGCGGAAGCAGGACGAGGCACGGGTCAAGGAAGTGGTCGAAAAGCTGAAAAAACAGGGTCCGGAGCACCTGTGACCACGACCGGGCGACTGCTGGCACTCGACGTGGGAGATGTCCGCATCGGTCTGGCGGTGTGCGACCGCGATCGGGTGATGGCATCGCCTTATGACCAGTATACCCGACGGTCGCCCGACAAGGACATCGCCTTCTTCCGTCAACTCGTGCAGGCCGAACAGATCGTCGGGTTGGTGATCGGCCTGCCGATCAACATGGACGGCACCGAGGGGCCGAAGGCGATTGCCTACCGCAAGTATGGCGACTGGCTCGGCGGGGTACTTGGCCTGCCGGTGGCATTCTTCGACGAACGGCTCACCACCCACGCCGCCCAGGGGATGATGATCGACGCTGGGCTGAGCCGTCAGAAACGCAACAGGCGTACCTCGACTCCCATTGCCGGGCGCAATAGTACCTATTCATTTTCACACGGGTGTAGATTTCTCGCCGATGTCACGGGTATATCTTCGTGTGACGGACTTCCCGTCCCGGAGATCGACCCATGCACCGGTTGTTGCTCTCGCTGATCGGGTTCGTGTCGGCCGCACCGCTGCCGGCCCAGTCGGTGCAATGGGGCGAGGAGGACGCTGCCAAGCTGGTCGCCGGCAAGAGCTACCAGCGGTATCTCGAGCGGCGGGCAAAGGTGGACGAGACGGACGCGAAGGCGCAGGCCGAGCTGGCCGCCTGGTGTACCTCCGCCGACCTGCCGAACGAGGCCCGCGCCCACTACTGGGCAGCGGTGTCGCTCGACCCGGCCAACGTGAAGTACCACCAGGCGCTCGGGCGGAAGAAGCGGGGGAACGGTCTGTACCTGTCCGACGACGAGCTCAAGGACGCCCTCGCCGACCTGAGGGTAGCCGGCCGGTTGAACAAAGAGTTGACTGCCCGCGTGGTGAAGCTCGCCCCGGCAGTGCAAAAGGGCAAGACCGACGAGTTCAATAAACTGCTCGCCGACTTCGACGAGCCGCTCGCCATCCCGACGCTGGAGAGGGTGGGAGTCGCCTTCGGGGAAACGGCCCAGCAGCAGGTGGTCCACACGCTCGGGCGGATGACCCATACCGAGGCGACCGACTCGCTCATGCGGCACGCCCTGTACGGGCTCACCCCGTCGGTGCGGAGGTACGCCGCCGACAAGCTGGCCGCCCGCAACCCGTCGTACTATGTCCCGCGGATGGCCGGCTGGCTGACAGCCGTGGACTCGGTCGACTTCGACCTGCCCAACCTGCCGGCCCAGGGGGTGGGCGGGCGGCACGCAGTGGTGTGGTACGTGGCGGTGGGCGGGGAGACGGCCGTCACGGCGGTCGGCGGCACCGGCGACCTGGCCAAGGCGTCGGTGGAACTCCAGCAGTCCCGCGGCGGGTCGCCGTTCGACAAGCGGATGACTGGCCGCGAGCGGAACCAGCGGATCGCCGATGCCCTGGAAGAGGCCACCGGGCAGAAGTTCGGGGCCGACGCCGACAAGTGGACCAAGTGGCTAGCCGAGCTGACCGACAGCTACCTTCCGGACGCTGCCAACGCCCCCCCGCCGTCCGTCGTCACGCTGCCGGGGTCGGACTCGCTCCGCCGCATCAGCTTCGTGCCAACCGGGGTGGACTGCTTCGCCGCCGGAACGCTGGTGTCCACCCGCCGCGGGCTAGTGAAAATCGAGGACCTGAAGGTCGGCGACCTGCTCCTCAGCCGCGACATGGATGAGGGCACCGTCCGCTTCCAGCCGGTGCTCCGTCGCATCACCCGCCCGCCCACCAAGCAGGTGACAGTGACGGTGGACGGCGAGGAGATCACCGCCACTCTCGGCCACCCGTTTCGGGTGAGGGACCGCAAGTGGGTGTATGCTCGCGACCTGACTAAAGGGGACTACGTCCGCTGCGTGAGGAGCTACGGGAAGGTGGAGAAGGTGGTGGAACGGGAGCCGGCCGTGGCATACAGCATCGAGGTGGCCAACTTCAACACCTACTTTGTCGGCAAGAATCAGGTGCTCGTCCACGACAACACGCCGGTCTACGACCTGGAGTTGAAGGCGTCCGACGCCGACAATAAGTGACGAAGGCGAACCGCCCTGGTCCCACCGCTATCCTGTTCGGTATGACCGAACGTGAATTCGCCACCGAAGTTGTGTCGAAACTCCAGCAGGCGGGGTTCACCGCCCTGTTCGCCGGCGGGTGCGTCCGCGACGAACTGCTCGGCCTCACTCCCGCCGACTACGACATCGCCACGTCGGCCAAGCCCGACGAGATGCAAACCCTCTTCCGCCGCACGCACAGCTTCGGAGCAAGTTTCGGCGTCGTTGAAGTGCTCGGCCCACGGGATGCCAATGGCGAGTGGCTGAAAGTGCAGGTCGCCACTTTCCGTAGCGACGGCACCTACACCGACGGCCGCCGCCCCGATTCGGTGGTGTTCAGTAGCCCCGAGGAGGACGCCGCCCGCCGCGACTTCACCATCAACGGCCTGTTCCGCGATCCCATCAGCGGCACCGTGTACGACTACGTCGGCGGGGAGAAAGACCTACGGAACAAAGTGCTGCGGGCGATCGGCAACCCCGAAGAACGCTTCACCGAAGACAAGCTGCGAATCCTGCGGGCGGTGCGGATGGCGGCCCGGTTCGAGTTGGCCGTCGATCCAGCCACGCTCGCCGCGGCGAAGGCGATGGCCCCACAGATTCGGGCGGTGAGTGCAGAGCGGATCGCCGAAGAACTACGGAAGATCTTGACCCATCGGCATCGCGCTCGGGGAATCAAGTTGCTGCGCGAGTTCGGGTTGATGGCAGAGGTCATACCAGAAGCGGAACAGGACACCTCAGTCGAGTTCGATTCGGTTACAAAGGTGTCATTCCCACTCGCTTTCGCCGCACTCCTGAAAGGGGTGAGGCCCGAATCGGCGGAGGCGATCTGTCGTCGATTGAGGATGTCAAACGACGAGACCGAACGAATCGTCTGGCTCACGGCAAACCGCAAGGCGTTTCATGATGCTGAGCATCAGGCCAAGAGCAAACTTTACCCACTGCTCACACATCCGGGCGCTTTCGACCTAATCGAGCTCACGGCACTCGACGACCATTTCGTCGATGCCGACTGGTGTTCTCAGGTGCGGCGACTGACCCCGCTTGAAACACTCAACCCGCCACCCCTGCTGACCGGCGACGACCTGAAGGCAATGGGTATGAAACCTGGACCATCGTTCAAAAAATTGCTCGACGACATTCGCCGCCTCCAACTCGACGGGGAAGTGTCAGACCGGGCCGGTGCCGAGGAAAAAATCCGCGAGCTGGTCCGCAAGTCTCAACAAGGCTGATGCCCAAGCTATTACTGGAAAAGCATTTCCGACGAATGCCGCTCTAGTTGAGACGGTGTCTCATCTAATTCGCACTGGTCCGGTGCGATTCAAGCGGCTACAAATCAACAGTGATCTGGTGCCAGCGCTCAGCGAGGGCGTTTCGATGACTTTGCTCAGTAGGAAGGCCGATTACGCCCTGTTGATCTTGCAGTACCTGCATGTGCATGGGTCGGGCAACGCCCGCGAGATTCACGAGAAGTTCCACCTGAGTAAGGCGTTCGTCGCCAACATCCTGAAAGATCTCGGCAAAGCGGGGTTCGTGAGCAGCACGCGTGGCGTCAAGGGTGGTTATGTGCTGGCCCGGGCCAGTGCCACCGTCACCCTCGCCGAGTTGATCGAGACACTGGAAGACGGTTTTAAGCTGACGGTCTGCAACGATCACAACCCCGCGGGCGAGTGCGAAGTGGCCCACGTCTGCCCGGTGAAGGCCCCGATGATTGAGATCCACCGCCGCATCATGGATATGCTCCGCGGAGTGACCCTGGCCGATGTGTTTGCCCCCCCACCGGTTCCGCCGGTGCCCGCCCTGGCGACCCTCGGCATCCGCACCCCGAACGAAACCACAAACCACCCCAACGCCTGACACGACGGTTCCGTGTTCCGCGTTCCGAGCAAGGAATCGGGACACGGAACGCGGATCATGGAACCGAGAAAATGAAACTTCCAGTTTACATGGACAACAATGCCACCACCCGTACCGACCCGCGGGTGGTGGAAGCGATGATTCCATTTTTCACCGAGGAGTACGGCAACGCGGCCAGTCGGAATCACCCGTTCGGCTGGCACGCCGAGAAAGCGGTGGACGACGCCCGTGACGAGATCGCGAAGATCATCGGCGCGACCGGCAAAGAGGTGATCTTCACGAGCGGGGCCACCGAGAGCAACAACCTCGCCCTGAAAGGCGTGGCGGCGATGTACAAGAAGAAGGGCGATCACATCGTCACGGTGGCGACCGAACACAAGTGCGTGCTCGACACCTGCAAACGGCTGGAACGCGACGGGCTGAAGGTGACCTACCTGCCGGTGGACGAATTCGGCCGCGTGACCGCCGAGCAGGTGCGGGCCGCCCTGACCGACAAGACGATCCTCGTGTCGGTCATGATGGCGAACAACGAGATCGGCACCGTGCAACCGATCGCCGAGATCGGCAAGGTGTGCAAAGAGAAGGGCGTACTGTTCCACACCGACGCCGTGCAGGCGGTGGGCAAACTACCGATCGACGTGCAAAAGATGGGCGTCGACCTACTGAGCCTGAGCGCCCACAAGATGTACGGGCCAAAGGGCATCGGAGCGCTCTATGTGCGGAAGAAAGACCCCCGCGTGCGGCTGGAGCCAATCATCGATGGCGGCGGCCACGAGCGAGGGATGCGGAGCGGCACCCTGCCCGTGCCGTTGATCGTCGGCCTCGGCAAGGCGGCCCAGATTGCCCGCACCGAAATGGCCGACGAGATCGCCCGCACTTACGCCCTCCGCGAGCGGCTCCGCACCCGCATCATGGACCGCCTACCCGAGACGTACCTGAACGGCCACCCGACCGAACGGCTCCCCGGCAACCTGAACCTCTCCTTCGCCTACGTGGAAGGCGAAGGGCTGATGATGGGCATCAAGGATGTCGCCGTGAGCAGCGGATCGGCCTGCACGAGCGCGAGCCTGGAGCCGAGCTACGTGCTACGGGCGCTGGGTGTGGGCGACGAGCTCGCCCACAGCAGCATCCGCTTCGGGATCGGCCGGTTCACCACGGAACAAGAGGTGGACTTCGTCGCCGACCTGGTCGTGCGGGAAGTCAGCCGTCTCCGTGAGATGTCGCCCCTGTTCGAAATGGCTCAGCAGGGCATCGACCTGAAGAGCATCCAGTGGGCGGGGCACTGAGAAGCGGGTGTGGGGTTTCGGGAGATGAAACCTCGGCACCCTAACCCCACAACCGCTGAAATACACCCCAAACCCTACACCCCATACCCCGGTGAGTTATGCCATACAGCGACCAGATCCTCGAACACTACAACAACCCGCGGAACGTGGGCAGCCTGAACACGGCCGACGAGAATGTTGGTACTGGCCTCGTCGGTGCCCCTGAGTGCGGCGACGTGATGCGGCTGCA
>JALOQR010000304.1 GCA_025459365.1 Fimbriiglobus sp.
CGCTCCTTGGCGGCCTTGTGCCACTCGGAGTCGGCTGGAGCGTCTTTCACCAGTTTGTTCAGCACTTTCTCCGCGTCGGTCGGCTTCTTGTCCTCCTCGAAGGCGCGAGCTGCTTCGAGCAACGCGGCGAACGTCAGGTCGGGGTAGTCGTAGGTGAAGGTGACAAGCAGAAACGCACTGGCGGCGTCGGCGTACTTCTTCTGCGCGAGCCGGCATTGCCCGATCTGCAACTGTGCCTTCGCCGCGACTTCGGTCTGCGTGGACGCGATGACCGCCTCGAACGCCTTCACCGCCTCGTCGTGTTGCCCCTTCTCCTGCTGGATCAGCCCGAGGCCGTACCGCACCTCCGCGGCAAAGGGATTCCCCTGGCCGTAGCGGTTCAGGTGGGCCTCGAACGTGGCCCTGGCGTCGTCGAGCTTTTTCGCGGCGATCTGGGCGTGCCCGAGCCGCAGCACCGCCCGGTCGCTGATCCCGCCGACGTTGTGAAACTCGCCCTTGTCACGGAAGGGTAGCAACCGCTCAATGGCCGTGGCCGCGTCGCCGGCGGCGGCGTGGCTCTCGCCGGCGCGGTACTGAGCCTGTGCCCGCAGTAGCGATTTCTCGTTGGCAGTCACCGTGTCGAACTGCCGGGCGGCATCGGCGAACGCCTTGGTGGCGAACAGGCTGCCGCCAAGCCGCATGCGGATGCGTTCGGTGGTTTCAGGCGGCACTGGTCGGTCGGCTGGCTCCTTGTCGAGGGCGTCTTTGAGTAGCTTCACCACCTCGGTGTGGGCCTCGCGTTCGGCGAGCAACTCCGCCCACTCCAGCCGGGCGTCCACCGACAACGCAGTGTCACCGAAGTCGTCGATCAGCTTCTTGTAGGCGTCGAATGCCCGTGTCTCACAGCGAGTGAGCGGCACCTTCGCCCGCGGCACGTTCACCGCCGGGGAGTTCGGCGGCAGCTTTGCCTGTGCCTCCTTGCGGGCCTGCTCCCACGCCTGCTGCGCTTCTTCGTTGGCCAGTTCGCGGAACGCCCAGGCTGCTTCGTAGAGCATCCGCCCGCGGGACGGTTCCGCGGGGAGCGGTTGCTTCCATTCATCGGCCCGCCGCACCCACGCGTCGCCCACCTCGAACCAGCCGTTGCGGGCCTGCTGGATCGCCTGTTCAGCGGCGTTCTTCTTGTTCTGGTCGTTGCCGGCTTCGTTCCGCTTCTTCCACCCGTCTTCGAGTTGCTTGCGTACCTCGGCGAGTTTGCACTGGCCCGACCGCAATGCCGCCTCTGCTCCCACCGGTTTCTCACGGGCGGTCTGTGCGACCTCGTCGAGCAGTTTGCGAGCCTCGGCGAACTTCTGTGCCTCCTGCAACGAGATACCGTGGTGGTACTTCAGCAGTGGCACCCACTCGGTTCGCTCCTTGTCGCCGGCGAGCGTGCCCTCGTATTGCTGGCGGGCCTTCTCCAACACCGCCACGGCGTCGGCTGGCTTGTTCTCCTGGCGGAGCAGGGTGGCGAGGTGCAGGGCGGCCAGCGGTGCGGTCGGCGTGTTCTTTGTCTCCTCGTTGGTGAACACGCTGCGGAGGTCGTTCATTGCCCCGCCGCGGTCGCCTTGCAGGGCCTTCACCTTCGCCAGTTCGAGTGTGGCGGTGCCAACGAGCGGATCTTTGGGGAACTCTTTGCCGAGCCGCTCGAATGCCTCGCGGGCCTTCTGGAGCGTTTGGTTCCGCTCGTTCGGGTCGGCGAGCGTCGCACCGAGCCGCTTGTGGCAGTAGCCGAGCTTGAGCAGGGCCGCGGGGGCTTCCGGGGCTTTCGCGTTCCCACCGACGAACCCGTCGAACAGGCCGGCGGCGGCGGTCAACTTCTCGCGGGCCTTGTTCTCTTCGAGAGCGTCGTCTCCCACCTTCAGCGGGGTCTGACGCAGCAGGATGTCCGCCAGCAGGTAGGCCGCGAGGGCGAGTTCGCCGTTGCGATCCGGGCCAGGGATGGCTTCGAGCAACTTGGCCGCGTCGTCGAGCTTGTTCAGCTGGGCGAGGCAGACCGCCGCTCCGAGCCGGGCATGGTTCGCACGCTCGAACTCGGGGAACTTGTCGGCGACCTCCTGAAACTTGCCGATCGTCTCGTCGTACCGCTGCTTCAACTCGTCCGCCCGGTTGCGGTCGTTCATCTTGGCGAGGTTCATCGCCCGGGCGTAGCTGTTCTCGGCGCTGCGGAAGGCGACCGCTGCGGTGAGCGTGCTCTGTGGGAACGTGCGGCGAAATTCGGCCGCCCGGTCGTCGGATCGCTGATATTCCCCGGCGGTGCCGAGGACAACGGCCAGCCGTTGCAGCACCTCTTCCCGCCGCAGTGCCGAGAGTTGGTGACTCTCGATCCAGAGTTGCTCATACACCGCCGCGGCGTCCTTCGGCAGTTTCGCAATGGCCAGCGAATCGCCCCACTCAAACAGAATCTCGTACCGGCGGGTTTTCGCGTCGGCGTCGTTCTGCTGGGCGAACTCGCGGGCCTTGTCCGCCGCTTTGCGAAGGGTGTCGAGCGCGGCTTTCGTCTGCTTCTCCCGCTCGGCCGGGTTGTTCGGGTCGAGCGACTGAGCCAGCCCGAATTGGGCCTTGCCGAGCCAGAACCAAGCCTGGTCGGTCAACCGCGGGTGCTTCTCGGCCAGCGGGGCGAGCGTCTTCACCGCCTCGTCGAACTGCCGCAGTTGCACCTGGCAGAAGCCGATGCGCAGTTGCGCGTCGGCGGCGAGCGGGTCGTTCGGGTTCGCCTTCAGGAAGGCCTGGAACTTGTCTACCGCCTCGCCGAACTTGCCCCCCTCGTATTTCAGCCCGGCGGTGTGGAAGGCCGCCCCGCTGACGAACTCCGGCACCGGCCCGGTTGCCAACGCCCGCAGCCGGGCTAGCTCGAACGGCCGCCCCTTGAACTTGTTCGGATCCTTGATCGCCTCCACCGCCGCCGCCTTCGCCTTCTCGTAGTCGGCCAGCACGGCGTCGTAGTGAACGCTCGCCTCGGCCTTTTCGTCTTGAAGGTGATGGATGCGGCCGGCGAGGTAGCGGGCGTGCCCGCCGACGGTCGGGTGCTTGAACACGTCGGTCTGGCTCAGCGCCCGGAATGCGGCCGGGTAGTCTTTGTCGAGAAAGCTGGCGAGGCCGTAGTGATACAGCCCGAGCGACCGGTGCGGGTTTTTCGCCAGCGCAGCGTCCTTCGTGAACGGCTCGGCGGTGGTGCGGGCCTCCTTCACTCGCCCCATGCGAAGCTCGATCTCGGCCAGGTCACACCGCGCCCGTGCTGCCCAGTCGTCTTGCTTCTGCCCGGCGTACCAGTCGCGGGCGGCGGCGAACCACCGCAGCGCTTCACCGAACTTGGTGTCGGCCGCCTTCTTCGCATCGGCCGGGTTCCCACCCTTTTCCAACTCCCTCAGCCCGAGCAGGCGGAAGCAGGTGGCGTACTGGTACAGGGCCGCGCCACGGTCGGTGAACGCGCCATCCTCGGCGGGTGAACGAAGCCACTCGATCGCCTTGTTGAGATCCGGGTTGTCGGCGGCGAGTTGCAGGCCGGCCAGCCCGAACTTCGCCCCGACCGCCGCCCGCGTGTTGCCAAACTTCTGGATCACCTCGTTGAACTTGGCGGTGGCGGCGTTCGGGTCGTTCGCCTTGAGGGCGTTCTGAGCGGCGGTGAGCGCCTGTTCGGCCTGCTGCTCCGGGTTCATCGGTTGCTGGGCCGCGACGACTGCCGGGGCGACCAGAGCGACGGGCACGGCGAGCACGCCACGCGGGAGGGGCATCGGGCAGGCTCCAGAGGTGCGATCGGGTGGCGGATACGACGGCAAACGGCCGAGGGCGGTTCCACCGCGGTTCCAATATTGTGGGCCGGGAATGACGATTGCGTCAACAAATCGGGCAACGCGTTGTGAGGAGTGCCGCGAGACGAAGGCACGCGGGAACGCCACACCCACAGGACTTCGACTCGCGGCAAACCGGGTTCCTACACTACACCTGCCTTCACCATCCTGGAGCTTGACACATGGCACACACTCTGCCGGCCCTGCCCTACGCGTTCTCCGCGCTCGAACCACACATCGACGCGCTCACGATGGAGATCCACAGCCAGCGGCACCACAAGGCCTACGTCGACAACCTGAACAAGGCGCTCGAATCCGCCCCGGACCACGCCGGCAAGGACATCGTCTCCCTTCTCCGCGACATCAAGAGCGTGCCGGAAGGCATCCGCCAGGCGGTCATCAACAACGGCGGCGGGCACCACAACCACGCTCTCTTCTGGGAAATCATGGCCCCGAACGCCGGCGGTGAGCCGACCGGAGCCGTGGGCGACGCCATCAAGGCGGCGTTCGGCGACTTCGCCAAGTTCAAGGACACGTTCAAGCAGAACGCCCTGACGCAGTTCGGCAGCGGGTGGAGCTGGCTGGTGTGGGACCCCGCCAAGACCGCCGTGGCCGCCATCAAACTGCCGAACCAGAACAGCCCGCTGATGGACGGCCTGGTGCCGCTGCTCGGCGTCGATGTGTGGGAGCACGCCTACTACCTGAAGTACCAGAACAAGCGGGCCGACTATGTCGACGCGTGGTGGAACGTGGTGAACTGGAAGAAGGTGGAAGAACTGCTGGCCAACGCCAAGAAGTGACCCCCGCCCCGAGCGAGCGGCCCGCCTGAGCGGGCGGACGGATCGGCACGCCGCCGCGAATTGGCGGCAGTCGTCAGCCGGGGGTGGAGTCGGCGAGCGGAGCGAGCGACGGAACTCCTGGGAAAGAAAGAAACCTACGACCAAGCCCCGGAGGGGCGGCAGACACCCGTGCTGCCACTCCTCCAGGGCTTGTCGCTGTCGGGCTGGTCCAGTGGTTTCGCTCGCTCCACCCCTGCTAGAAAATCCCTGCAAGCCGTGGGGGTCGTGTCGCGGGGTCGCCCGCACCGGAGGCTTGCGATGCCTCACACCTTTCTGGCCCTCGACCTGGGCAGTACAAGAGCGTGGCGGGCAAACCGAAGATGCAGGCCCTCGGCGCATGCCTGAGGAAGCTGGTCATGATCTGCTACGGAGTGCTCAAGAACCGCGCCCCGTTCGACCCAAACTGGACATCCAGAATCGCCGCACGGCAACACGCGACCTGGTTCGGCGTCTTGCTACCGCAGGAGTTGGGCGGCGGCGATCAGGTACAGGGCGACTACGATCAGTACCCACAACACCCACCCGCGGGCTTGCAACCGCTGCTGCCGCTCGACCCGCTCGGCCTCGGCGGCCAGGTATTCGTTGTGCTTCCGGTCCCGCTCCTCGATGTACCGCTGGTGGGCGAGCGCGGCGTCCCGGATCTCCCGCAAGAGCGTCCGCACCTCATCGGCGTCATCCACTCGGAAGCCTCCTGCGGCCAAACTTGTTATTCGATTGCGAGATCGCAATTGATCCCGGTCGGGGCTGCGACGCCCCGATACCATGCGACCATTTGATCGGATGGTATGCAAAGCGAATACGCGTGTCAATTCTCCTGCTAACGGCACTTGCGTCGGATCATGCCGGCCCCCAACTCCGACCGCCGCGACGGCCGCCGAACTCCTGAGTCGTTCACGGACAAGTGCGCCG
>JALOQR010000305.1 GCA_025459365.1 Fimbriiglobus sp.
TCAGGCCGAAGCGGAGGTCGAGCACTTTCCGTTCGCGAGGGCGGAGGTTCTCCATGAGGAACTTGAGCGCCTCCTGGCGTTCGTTGTTCTCTTGCAGGGAGAGAGTCTGGGTGTCGGGCATGGCCTCAGTGAGCTTGAAATCGCTGTCGTCGTCGAGGACAGCGTTCAGGCTCACCGGCGTACGGGTGGCAGTTTGCAGGTGGTTCAGGTGTTCCAGGCTGCTGCCAGTCCGCTGGGCGAGTTCTTGCGGAGTGGGGATGTGCTTACCACCGTGGGCGAGTGCCTCGCTTTCTTGCTGCAACAGGCCCAGTTCTTGCAGGTGGTGGGGCGACAGACTGACCAGGTGGCTCTGGCGGGCGACAGCGATCTGAAGAGTCTGACGGATCCACCAGGTCGCGTAGGTGGCCAGGCGTGTGCCGTGGCTCACATCGAATCGGTCGATCGCTTGCATCAGCCCGCAGACGGCCTCTTGCAGCAGGTCGGTGTAGCTCAGGCTGTGGTGGCGGAACCGCTTGGCAACGTGGGCCGCGAGGCGAATGTTGGCGGAGGCAAGGCGGTGTTTGTAGTGAACGTAGCGATTATGCAGCCGCTTGACGGCGGTGACTTCGCGGGTGACTTCGGTACACTGGTCGCGGATGAACTGGGCCATCGGCCACGGTTCGAGAGGTGGGCGACTGTCACGGAGGGCTGGGAAGTGGCGGAGTAGGACCCGCACCAGTTCGTTCTTGCAGTCCCAAAAGTTCGTCAGCAGTTCGCGTTCCTCCTCAGGGGTGAGGAGGTCGGATGAGAAAGTCGTGGTGACGGTGTCGTCGATCACCTGGGCCGAAGACGCTTTCCGGGTCCGCCTGGCGGTGGCCATGGGTGCCTGCTCCTGTCCCGTTGGGATGGATAGTGGGCGATGGTGCCGGTGAGTGAGACGAACAGCAACAACCTCCCCGCACCACTCCGGGTGTAGGGTCAACGGACTTCAACCGCCGGGGATCTCGCCACCGGTCGGGGAAACCTTGTGGGTGCCGAACGTCGATCACGTGGCGGTGGCGGCCGTAAAGTCGGCCGGCAGTCGCCTGGAGATGGGAGTTCGCCCGACGGTCTGGTCTTCCGTGACTCCGTAGCCCCAACCAAGCTCATTCACGAGCGGAGCGGAGGCGTGACGACGGAGCGGTTCCCAACGTCCGGCGAAGGGAGGGGGCAGGGGTGAGTCTCACGCGGAGGCCGGTGGATGCCGTGGGGAGGGGATCAAGACCCCAGGTTACGGCTTCGGCCTACATCGCGTCGGGTTAGCCCGTGATGCCCTTCACCATGTCAACTGCCGGATTGTAAGCGTCCGTCACAAGGGGTGCAAGCGGCCACAGAGCAATCGGGCGGATTTTTCTCCCCAGTTGATGCCGCTTCTCATCCGATTCCGGCGGTCTTTTGGAATGGGACGAGCGAACCGCCTTTTTCATCTGGGGCGTTTATGGCTCGCGTGGCGGCGGGGTTCTGTCCCACACTCGAATTTCGGGTGACGAGCTGACACGTGCGATAGTTGTTGGAAAATCTGACGAAAAATCCCCGCACTGTCCGGAATCATGTTCTAAAGTGCAGCGTGAATTTCCGGCGCCACAGGAATTCACCAGCAGCGACAAGGAGGTACACTCGGTGCAAACCTTCCCGCACTCTTCTTCGGCGCGCGGACCACTCCACACGCTCGGCCATCAGGCGGTGGACATGCAGACCCACCGATACAAATGCTCTGTGCTGGCGGTGGACGACACACCAGCCGTACTCGCGCTACTCACTCACCACATCGGCCACGAGTTTGATGTCACATCGGTTGAGTCGGCGACCGACGCCCGCCGCGTGATTGCTGCCCGCCCCCCCGATATCGTCGTGACCGACCTGAGCCTCCCCGACGACTCCGGTATCCGCTTGCTCGACTGGGTCTATCGCACCGCTCCCCGCACCGCCCGCGTACTCATCACCGGCACCGCACGACTCCAGGACGCCGTCGATGCCATCAACTGCGGGCATGTCCACCGCCTGATTCTCAAGCCGTGGCGGGCCGAAGACCTCCTCACCCACCTCCGGGCCGTCGCTCGCGGGCTACTTCTGGAACGAAGCCACGAGCGGTTGCTGGAGGAACTGCGTACACTCAACCAGGAACTTGAGCAACGGGTGAATGAACGCACGGAGGAACTGCGGGCGACCAACCGCACCCTCGAACGGATGGCCCTGACCGACACCCTGACCGGACTGTCGAACCGCCGGGCCATCGAGTTGATCGGCGGGCAGGAGTTGCTCCGGCGTGTGCGGACCCCGACTCCAATCGCTTTCGGCCTGATCGACATCGACCGCTTCAAACAGATCAACTCGCAGTTTCTGCAAACGGGTGGCGACCAGGCGCTCATCCACCTCGGGCGGGTTGTTCAAAAGACGATCCGAGGCACCGACTCCGTCGGGCGCGTGGGAGGCGAGGAGTTCCTGATTATTGCTCCGGAAACGGATGCGGCCGGGGCGGCCGTGCTCGCGGAGCGGGTGCGTGCCGATGTGGAAGCGATGGAAGTGCGATACCACGGGATGCAGATCCCACTGACGATTAGCGGTGGCTACTCAGTCGCCGAGGCAGCGGATGCCGTCAGTTACGAGCAGATGTTCGAACTGGCGGCCGAGGCACTTGGGGAAGCCAAACGAGGCGGGCGGAACCGGTGCGTGATCAAGCTGTTCGATGCGACCCGATCGCAGGTGCAGTTGCCTGTCGGCACCAGTTGACCGCCCCCGGGTGCGGGTCACATCAGCCGACCGGGGTTGAACACGTCGTCCGGGTCAAGGGTCCGCTTCACGGTCCGCATCAACTCGCGGTCTCCGCGGTCTTTGCCCCACACCGGCAGCACCTTCTTCCACGCTAGCGGGCAATGGCGAACGAGTACGTTGCCGTTCGCCGTGGTGAGTTTGGTCCACTCGGCAACGGCGGCGGATACACGTTCAACGCCCAACTCAACCGGGAGGTGGACAAACACGATCCCACAGCCAGCAGAAGCGTGGACCGCTGCCCTCGGGACATCACCGGCTGCCGCCAACAGCGCTGCTGTGTTGCTCGGAGTGGTATTCACCTTCAACGTGGCGAACTCATCGCGCGGATGCTGGGCAGCGGTGAGGTCGCGAAGCAACTTCGTTGCCTCGTCCCCACGATGGGTCTGTACACTGCGGGCGGGACCGCCGGCCAACTCCTTCAGCAAAGTGCTCACCTGCCATTCCACGGTGGCCGACTTTTCCTCGAACCCGCACGCGAATTGCCACAGGTCACCGCCGCTGCTCACCTCGATGGCCACCGGCCGCGAATCGCCGGCGTGCAAGCGATCGAGCGTTGGCCCCACCGCGGCCGCGTTCACACCGAACGTGACCACCGCCGTCGCCTCTGGGCGGGGTTTCACCTTGAGTGTCACCTGTGTGACAACACCGAGGGAGCCAAGTGCTCCAGTGTGCAACTTCATCAGGTCGTATCCGGCGACATTCTTCACCACCCGCCCGCCGCCCTTCACCTCCACACCGTCGTCGGTCACGAAACTGACGCCGAGGATGTAGTCGCGGAAGGTGCCGTGCCCCAGCCGCCGGGGGCCGCTCAGATTGGCCGCGATCGCCCCGCCGAGCGTCGCCCGTTCCGGATGCGGGACGTCGATGGGGAGCCACTGGTTTTCGGTCGCCAGCACCGTGGCTAACTCGGCGAGTGTGATACCGGCCTGCACGGTGATGGTCATGTCGCGGGCGGCATGTTCGACCACCGAGTTCAGACTTCGCGTGTCGACCGCCGCTCCGTGCTTGGTCGGCACGTGGCCCAGATCGAGCGTCGTCCGCCCGCCGACCGGGTACACCGCTTGCTTGTTCGCCCGCACCTCGCGGACCAGTTCCCCCAACTCGGCGACAGTCGTAGGCCGACGAACCGGGAGAGGGCCGAAACCGTCGATAGAAAGCGTCTCGGACATGACAGACTCGGAGAAGGCGAGAGGCTATCGATACGGTCGGGCGGCGAGTCGGACAGCTATAATGCGGACTCCACACACCACCGATCCGCACCATGACCGGCCGCCCGCACTCGCCCGAACTGCTCGCCCCCGCCGGAGACTGGGACGCCCTGCGTGCCGCCGTCGCCAACGGTGCCGACGCCGTCTACTTCGGGCTGTCGGCGTTCAACGCCCGCGCTCGTGCCCACAACTTCACCCTCGAAGAGTTGCCGGAGGTGATGAGTTTCCTCCACGCCCGCAACGTCCGCGGGTTCGTGACGCTCAACGTGCTGATCTTCAGCGACGAACTGGAGGAGGCGAGCCGGTTCGTGGTGGCCTGCGCGAACGCCGGGGTCGATGCGGTGATCGTGCAAGACCTCGGGTTGGTGCGGTTGATCCGGGCCATCGCCCCGACGCTCCATGTGCATGGCAGCACCCAGATGACACTGACCGAGCCGCGGGGCGTTGAGTTCGTGAAACGGCTCGGCGTCGAGCGGGTGGTGTTGGCCCGCGAACTGAGCCTCGCCGACATTCAGAAGGTGACGGCCGGCACCGACTGCCCGGTGGAGGTGTTCGTCCACGGGGCGTTGTGCGTGGCCTACAGCGGGCAGTGCCTCACCTCCGAGGCGCTCGGCGGGCGGAGTGCGAACCGCGGGCAGTGCGCTCAAGCCTGCCGACTGCCCTACGAGATGATCGTGGATGGGCAAAAGCGAGATTTGGGTGATCGAGCTTACCTGCTCAGTCCGCAGGACCTCGCCGCCTACGAGTTGATAGAACCGCTCATCGAAGCCGGCGTCATCTCGTTCAAGATCGAAGGCCGGCTCAAGGGCGGGCCGTACGTCGCCGCGACTACCGCCATGTACCGCAAGGCGATGGACGCCGCCCTGGACAAACGCGGCTTTCGCCCGACCCGTCGGCAAGAACTCGACCTCGCCCAGACGTTCAGCCGCGGCTTCACCCACGGCCACCTCGATGGGGTGAACCACCAGGTGCTCGTCCGTGGGCGGTTCCCGAAGAGCCGGGGCATTCGCGTCGGCAAAGTGGCTGGTTTCCATCGCGGAGAAGTCCAGATCGAGCCAACCGAGACGATGCCAGATCTCATCAAGGCTGGTGACGGGCTGCTGTTTGACATCGGAACCCCAGAACAGCAAGAGCCGGCCGGGCGGGTATGGGCAGTGCGGCGGCACGGGGAGCGGTACGGCGTAGCCTTCGAAGCCGGGGCGGTGGACTTCAGCCGCATTCCCATCGGGTGCGACGTGTGGAAGACCGACGACCCGGAGTTGAGAAAGCGGCTCACGCAAACGTACTCGCAGGACAAGCCGGCCCGCCGCCAACCGCTCGCCGCGGTGCTGGCCGGCAGTGTCGGCGGCCCGCTCACTCTCACGTTCTCCACTGACAACGGGCTGTCAGCGTCGGCGAGTTGGGCCGGGCCGCTGGAAGTGGCGACCAAGCGACCCACCACCGCCGACGAGATGCGGGACCAACTCGCCCGCCTCGGCGATACGCCGTTCGAGTTATCGCACCTCACAGCCGCCCTCCCCGCGGGGGTGCTCGTGCCGAAGAGTGTGTTGAACGAC
>JALOQR010000306.1 GCA_025459365.1 Fimbriiglobus sp.
CGAAGGGGCCGGCCTCCACAGCCCAGGGCGGTAGGCGACGTGATCTTCCGCCCTGCGATACGAACGGCGGTCCCTGCGGGACGCTAACCGGACCAGCCCCACCGCCCCGAAGGGGCCGGTATCCACAGCCCAGGGCGGAAGCCCTGGGGCATGACAACACCAACAACCCCCGCCCCGAAGGGGCCGGCCTCCACAGCCCAGGGCGGAAGCCCTGGGCTGAACAGAAACGACACCCTCCGCCCCGAAGGGGCCGGCTAATCATGACCCTGCCCGTTTCCCGCCGCCAGATGCTCGCCCGCACCGGCACCGGCCTCGGCCTGCTCGGGCTGGCCGCCCTCGCCGAACGCTCGGCTGCCGCCCCGGCCTCCGCGGCCCCGGCCAACCCGCTCGCCCCCAGAGTTGCCCACTTCCCGGCCAAGGCGAAGCACGTCATCCACCTGTTCATGAACGGCGGGCCGAGCCAGGTCGACACCTTCGACCCCAAGCCCGAACTGACCAAACGCCACGGCGAGAAGATCGACCTGAACACCGGCCGGAGCAAGGGGGCGCTCATGAAGTCGCCCTTCAGCTTCAAGAAATATGGGCAGGCCGGCATCGACGTAAGCGAGCTGTTCCCCGAGGTCGGCGGGTGCATCGACGACATCTGCGTCATCCGGTCGATGCACACGAACGTACCCAACCATGAGCCGGGCTTGTTGCTCATGACGTGCGGGCACAACCAGGCCACCCGCCCGAGCATGGGAAGCTGGCTCACCTACGGCCTCGGCACCGAGAACCAGAACCTGCCCGGGTTCGTGGTACTCTGCCCCGGCAAGCCGGTGGTCGGCCCGGCCCTGTGGAACAGCGGTTTCCTCCCCGGTGTGTTCCAGGGGTGCCACATCCAGAACCTCGACCCGAAGAAGGTGATCGACCACATCCGCAACACCGATGTGAGCAGCGGCACCCAGCGTGAGCAGCTCGACCTACTGAACCAGCTCAACGGCCTGCACAAGGAACGCCGGGCAAACGACGACCAACTCGACGCTCGGATTCAATCGCTCGAAATCGCCTACCGCATGCAGACCGAGGCAACCGACGCCTTCGACCTGGCGAAAGAACCGGCCAAGCTGCGCGACCGCTACGGCAAGGGGTACTTCGCCGACGCTTGCCTGACCGCCCGCCGGTTGGTCGAGCGGGGAGTGCGAATGGTGCAGGTCTTCTACGGTGGCGGGCAACCGTGGGACGACCACGGCGAAGTGGAAAAGGGGCACCGCACCAAGGCGAAGGACACCGATAAGGCCGCCGCCGCCCTGCTCCGCGACCTGAAAGACAAGGGCCTGCTCGACGAAACACTGGTGCTGTGGGGCGGGGAGTTCGGCCGCACCCCGACCAGCGAGGGGCAGAACGGTCGCGACCACAACAGCAAGGGGTTCACCGTCTGGATGGCCGGCGGCGGCATCAAGGGCGGCATGACCTACGGCAGCACCGACGAGTTCGGGTGCGCGGCGGTGGACAAGAAAGTCCACGTCCACGACCTCCACGCCACCATCCTGCACCTGATGGGGCTGGACCACGAGAAGCTGACCTACCGCTACAGTGGCCGCGACTTCCGCCTGACCGATGTGTCTGGCACGGTGGTCAAAGACATCCTGGCCTGATTCGGTGCCCTGAGCACCCGCCGCGATCGCCGACCGACCCACCACCCTACCAGTCGGAGCCTCGCCTCATGAGGTCCCTCTGTCTGCTCGCCGCTCTGGCGCTCCCCGCCCTCGCCGCTGATCCGGTGGGCACCGTCATCGACCGGCACATCGACGCCCGATTAAGGGCCGAGAGTATCACCCCCGCCCCCCAGGCCGACGACTTCACCCTCGTCCGCCGTCTCACCCTCGACCTCGTCGGCCGTATCCCGACCACCCAGGAAACCCATTCCTACGTGCAGTCGAAGGAGCCAGACAAACGCTCCAAACTGATCGACCGGCTCATCGCCTCGCCGGGGTTCTCTCGGTATCAGGCGTACCTGTTCGAAGCGATGTTGAACGACGGCAAGACGGGAAGTGGGCTGCGGGAGTACCTGACCAAAGCCCTCGCCACCAACAAACCGTGGGACGCCATCTTCCGCGACCTGCTGCTGCCCGACGACGCCGACGCAGCCAAGAAGGGGGCAGGCGAGTTCCTCAAGCCGAAGTTGTCCGACGCGGACAAACTCACCAACGACGTGAGCGTGGCGTTCTTCGGGGTGAACGTGAGCTGTGCCCAGTGCCACGACCACCCGAACGTGGCAGACTGGACCCAGGATCACTTCTACGGGATGAAGTCGTTCCTCGCCCGCACCTACGACGCCGGTGGGGCGATCGCCGAACGGGCAAGCGGGGTGGTCAAGTTCAAGCCGACCAAGGGGCCGGAACGACAGGCGAAACTGATGTTCCTGACCGGAGCAACGGTGAACACCGACACCGTGCGAGAGTTGAACAAAGACGAACAGAAGAAGCAGAAAGAGGCCGAGGAGCAAGCGAAGAAGGACAAGAAAGCTCCCCCGCCGCCAGCGTTCAGCGCCCGGGCCGAACTGGTGAAGGTGGCCCTCCAGCCCAAGGAATCCGAGTTCTTCGCCAAGAGTATTGTCAACCGGCTCTGGCACCGATTCTTCGGCATCGGATTGGTCACCCCGCTCGATCAGATGCACTCGGCCAACAAGCCGAGCCACCCCGAGTTACTAAACGAACTGGCCGCCGACGTGACGGCGAACAAGTACGACTTGAAACGACTCATCCGCGGCCTCGTCATGAGCCAGGCGTATAGCCGGGCGAGCAAGTACACCAGCGAGTCGCACCCGGAGTTGGCGTCGTTTGCGGTGGCCCAACTGAAGCCGCTCACGCCGATCCAACTGGCCACCTCGCTGAAGATCGCCGCCGCCGATCCGAAGACGTTCGACGGCAAACCCGACGAGGTGGAGAAGAAGCTCGAACAAATGGAAGCCTCGGCCCGCGGGTTCGCCGGCAGCATCGCCATGCCGACCGACAACTTCCAGATCGGGGTGAGCGAGGCGCTGCTGTTCAGTAACTCGGACAAGGTGCTGAAGGAGTTCTTGACCGACGGGAACGGCTCGCTGCTCGGCCGCGTCAAAGCCGAGAAGGACGCCGCGACCGCTCACAAACTACTGGTGCGAACCACCCTGTGCCGCCCGGCCACCGACACCGAACTGAAGGCCCTCGCCGACTACGCCGGCCGCCGCACCGACCGCCCCACCGACGCCAACAAGCAAATGCTCTGGGCACTGATGACCTGCCCGGAGTTCCGGTTCAACCACTAACCCGACCCACCCGCTCCGTCGGAGCCTTGCCATGCGATCGTTCTTTTGCCGGTCGGCCGATCACGCCGTGAACCGCCGCGGGTTCCTCGGAGCCGCCGCCGCCGGCCTCGGTGCCGCCGCCGTCGCCGACATGACCGGGCTGAACGCCCTCGCCACCCCCGCCCTCGCCGGCGAGTTGAAGAAGAAGCAGAAGCGGGTGATCCTGCTCTGGCTGGCCGGCGGGGCGAGCCAGCTCGAAACCTGGGACCCGAAGCCAGGCGCCAGCACCGGCGGCCCGTTTCGCAGCATCAAGACCGACGTGCCCGGCCTGCACATCTCCGAACTCATGCCGCAGATGGCCAAGCGGATGAACACCACGTGTGTGATCCGCGGGCTGAACACGAAAAACGGCGACCACGGCAGCGGTGCGAAGATCATGATGCGGGGACGGATGGACGTGGGCGGGGTGAAGTACCCCGACCTCGGGGCGGTGCTCGCCCGTGAAATGGGCCGGGCCGACAGCAAGGTGCCCGACTACGTCACCTTCTACACCCAAACCGAAGGCCGCGGGTTCGCCCCTGGCGACAGTGGGTTTCTTGGTGCTCGCTTCGCCCCGATGGAACTAACCACCAACAACGTCCCCGAGTTTATCCGCAAGCTCGACGGCGTGAGCGAACTCGACCATCAGCAGCGAGCCGACCTCCGCGACCTGCTCGGCAAGCAGTTCGCCGCCGGCCGCCAGTCCGACACCCTCGGCAGCCACAACCAGGCCTACGAGCGGGTGCGGGGGATCATGGCCTCGGAGAAGCTGTTCGACGTGACGCAAGAGCCGCAGAAGGTGCGGGACAAGTACGGCCCGACGCAGTTCGGCGAGCAGTGCCTGATTGCCCGCCGGTTGGTGGAGGCCGGGGTGCCGTTCGTGCGGGTGGCCCGCGCCTGGTGGGACAGCCACGGGCAGAACTTCGAAACGCACCAGGAGATGGTGCCCGAGCTGGATCACGTCATGGCGACCCTGCTCGACGACCTGAAGGAGCGCGGCCTGCTCAACGACGTGATGGTCATCACCCTGGCCGAGTTCGGCCGCACACCAGGCATCAACAGCAGCCTCGGCCGCGACCACTTCGCCAGCGCGTGGAGCATGACCATGAGCGGCGGCGGGGCGAAGGGTGGGGCGGTGTGGGGCAAGACCGACGCCAAGGGCGACAAGGTGATCGACCAGGAAGTGAACGCCGGCACCCTGTTCGCCACCATCTACGAGTCGCTCGGCATCAAGCACGACAAGAACTACTACCTGGGAAGCCGCCCGGTGCCGCTGGTCGACCCCGGCTTCGCGCCGATCGCCGAACTGGTGAGCTGACGCGGTACGCCGCGAGCCACCGCCGGCTCGCGACAAACCCTTGCCCCCACCCCAAGCCCACTTTCTCCCATGAAAGCTCCGTCGCCGGACAAGCTGAAGCTCGAGAAGGAGCACGGTCGGTCGGTCATCACCTTCGGCATCGCCCGCGTGCCGGGGTCGGGCCGGGTGTTTCTCGGCACGTCCGACTTCGCTGTGAGCGAGGCCGACCTGACCGCCGCCAAGTTCGAGGCGAAGGAACTGTACAAGCACGAGAGCTACGTCACGACCGTCACGCTCGCCGGATCGGTGCTCGTGTCCGGCGGGTACGACGGCAAGCTAGTGTGGTGGGACACCGAGAAGAAGCAGAAACTCCGCACCACCGACGCCGCCCACGCCAAGTGGATCCGCCAGGCCCGCACCTCGCCCGACGGCAAGCGGATTGCCACCGTCGCCGACGACATGGTGGCGAAGCTATGGGATGCCACCACGGGCCAACTCGTCCGCGAACTCAAGGGCCACGCCGAGAAGACGCCGCACCACTTCGGCTCGATGCTCTACGCCCTCGCGTTCAGCCCGGACGGCAAGCACGTCGCCACGGGCGACAAGATCGGCCACGTCATCGTGTGGGAAACCGAGACGGGCAAGAAGGTCGGCGAGTTCGATGCCCCGGTCATGTACACCTGGGACAAGGTGCAGCGGTTGCACAGCATCGGTGGCATCCGCTCGCTGGCGTTTTCGCCGGATGGCAAGCAACTGGCCGTCGGCGGCATGGGGAAGGTCGGCAACATCGACCACCTGGAGGGCAACGCCCGGCTGGAGGTGTTCACCTGGGCCGACGGCAAGCAAGTGTGCGAAGTCGCCGACAACAAGTTCAAGGGACTCGTCACGCAACTGCGATGGGCACCGGACGGATCGTGGCTGCTCGGCGTCGGCGGGGCCAACGAAGGGTTC
>JALOQR010000042.1 GCA_025459365.1 Fimbriiglobus sp.
GCACCCCCGCAAAGCCCCACAGAAGCAGCCCGACGAACGCGAAGAAGGCCGTCATCCCATGGGATAGTCCTTTCGCGTCGGCCAGAACCGCGGGGCAGAGGAGGTGCATGGGGGGCATCCAACTGCTAAGGCTATCCCGACGTTATCCCCGGAACCGCCTGTGGGTCAACAGAGTGCCGGTTCGTCCGTCACCACGATTTTCTTGCCCCGCAGGCTTATCCGACAGAACCTGACAACTCGCCCCAAACCTGAACGTGGACGGTACGGTTTCGCGCCCCGTCAAACTCGCAAAAGTACACCCCCTGCCACGTCCCGAACACCAGCTCCCCGGCGTGGACCGGAATCGTCACGCTCGGTCCGACGAGGCTGGCTTTCAGGTGCGAGTCGGAATTGCCCTCGGCGTGGCGGAAGCCGGGTAAGTCTTTTGGGATGTGCTGATTCAGCCACAGCAGCATGTCTCGCACCACGTCGGGATCGGCGTTCTCCTGGATGGTGACGGCAGCGGTCGTGTGCGGGCAGTACACGACGCACAGCCCCGACCGCACGCCGGACCGGCGGACCGCCTCCCGCACCTCGGCGGTGATCTCGATAAACTCGGTGCGGGTGCGGGTGCGGACGGTGAACGTGTGCATGGGAGAATCCGGTGAGGGCGGGTAATGTCGGAAATGGGTCGGCGTCAGGCCTCACCCAGCCGATGGCCGGGTTCGACCGCGACCTACACGACAGCCGCCCGCCAAAGGGCGGGCACCGTCTGGCGGTGATCGCCGGCGACGTAAAAACTCTCCCCGCCGTCCGCCACCGTCCGCACCAGGATCGTCTTCCACGGGCGGTAGAAGTACCGCGGGTCGGTCTTCGGCGGTTGGGTGTGGTAGTCGTCGCCGAGCGGCAGCAGGTCGAACGCAGCGGTGGTAAACTTCGCGATCCGCTTCCCCTCCTGGTGGGCCACGTTGCGGGCCATCGCCAGCGCTTTCAGGTACACCTCCGGCCCCATCACCGCCGTGCCGAAGCTGAGCAGTACCCCGCCCTCCAAGGTGCGGACATGCTCGGCGAACACGAGGAAGTCGGTGTAGCTGGCCCGCCCGAGCACCGCCCCGTCGGCGTTCGGGTGCTCGTGGATGATGTCGTACCCGATGCCGATGTGGACCGTCACTGGGATACCAAGGCGGTACGCCGCCGCGAGCACACTCACGCCCTTGTGCGGGAAGTCGCCGCCGGAAATGGTTCGTCCGATCGCCTCGCCCATACCCAGCCCGTCCTTCGCGCCGGCCCGCACCGCATCGTTGATCTCGCCGGTTTCGCGCCACAGCCCGAACTCACCTGTGCTCACGTACCGCGCCACACTCTCAGTGGTCGCCCCAATGCGGGCGAACTCCCAATCGTGGATCGGGCCAGCGCCGTTCATCGCCACGAGCGACACCAGCCCGCGTTCCATCAGGTCGATGAGGTGCTGCTGCACGCCGGCCCGCAGCACATGGGCGCCCATCATCAGGATGCGAGCCGCACCGGCCGCCTTCGCTGCTTTCAGTCGATCGGCGACAGTGAAGACGTTCGGATGGGCAAAGTCAGGCGGTGAGTCGAGTGGGAGGAGAACGTCGAGCGTCAGGTCATGCTTCCGCTCGGCGAGGGATCGGACAAGCAACCGCGAGCGGTCGAATTGTGGAAATGGCATGGGCGGGGTCTCGCGGGGTGTGACGGAATCGATTTTACCGCCAGGGTTTCCTCGCAACGCCGGCGGGCGGTCGCCGTTATAAAATCTGTCCGTCCCGATCCTACCCCGACAGGACTCTCACACCGATGTTTTCCGCAATCACCCTGGCGGCGGCCCTGGCCATGACCCCGGCCCAGGCTCCCGCGAAACTCACCCTCGCCAACCTCCGCTGCACGCACGGGCTGATCGGCCCGACTCGCACGGCCACCAAGTTCCTCCCCGGCGACATTGTCTACCTCGGGTTCGACATCGAGGGTGTGGCGGTGAGCAAAGACGGAAAAGTGGTCTACACGATGGCGCTGGAAGTAACCGACAAGGCCGGGAAGATCCGGTACAAGGTTGATCCGTCGCCGCAACCGGTGTACGCCCCGCTCGGCGGCGGGAAGGTGCCTGGGGTGGCGTTTGTCACCCTCGGTGTGGACATGGAGCCAGGCGAGTACACCGTCAAGCTCACGGTCAAGGACGCGAGCGTGGCCGACGAGAAGAACCAACCGACCGGCACCCTCGATTTCAAGTTTGAGGTACTCAAGCCAGAACTGGGGATCGTCATGGTGTACGCCGCGACCGACCAGGAAGGGAGAACGCCCACGCACACCGCCGGGTTCGTCGGCCAGGCGATCTGGGTTCATTTTGCAGCCACCGGCTTCAAGCGCGACTCGGCCAAGAAGAACCAGCCCGACCTGAAGTTCGAGATGACCACCCTCGACGAGAAAGGGGCCGCGACCCTCACCACCCCCATCACCCTGGTGGCGAAAGATCTGGAAGAGAAGTTCCCCACCTGCACGGCCCGCATGTTCCTCCCGCTCACCCGTCCTGGGAAGTTCGTGGTGCGGCTGAAGGTGACAGACAACGTGGCCGGTAAGTCGGCGTCGTTCGAGTTGCCGATTCAGTCGATGCCGGTGGAGAAGTGAACCGACGAAAGTTCCGTGTTCCGAGTGGTCGGATGTCTCACGCCCCTGAAGCGTTCGGTTGGTGACGTTGTTGTAGGGGTTGATGCACTCGGAACTCGGAACTGCTTTAGCCCCGCTCTGCCACCGCCCAGAGCAGGTAAGCCACCCGCTGGCGGAGTACCCGGCGCCGAGAGGCAGCCTGGACCGCGCGCTCTTTCCAGGTGTAGTACAAGGCGGCGATGGCCAGCACGGCCATGTTGCAGGTGAGCAGTTCGACCACGGCGTGTCCTCCTGATCGCACCCGATATCCGGTTGCGGGCGACACTCCACCGTAGGGCGTGGTTCCGCGGCGGCAAATT
Organism: Fimbriiglobus sp.; assembly: GCA_025459365.1. Lineage (GTDB taxonomy): Bacteria > Planctomycetota > Planctomycetia > Gemmatales > Gemmataceae > JALHQU01. Next base: position 2,958 of record JALOQR010000042.1, read on the forward strand.
TTTCCCCACCGCCCCCCCCGCAGCCGGCCGCCGACTTTTCCGGCGCGGGTATCCCAGAATTTACACCACTCGTTCTCCTTTTAGCCCGGCTAGCCCTTCACTCCCCAGTTGTAAACTTCGGCCATCCGCCTCAAGCTCGAAAAGGTCGTCGAGCGGTTCATACCGCCGTACATACACAACCGTGCCCGGCGTCAGGCCCAGGCTATGCCAGCGCCGGAGTCGTTCGGGGTTATCGTCCTGGGCTTCGCGGATTGTCACTCGATCGCCAGTGCGGAAGTCGCACAGGCGAGTGAGCGGGCGGCGAGCCAGTTCGCCGGCGGCGGTCGGGATGGGGTGGCCGTGGGGATCGTGGCTCGGTTCGCCTAAGTGAGCAGCAATGGCTTCTTCGAGCCGCGGTGAGATGGCGTGTTCGAGTGCCTCCGCCTCGGCATCAACTTCGCTCCAATCAAGCTTGAGCACCTGTGTGAGAAACAGTTCGATGAGCCGATGGCGGCGAATGACCCGCAGAGCCTCGGTGCGGCCAGCCGAGGTGAGGGTCGCTCCTTCACCCTTGGCGTAGTCGACCCAGCCGGCCTCAGCGAGTCGCTTGAGCATACCGGTGACCGACGCCGCGGTGACGCGCAGCAGGTCGGCGATATCGGTGGGTGAGGCTTTGGCGTGCGACTCCTCCAGGCGGTGTATCGCCTTGAGGTAGTCTTGCACGGCGGAACTGACTGAAGCAGAGGACATATCAGACAGAATACCGACGCCCCCACCCATCGGGGGTGAAGAAATCGCAGGAGCGATCATGCGGTCAGCCGCCAGCCGGTTGGTCGTCCGATTCGACCTCGTTCCGCGCCCACTCCAGCAACTCGATCACCCGTTCGGGTGTGACGGTGAACGGGGCTTCGGGGGCCTCTTCGAGCAAAATCCGCATCTGCCGGGAGGCAAACTCAAGAGCGGCAACGCACTTCTGCCGCTCCTCGGTGCGAGCTTGCTGCCGCACCGCCTCGGCGTACTCGTGGCCGTAATCGAGCAGGTAGTCGGCGAGTGCTTGCGGGAGGACGGTTTCATCCTCGATCAACACCGACAAACCGAGCTGCTGGGCCGGGGTGAGCGGGGTGAACTCGAGTTGCCCTTCCAGCCGGGCATACACCGCCATCCATGCGCTCTGCCCACCGGCCGCACCGTGGCGGGAGATCTCGATCGAGCAGTGCCCGTGCTCGCGGCTCTGAGCAGCGGCCGACTGCACCAGCGCCTCGATCCCCCGCCGCAACTTCGCCTGTGTGTCCGCGTCCATCGCTCGCCCCGGTGTGCTGAACCCACATCATACGTTGGGGTCATGGTCGGTCGGTTCGAACCGCGGCCGGGTGTGCCAACAGATTTGAGTACCCACAGCCACACGGGGTGCCCTACCGTTGGGACGAATCACACGTGCAATCCAAAAAGAAGCACAGCGGGCGACTGGTCGTCACCGGTGGGGGCCACGCTCGGTGCTGCGTTGGTGGGATGAACTACCCGTGGAGTGACGTGAACGAGGACAGGGCGGCCTCACCGATTCAGTTCGCGTTCGATGCGGTCGATCAGGTCTTTGGTCGCCCACTCGCGGTCGCCGAGACGGAGCTTGTCGTTCTTCGCCAGCCAACCCCGCACCTTCTTCTCCGCCGCCACCGCAGTGCTGTGGTTCTTTACCCCGAAGTGCTTGGCCACTTCGCCGTAGGTCGCGGCGGTATGCTTGCGGCAGAGGAACATGGCGATCATCCGCGGGTGGCTAACCGCCCAGCTTCGGGCCTTTGACTGCAGCGTACCGCGGTTCAGCCCGACCACCGCACACACGGCGTCGTCGATGTCGGCCACGCTGATCGTGCGCACCGTGTGGCGCAGTAGGTCGCCCACGGCTTCGCGGGCCAACCCCTGGTCCACCGGCCGGCCCGTCACCTTGGCGAAGTGACGAACACTGTTCACCGCCCCTTCCAGCTCACGCACGTTCCCCTTCAGGTTGCGGGCGAGGTACTTCAGCACCGTATCCGGGATCGACTGCCCGCCGGTCGCCTTCTTTCGCAGGATTTCCAGGCGGGTTTCGTCGTCCGGCGGTTGCAGCGGCCATACCGCCCCACCAAGAAGCCGATCGACCAACTCGGGCATCAACTCCTCGGCCAACTTCGGATGACAATCCGCTGTCACCACGACTTGCTTGCCGTCGGACACGAGCGAGTCGAGCGTCTGAATGAACTCCTTCTGCGACGCCGGCTTGGTAGCGAGGAACTGAAGGTCGTCGATGAGCAGGGCCGAGCAGTCTCGCATCTGCCGGCGGAACTGGCCTTGCTTGTCGAAGCGGCAAGCCTGCACGAACCGGGTAGTGAACTCCTCAGCGGTCACATACACCGGCCTCAGATCGGGCCACTTCTTCCGGATACCGGCGTAGATGCCTTCGAGCAAGTGCGTCTTGCCCGTACCAACCGGGCCGTGGAGCACCAAGGGGTTGGCGGCGTCGCCGGGTTCGTCCACCACGCTGAGGGCTGAGGCGTGGGCTACGCGGTTGCACGCCCCGACGACGAATTCGGCGAGGGATTTCCATCGCCGGCTGTTGGCGGGGTCGGTGGTCGGCTTTGGCTTGCGAGCCCGCGGCGACGGCGGGGGCACCGGTTCTTCACCGAAAAGGGTGCGGGTCGTCTTGGGGAATTCCGGCTTCGATTCGGGCTTGGGTAGTTCGAGCTTGGCGGATGAGGCCGTGGGTTCGCTAAACAGTTCGGCATCGACCACGAATCGCACGCCGCCATCGCCCGCCTCGGCCGCCGCTTCCCGCACCTCTTTACCAAAGGTGTCTTCCAACCATCCACGGAACGACTCACTGGCCACTGCCAGCACCGTTTGCCGGCCGGCTGGCACCACCCGGACGTTCGACCCGAACCACATGTGGTATCGCTGCGATCCGATCCGCCGAACGAGGGCGGCTTCGAACCGGGCGGCGGGGTCGTCGTGGGGTGAAGGCTCTAGAGGGCGGACGGGCACGCATCGACTCCGGCGAGGGCTGCACCTCATCTATGCGCGGCTCGGTCTGCTGCGCCTGCGCAGTCGGGTCGAATGTGTATCGGCTGGGTAGGGTGGGGAGGGGCGCAACCATCCTGGCCGGGCGCCAGACGCAGGGGCGAAGTGGGCGGCACAACCGTTACGACATGGGGAAACGTTGCTTTGCGACCGTGTCTCGCCGCCACAGGAACACCCGCTGGCGGTGGTACGCCCGAAACCCGTGCCCACGGTATACCGCCAGCGCCGGCTCGTTACGGGTGTCGACACTGAGCGTGAGGTACGCCGCCCCCAGTTCGGCGGCAGCCCGCAGAGCGAACCGCAGGATCATCGCCCCGTACCCCTGCCCGCGGGCGGCCGGCACAACTCCCAGGTAGCCGAGTTCCCAGGTAGGGGTGAACCGCGGGGGGACGAGAATGAGCACGCCAACGGCAGCGCCGTTCGGGTCGCGGGCCAGCCACCAGTACGGCGGGTCGGGTTGGCCGTCGGCGTACCCGGCGAGAACGTCGTTAGCCGGGCGATCGGTACTCGCCTCGGGCACGTCGAGCGACTGGGCGTAGGTGGCGAGCAGGGTCTCGCCAAAAAGGGCAGGGTCGGCCGTCGAGCGAGTGAACGTGAGGGGGGGCGGCGGCGGGAGATGGGCCAGGTCGCGGAGCAAGTGGGCAATGGTGGCAGCCCGGAAGAACCCATGCCGCAAGAGCGGGGCGGCCTTGTGGGCGTCGGTGGTATCGAGGAAGACGTGGGCGATGACGGCTCGGCTACCGCGGAGAAACTGCACCGCGGTAGCCGCCAGGGCGTCGGTCGCTGGCCCACCATCCGGGGCAGGCGGCACCACCACTGCCGAACCGCCGGGCATCAATTGCACCACCGCCACCCCAACTGGCTCTCCGCTCCGCCGGGCCAGCAGCAGCCCGCCGGCGTCGATCTCGCCCGCCCGCACCAAGTCGGCGAACCTCACGGCCCGCGCTTCCCGCTCCGACGCTGGAGCTGCCGCAGCCATCAGCCGGGCAGCCGGCAACAGTTCATGCGGCTGGATGGGGGCAACGGAAATCACAACAGCCTCACTTCTTCAGCTCCCTGGCCACCTCGGCGGCAACAGCGGCGATCACCTCGTCGGTCAGCCCGTCGGCCGACAAGTCCCATCGCTTTACCACCTTGTGTTTGTGGTAGAACACGATGCTGACTCCGGTGTCGGGCAGTTTCCAGGCCTTCGTTTGGTCCGACTCTTTCTCCCCCAACCCGACCACCACCGGGCCGACCGGCACCCCCTCGGCCCACTTTTTCAGTTCGTCGGCCGTCGCCTTTGCTTTCGCGTCGTCGGTGTAGGTTTTGTCCAGTACTGGGAAGAACAGGTACGCGCCGAAGTCGAGCGGTTTGTAGGTGGTCGCTAGTTCTTTGAGTTTGGCCGTGAGCTTGTTCAGCGACTCGTCCGGCTTGGCCGACCGAGCGAACACCGCCACCGTCGGGTTCAAATCGTTGGCCACGATCAGGTCGTGCTGGAAGCCGGTGACATTCCGCCTCCCTTTCGGATCCTTCGGATCAGTCCGTTGGTCGAGGACGATGAAGGAGCGGAAGGTTCCCGGGGTAGGGTCGGCTGCCTTCGGCTGGGCGGACGCCCCGGCGAATAGCCACGCCGCCACCCCGCACGCCGACACGACACGCATGAACCGCATGGCAGGCTCCGGTCACGGAACAATACCGTTAGCGTGTCGTGGGGGGGGCGGTTCGTCAAGCGAAACGCCCCGGTCGGCATGTCTGGAACGATGCCCCCCGCCCGCACAACAGGCGCATGCTCACTTGGCCGGCCACCAGTCGTTCAACTTTTTTGTGAGCCGGGCCACCTCGTCGGGCTTGGCGGCAACCAGGTTCTTCTCCTCCGTGGGGTCGGTCTTCAGGTCGTACAGTTCGGGCCTGGCGTCGGGCAGGCGGGCCGGGTTCGGCAGGATCAACTTGGTGTGCCCGTCGATTACCCAGCGGTACTGCAGGTTGGCGGCGGGGTCAGCGATGTCGACGGCATTGTGCTCGAAGATCTCGCCGAACAAGGCGGTGCGGCCAGCGACCGCCTTAGCGTCGAGCAGGTTCACCCCCGGCATATCGGCAACCGGCGACAAACCGGCGGCGGCCAGGGCGGTCGGCACGAGGTCGATCGACTGGGCCAGCACCTCACTCTTGCCCGGCTTCACCTTGCCCGGCCACCGCACCAGGATCGGCGTGCGGACCCCACCGTCGTGGGGCGACCGCTTCGACTTCGCCGCGTACTGGTTCTTCTTCGGGTCCTGAATCCAGCCGTTGTCGTGTAGGTAGATCACCAACGTGTCGCCGGCCAGTTTCTGCTTCTCCAGATGGCCAAGGACCTCCCCGACGGTTTCATCGAACCACTCGCACATCGCCCAATACTTAGCGACGAATTCGGACTCGGATTTGCCCCGATATTTCTTGAACAGCCTCTCGGGTGGGTTGTGGGGCGTGTGCGGCATCATCGGGGCGTACCACACGAAGAACGGCTTGGAGTCCCTGGCGGCGGTGTCGATGAAGTCGGTCACTTCTTTGAGTCCCTGACGACCGACGGCCAGACCGGCATCGCCGTGCCGCCCACCCTTCGCCGGGTCGCCGTGCGTCATCCCCTCGGTAAACCCACCGCACCGGCAGGCGTTGCCCTCCCACCACTTGCCCGCTTGCAGGCTGACGTACCCCTTGGCGGCGAGCAACTTCGGCAGGTTCGGCGACTTCTCGAACAGCGCCACCATCTTGGCCCGGTCGGCGAGGTACGTTTCGTTCTTCATGGCGTCGGCCGGCTTCACCCCCGGCGGGATGGGCGGATCGTTGGAGGTGATCTTGTGTTGGTGCGGGAACAGGCCGGTGATCATGGTGGCGAGGCTGGCCCGGCACAGGCTGCTCGGCACGTACCCACGGTCGAACCGCAAACTCTCGCCGGCCAGTTTGTCGAGGTGCGGGGTCTGGATGTGCGGATGGCCCATGAACCCGTAGTCGGTCCATGCCTGATCGTCGCCGACGATGAACACAACGTTCGGCGGAGCGGCGAAAATCGGGAGGGCGCAAATCAGGAGGGAGAGGAAGGTACGCATGGGGCAGTCCTATTCGCCCAACGCGTGAGCGAGGGGCAAGGCACCGACGGGAAGCAGGTCTTGTCTCCGCCCTACCATAGCCCCATGACCACCCCCTTTCACGCCGAAATCGCCGCTGCTCGGCTCGCCCAAATCCGATGGGCGAAACTGCCGATGGTGGAGCGATTGCGGCCGGTGGGCGAGTTCCGCCGACTACTGGTGGACCGGCTGAGCGACATCACGACCGCCATTGATGCCGACGTGACCCGCCCGCCGCACGAGGTCATCCCGTCCGACGCCCTCCCCACCGCCGACGCCGCCCGATTCCTCGAACGCCACGCCGCCCGACTGCTGAAACCGCGGCGGGTGGGCGGCCGGCCGATGTGGCTGATGGGCTGCACGGACGTCGTCCACCGCCGACCGTGGGGCGTGGTCGCCGTCATTGGCACCTGGAACTACCCGCTCTTCCTGAACGCCGTGCCGGTGCTGCACGCACTCACCGCCGGCAACGCGGTGCTGTGGAAGCCGAGTGAAGTAGCCCCGCGGTTCGCCGAGGTCTTCGCCGGGCTGATCCGGGAGGCGGGGTTCCCACAAGACGTCTTCACCGTGCTGCCCGCCACCCGCGAAGCCGGGCCGATGGTCGCCGAAGCGGAGGTGGACTTTGTTCACTTCACCGGCTCGGAACCGGTCGGCCGGCAGTTGGCGAAGCGGTTGGGCGAGCGGTTGGTCCCCTCGGCACTGGAACTGAGCGGGTGCGATGCGATGTTCGTGCTGGCGGATGCGAACGTCGAACTGGCGGCGCGGGCGGCCTGGTACGGGGCGTCGGTCAACCGGGGGCGGACGTGCATGGCCACCCGCCGGGTGTTTGTGCAGAGAGCGGTGTGGGAGAAGTTCATCACCCTGGTGGGCGGCGAGGCGAAGGTGCGTACCGACGCGACCCTGATCCTCAACCCTCCCCCCGATCACCCCTGCCGTCGCGAATCGACCTTCACCCCGCAGTTCGCCGTCATGCCGTTCGACACGCTCGACGACGCCCTCGCTCTGCACGCCGAAAGCCCGTTCCTGCTCACCGCCAGCGTCTTCACACGGAACACCCGCGAAGCCGATGCCCTCGCCGCCCGGTTGCCCGTGGTGGCGATGACGGTGAACGACGTGATCGCGCCGGCGGCCCACCCTGGCACGCCGTTCGGTGGGCGGCGGGCGAGCGGGTGGGGCGTCACTCAGGGCGACGAAGGGTTACTCCAGATGACCGTTCCGCAGGTGGTGACCGTGCGCTCTGGCACCTTCCGCCCGCACGTCGAGAGCGTACTCGCCAACGATCCCGTCGCCGGGGAGGTGTCCGAGGGGATGTTGCGAATGGCCCACGCTCGCACACTTGGGGCACGCTGGCGTGGGTTGAAGCAGATGGTGCGGGGGATGATGAAGTTCGGGAAGAAGTAAACGGACCCCTCCTGCGACCGTCCAACGCATGTGCGGCGATCGGGAATTGTGTCACACCGCCCCCCCCCCCCTCTCTGCCACACTGCCACCTGCCACACACATACCCCCCCCGTGCCACCCCCACCCTAAGTGTTGTGCCAATCAGCCTTTCGCTCAATTCGGCCCCTCGGCTACTCGGCCACCGACCCCGGACAGCCTGCCTGCCTCCCGTGCGGGGTTGGCTCCTGGCGAGAGTCGGTCACGCTACAATCCCCCCATGAGCGATGCCGCCCCCTTTGAGTTGAGCTACGACCGCGGCACGGTGCTGGTGGCCGGCGGGCCGTCGGGGTTCGACCATGCCGCACTGCCGGGTGTGGTGTACGACCCCCGCACCGGCACCCACCGCGCCCAGGGTCGGCACTACCGCGGGCTGGTCGAACACCTCGTGCGGAACAAGATCGCCTACACCGACACCGCCCGCGGCTGGGACAACAAACCCCAGGGCTGGGAACTGCACACCGACCGCACCCCCCGCGACTACCAGTCCGACGCCGTCGCCGAGTGGTGGGCCGCCAGAGGGCGCGGGGTGGTGGTGCTACCGACCGGCAGCGGCAAGAGCTTCGTCGGGTCGCTTGCCATCCAGAAGGCCAACCGCCCGACGCTGATCGTGGTGCCGACCCTGGTGCTCATGAACCAGTGGTTCGCCGACCTGGGGGCACTGTTCAAAACTGAAGTCGGGCTACTCGGCGGCGGGTACTACGACTTCAAACCGCTCACCGTCACCACCTACGACTCGGCGTACATCCACCTCGAACGCTGGGGCCACAAGTTCGGCATGCTGGTGTTCGACGAGGCCCACCACCTGCCCGGCAGCACGTTTCAGGAAGCCGCCGTCGGCAGCCTCGCCCCGTACCGGCTCGGCCTGACCGCCACCCCGGAGCGCCAAGATGGCGGCGAGGCGCTGCTCCCGGACCTGATCGGCCCGATCGTCTTCCGCCGCGATATTCAGGAGTTCGCCGGCGAGTTCCTGGCCGACTACACGGCGAAGGTGGTGTACGTCGACCTGACGCCAGACGAAGAGGAGGCGTACCGCCGCAACCGCGAACACTACCGCCGGTGGGTGGCCGACAAGGGCATCAGCATCGCCGGGCAAGGCGGGTGGCAGCGGTTCATCTTCGAGGCGAGCAAGACGCCCGACGGGTGGGAAGCACTCCGGGCGTACCGCGAGCAGAAGCGGATCGAGCGGCAGGCGAGCGGGAAGTTCAACGCCCTCGACGACATCCTCAAGCGGCACGCCGGCGAGCGGAGCATCATCTTCACCGCCGACAACGCCACCGTGTACCAGATCGCCCGCCAGTACCTCGTGCCGGCCATCACCAACCAGACGAAGGCGAAGGAACGCAAGGTGATCCTGGAGAAGTTCCACAGTGGCGAGTATCAGGTGATCGTCTCGTGCCAGGTGCTGAACGAAGGGGTGGACGTGCCGGCGGCGAGCGTGGGGGTGGTGCTGAGTGGCACGGGGAGCGTGAAGGAGAACGTGCAGCGGCTCGGGCGGATCTTGCGGAAGTACGGCGATAAGCAGGCGACGCTGTACGAGATCATCGCCCGCGGCACGGCCGAGGAGTACACGTCGGACCGCCGCCGGCAACACGGGGCGTTTCAGTAGCCATTCACCCCGACCGCACGGCCCGGTACACTCGCCGGTGTCTACCGCAGGAGCGCTCGCATGTCCGCCACCCTCAGCCCGCCGCCCAAGCTGCTCACCGCCGAGGAGTATCTCGCCCTGCCCGACGACGGGAGGATCACCGAACTCGTCAAGGGAGTGATCGTTGAGATGCCCAGCCCTACTCCGTCCCACGGCTACGTCTGCCTGAACTTCGGCAGCACCTTCCGCGATTACGTCAGACAGCACGACCTCGGCCGAGTGGTCGCGAACGACTCTGGAGTCGTCACCGAACGCGGCCCGGACACCACCCGCGGGCCGGACGTGGCGTTCTACAGCTACGACCGCGTGCCCCGCGGGCCGCTCCCGGACGGGTACTGGCCGGCCCCGGAGTTGGTGGTCGAGGTGCGGTCGCCATCGGACCGCACCAGTCAGGTGATGGCGAAGGTGGGCGAGTACCTGGCGGCCGGGGTGCGGGTGGTGCTGGTGGCATGGCCGGAGCAGACGACCATCATGGCGTACAGCGAGGAGTTCTTCAACCGCTCGTTCGGCCCCGGTGAAGACCTCACCCTGCCCGAGTTGTTCCCCGAGTTTCGCGTGCCGGTACGATCGCTGTTCGAGTGAGGCCGCCGGAGAGTGTACCTTTCGTTGGGGGCGTACCCCCCTCCCGGTTCGAGCCTTGCTCGAACCGGGAGGGGAGTACCCAAATCCACAGGCTCCCCCGCCGCCGCACTTCGGCTTGCACATTTCCGCCGAATCCGCTCAACTTCCCCCCGTGTCTTCCGTTCCCGGCAAGGAGGCCGAGGCGTGCGCCGTTGCATCTTCACCGTTTGCGGTCTCGGGTTGGTCGGGTTGCTGGCTGGGCTGGGCGTCGCCCAACCGCCCAAGCCACCGGCCCTGCTCCCTCCGTCCGTCACTGGCCGACCCCACGATCCGGTGACCCCGGTGGCCGCCACCGCACCGAAGGTTGCCCCGGCCGACCGCTTCAAGACGCCCAACCACCCCGTCGAGACGATGGCCGCGGTGGAGTCGTGCCGCGAGGCGGCCGGGTGGCTGACGCGGATGAGCAAGGCCGATGGGCGGTTCATGGCCGGCGTCGATCCGGCCCTCGGGCGCGAGCTTCAGGGGCACGACTTCGCCCAGGCGTGCGCGGCCCTCGCGCTCGCCCGCGCGGCCCGGTTCACCGGCGACGAAAAAGCCACCGCCGTTGCCGCTCAGGCGTGCCTGACGCTGCTCACCCTCACCAAGCCCGACGCCACCGACCCCTCCGCCCGCGTGCCGGCCCTCAGCGCCGACCGCGGCAACAAGGTCGGGTTCGCCGCTGTGCTGGCGATGGCCGTGTACGATCTGCCGAACCCGGACGCTAAACTGGTGGCCGAGGCCGACAAACTCTGCAAGTTCCTGTACTCCTGCCTGCGGAGTGACGGGTCGGTGCAGTTCACCGACGGCGACACGCCGTCGGCCAAGGCCGACCCGGACGGGGCAAACATCTACCCCGGCCTTTGCCTTCAGGCACTCATGGTCAGCGATCGGGTGACGCCCGAGGCATGGAAACGAGACGCCCTGGCCCGTGGGGTAAAGTGTTACCGCGAGGTGTTCAAGTCCGCCCCCACTCCCGAACTGTGCGGTCGCCTGCTCCCCGCCGTGTGCGACTACGCGGTGCGGACGAAAGACAAAGCCGCCACGGAGTTTGCCTTCGCGATGGCCGACAGGTTGTGCGACCGGCAGTACACCACCGACGACGCCAAGAACCTTCGGTGGGTGGGGGCATTCCGACCGGCCAGCGGAGATGAACCCACAGTGCAGGCGTGCAGCGGGTGCGAGGGGCTGGCCGCGGCCGTCACCCTGGCCATCCAGACGCCCGACGCCACCCGTTACGCCCGCTACCGCAAGGCAGTGCGGGACGGGCTGGCGTTCGCCCGCGGGCTGCAGTTCGGGGCAGCGAATGGTGCCCACTTCACCCCCGAGTTCCGGGCGAAGTACCTGGACGGCGGGGCGTGCGGATCGCCCACCGACGGCCTGCTGCGGTGCGAGCACACGGCGGCCTTGTTGAACTGCCAGTTGCGCTACCTGGAAAGTGGGGCGGAGCGAGCGGAGTAGGCGAGACGCCAGGCCGGCAAAATGCCTCCGGCCTGCGGGTTCGGCGTTCAGTCCCGTTCGCCGGCCCGCCGAATTCCTATACTACCCGCCTTTGCGAATTGGCACGCGACCGCCGCCCTTCGGTCGGTGCTATTTACCCCGCCACGGCCGGCACTCCCACCCTCGGTGGGGCGGATTGAAACGAATGACCAACGACCGCTCTTCCCAGCGACCAAAGTGCCGATCTCTCACCGGGTTCCGGGTCGTGGGCACAGGGAAGTACCTGCCCGAATCGGTGGTGTCGAACGAGCACCTCCACGCCCGGCTCGGATTCGAGCCAGAATGGATCGTGAAGCGGACAGGCATCCAGGAACGCCGCCACGCCTTGCCGCATCAGGCGACGTCGGACCTGTGCGTTGAAGCCGCCAACGACTGTTTCGCAAAAACCGGGTACACCGGCAAAGACATCGACCTGCTCGTCGTCGCCACCTTCACCCCGGATATGTCGTTCCCTTCCACGGCTTGCCTGGTGCAGGAGCGGCTCGGCATCATTGGCCCGGCGGTGAGCGTCGAGGCCGCCTGTGCCGGGTTCATGTATGCCCTCATCACCGCGGCGGCCTATGTGAAGGCTGGGCTGAGCGAGCGGGCGCTCGTCATCGGCGGAGACACCAACAGCCGCATCCTGAACCCCAAAGACATCAAGACGTACCCGCTGTTCGGCGACGGGGCCGGGGCGGCCATCATCGAACCCGGCCGGCCCGACCAGGGAATTCTGTCGTACAACCTCGGCAGCGACGGCAGCGGCGGACCGATGCTCCGCCGGGATGCCTGCGGCAGCCGCCTCCCCCCCACGCCGGAACTCATCGCCGAGGGCAAACACTTCATGCACATGGACGGGCACGCGGTCTTCAAGTGGGCGGTGAACATCCTGAACGACACCATCCAGGATGTGCTGTGTGCCTCCGGCACCACGGTGGACGACATCAGCCTGTTCGTCGCCCATCAGGCCAACATCCGCATCATCAACGCCGCCATCGACTCACTCCACATTCCCCGTGGAAAGGTGTTCAACAACCTCGACCGCTACGGCAACACGTCGGCCGGGAGCATCCCGATTGCGCTGGATGAGGCGCTGGCAGAAAACCGATTAAAGGAAGGCCAGTTGGCCGTACTGAGCGGGTTCGGTGCGGGGCTGGCCTGGGGCACTGCCGTCCTCAGGTGGTGAATCCACCCCGCGAACGATGACTCGTTCGACTTCCACACCGGCCGCACGGAGGCGCCGCCGATGCCCGAACCTACCTCCGACGACGACCTCCCCATCGACCGCTGGGTGATCCCCCTCCACGAACCGGCCACACCGCCCGCCGCACCACCGGACGACGCTTCACCGCCAGAATTACTCCGTTTCCCGATCGAACCCGATGTGCCGTCCGACGAGTTTCAACCGCGGTTGATCCGCTTCGGCAAGGCGGGCTAACGCCCCTTACCCAACTTGACGTAACCGCCCATCGTGGCTAATGCTGATTCGTACCGAGCATCTGCTCACACCCCGACCGAGGATTGGAGCCAATGGCTCACGTCGTCACCGCCAACTGTAACGACTGCAAATACACCGACTGCTGCGTCGTCTGCCCGGTGGAATGCTTCTACCAGGACGACACGATGCTGTACATCGACCCGGCCGACTGCATCGACTGCGAAGCGTGCGTCCCCGAGTGCCCGGTCGAGGCCATCTACGCCGAGGCCAACGTGCCCGGTCAGTGGACCAGCTACATCCAGTTGAACAAGGACAAGGCCGACAGCCTCAAGGCCGCCGGCGGCGATGCCCACATCACCGAGAAGTGCGACCCGAAGGAAGGGCCGGGCTGCAAGAAGGCGTAAGGTCTTGGGTCTTGAGCCATGAGCCGACGTGCTTTTGGGCGCGTCGGCGGCCTAAGATGAGGCGTGCGGGCGTCTTGCCCGCAGCTCATGGCTCACGGCTCCCTGCCACATGACCGGCATTCTCCTCCTCCAACTCGGCACCCCCGACGCCCCCACCGCCAAAGGGCTTCGCCCGTACCTCAAGCAGTTCCTCGCCGACCCGCGGGTGATCGAAACCAAGCCCGCCGTGCGGAACTACCTCACCCCCGGCCTGAACCGCAAGGCCCGCTCTGCCCCGCCGCAGTTCGTGTGGGATCTGGTGCTCAACGGCATCATCGTGCCGTTCCGCTCCCCCGACAGCGCCAAGAAGTATCGCCGCATCTGGAGCGACGACACCGGCTCCCCGCTCCTGCACTACACCCAGCGGCAGACCGCCCTCCTCCAAGAACGCTTCCCGAATGCCCTCGTCCGCTACGGCATGACCTACGGCAACCCGTCGGTCGAAACCGCCGTCACGGAGATGGTCGCTGCCGGCGTCGACCGCATCATCGCCGTGCCGATGTACCCGCAGTACTCCGCCACCACCACCGCCGCCAGCACCGACGCCTTCTTCAAGGTGCTCATGCGGCTCCGCGTGGTGCCGGCCGTCCGCACCGTGCCCCCGCACTACCTGCACCCGGCGTACCTGGATGCGATGGTGGCGAGCGTACACGACGACCTCGCCAAGCTCGGGTGGGAACCAGATCACTTCCTCTTCAGCTTCCACGGCATCCCGCGGAAGTACGTGCAGCGGGGCGACCCGTACGCCACGCACTGCGTACGGACGACGCTCGCCCTGGTGGAGCGGTTCGGGTTCCAGAAAAAGCAGTGGAGCCGATCGTTCCAGAGCCGGCTGGGCCGCGAGCCGTGGCTGACGCCGTACACCGACGACACGGTGGAGCACCTGGCGAAGCAGGGGGTGAAGAAACTGGCGGTGATTCTGCCGGGGTTCACGGCCGACTGTTTGGAGACGGTGGACGAGATCGGCAACGAGGCGGGGGAGGAGTTCCACGAGGCGGGCGGGGAGAAGTTGCGGAGCGTGCCCTGCCTGAACGACCACCCGAAGTGGATCGACGCCCTCGAAACGATGGTCCGCGAAGAAGGGGCCGGGTGGGTCTGAGTTAGCCCGGAGCGCCAGCGAGAAGCGAACCATCTGTGGTACAATTCCCGCACCCGGAGGGCGAACCATGTCCGTCGTGATCGACCCGACCCAGCGGGCGGCGGTGCTGAAGTCGCTCGCCGCCCACCGCCGGGTGGCGGCCTACACCCTGCCCGCCGCCCTCGACGCCCGGTTGCTGTACCTGAGCGAACGGAAGGACGACCTGTCCGCCGACGAGCGGGACGAACTGCTCGGGCTGGTGGCGTTCACCCAGGCGCGAAGCGTCGAGAGGGCGGAGGCCGAACTGGCCGCCCGCCGGCTGACCGACGCCTACCCCGAGGTGGCCGCCCACCCGTGAGCGCGTTCTCGCCCGCCCGTCGTGCCGAGGTTTCAACCCGCGCCGGCCATCGGTGCGAATACTGTCAACTCCCGACCCGCGGGCAGGTGGCCACCTTACCCATCGACCACGTCATCCCCCGTCACGCCGGCGGCACGACGGACCCGGAAAACCTCGCCCTCACCTGCCCGCACTGCAACGCCCAGAAGTGGACGGCGGTGCGAGAGGTGGATCCGGAGACCGGGCAGCCGGAGCGGCTGTTCCACCCCCGGCGGGACGTGTGGGAGCAGCATTTCGCATGGGCCGGCGGAGGGAGAATCGCCGGCTGCACGTCGGTCGGCCGGGCGACGGTGGCCGCACTGGCGATGAACGGCCCGGAAATGATCGAACTGCGGACGCTGCTCGCCGAACTCGGGCTGTTCCCGGAGGCCGGCGGGTGAGGGAGGAGGGCGCCGGGTGGGTGTGAAGCCACGTGAGTCCGCCGGTGTCAACTCTTTCGAGCACACCGGCGGACTCACGTCGCGTCGGTGGCCTACTTCGCCGCCCCGTTCCACAGCTTCCACCGCTCCGCCTTCGGCACGATCTTCACCCAGTCCAGTTCCCACGTCGCCACGTCCCACTGCTGCAATTCGACGAACTCGGCGTCTTCCCCAATCGGCCCGCCGAACGTCCGGTCCAGGCGCGACGGCAACGACGGGTTCACGATCAACTTCTTCCCATCGGCCTTCAGGTGCAGCCTGTCGACCAGATCGAACCGATGATCGACGAGCGTCTTCACCAGGTTGCCCGTCTCGCGGTCGATCACCCACACGGACCCGGAGTATGGGTAGGCGTTCACCACGTATTTCTTTTGATCCATCTGGTCGGCGGGCACTTCGGGCAGGCGAAAACCGCCGCCGACGACTAACTGCTTGCCGTCGGCGGTGTACGCGACCGCCGCTGTGGCAGGCGGCCCTCGGTCGCCGCCGACGGCCTTCCGCACGTCGATGCGGCGTTTCTCTTTCCCGGTCTCAAGGTCATACTCGCCCACCCACGCCGTTACGTCCTCCCGCGGCCCGGTCCAGGTCAGCGCCGCCACTCCCGCTCCCCCGTCGATGAAGCAGAAGCCGTCAGCGGCGGTGTGCCGGGAGTCGAAGGTGCGAATCACCTTCCCGCTGGCCACGTCCCACACACGGAAGTAACCCACGCCGTCGTCGTAGGAGAACATCCCCGCGACCAGCGTCTTCCCGTCCGGGCTGAGTCGGATCCGCCAGCGGTCGAACTTCAACCCGCCGAGGTCGAATTGCGTGTCCTCGTACTTCTTCGCGGCCACGTCCCACACGCGGATGCCGCCTTTGGTAAATCCGGCCTTGAGGAACACCCGCTTGCCGTCCGCCGTCACCGCCACGGCCGACACGATGTTCCCCAACGCCTCCTGATCGATGCTCGCGACCTCTGCCCCAGTGGTCGTGTCCATAACCGACAACTTCGTGTCCAACCCGGCGTGGTTCGGCGACCTCACAAACCACCGGCCGTCTGTGGAGAAGGCGAACGCCCCGGTGTCGTCCCCCGCCAACCGCGGTTTCGGCTGCGGCATCTTCGCCATCTCCTCGTTCGAGATCCCGAACGTCGCCACCGTCTGCGCCTTCCCCGGTTCGCTGGCGGAAGTGCTCGACGGGTTCGG
>JALOQR010000043.1 GCA_025459365.1 Fimbriiglobus sp.
CGGACAACTACTTCGACCGCGTGTGAAGGACATCAAGGAAGAGAAACTCCGCAAGTATGCGGCGATGGTATGCGGCATGGACGACGCCGTCGGCAAGCGGAAGAATCGCTGCAAGCCGTGGTGGTGGTGTCGCGGGGTCGCCCGCGATGGGGGGCTTGCGATGCGTGACACCATTCTGGCCCTCGAACTGGGCCGGCACAAGAGCGTGGCGTGGGGTTTTCGCTCCACGAGCACCTCACTCCGGCGCCAGCACCTGTTGCCACCGTCGCGGTACCTCGTTCCACGCCTCCGTGTAGGTCCGCTCCAGCGGCACGTTGACGTACCGCTCCGGGGTCGGGGTGAGGAACAGTGGCATGTCGGGCAGGGTGCCGCCGACCGCCACCGGTTCCACGAACGCCCGCTTCCGCTCGGCCGACAGGTAGGACACGAGGCTGAGGCGGCGGTCCGCCGGCAGGGCGAACGACGTGTCGGTGTACTCGCCCCAGATGACTGGGTGGATGCCCTCAGGGTCGCGGGGGCTGGGCGGCAGCAGGTCGGCGATCAGCAGGTGGACGCCGCTGTTCAGGTACTCGACCGCCTTCGCCACGAACGACCGCAGCCCGTGCCGGCTGCTCTTGTTCCCCGGCGACACGATCTCGATGACCGCCACCACCTCGTCGCCGCTGGTCCGCCGCACGGTCACCTGCTTCGTCCGGCGGGAGTACACCTCCTCTTCCAGCCACACCTTGGGCGGGGCCACGGCCAGGGCCACCCCGCCCTCGTTTCCCGGTCCTTCGGTAGGCACCCGCAGGGCGAGGACGTCGGGCGTACCGGGGCCGGCCACCTGTTCGGCCATGGCGTAGTGGTCCGGGGGAAGCCCGCCGTGATTCAGGGCACGGCACATGGCGGCGATGTAGAAGCCGTGGAAGTGGTGGAACACCCCGGCGTCCACCCGCGTCCAGTCGTGAATCGGCATGGCACACCTCCGGAACGGCACCGCCATTATCGGGGTCGCCGGGCGGGCGGCACAAGTGCGGCCCTTACTCCCCCACCACGTTCGCCTCGATCACCCGCATCGACCGCCACTTGCCGCCACGGAAGCGAATCAGGAACGCCACCGCCAGAGCGAAAATGTACGCACTGGCGGCTACCCACGCCCCGTAGATGCCCCATCCGAGCCTCGCCGCCAGCACGGTTGGTAGCACCATCACCGGCCACGCCAGCCCCACGGCCAGCAGTGCAACGAACCGCGTATCGCCGGCTCCCCGAAGGGCGTAGTTGACGGTCACGTTCACCGCATCGCCGACCGTATAGACCGCCACGAACAGCAACAGGGTTTGAACGACAGGCTGAAGCTGCGACCATTCTTCGTCCTTCGCCCACACGCCGAACGGCCAGGTGAAGACCCACGGCACCACGGCATACAGCACCGACACCGCCAGAGCGTACCCCAGGTTTAACTTCATGCCGGCCCAGGTGGTCTGTTCGGATCGATCGGGGCGGCCCTCCCCCTGCCGTCGGCCGACCAGAATCTCGACCCCCTGGCCGATCCCCACGAGCGGCAGGAACGCGACCAGGTTGATGGTGAACGCCACCGTGGTGGCCGCGGCCTCCAACTTGCTCATCAGGCCGGTCAGGAAGACGAACACGGTCCAGGCGGTCATATCGACGGCGTGCATCAGCCCGTTCGGTAGCCCGAAGCGGAGCATCCGCCGCAGGAGTGGAGCATCGAGCCGCCAACCCGAGCGAATGCGGAACTCCGTCTCGAATCGCCGGGGGAGGAGCAACCCCAGGCCGAACACGGCCGCCGCGGCCGCCCCACAGGCGGTGGCGTACCCTGCGCCGGCCGGGCCGAGGCGGGGGAAACCCCACTCCCCGAGAATCCAGGCATAGGCGAGGGGGGCGTTCACCCCCAGGCCCACGGCGTTCACGACCAGCACGGCCCAGGTCTTTCCGCGCCCGGAGTAGAACGCGTTCACCACCGCCACCACCGCCGCGGCCGGGGCCGACAGGCAGAGCGAGCAGAAATACTCGGCTTCCAACCGGGCTACCTCCGGTGCGTGCCCGATCGTCTCGAAGACCCAGGCGATCGGCCCGACCGCTGGCACCAACAGCAAGAACAAGCAACCGCCGATGGCGGTCATGCGAAACGCTTGCCACAGCACTGGCCCGACCCGCTCCGGGCGACCCGCCCCGAGATACTGAGACACGAACACCGAAGTGTACTGGGCGGTGTGCTGAAGCAACCCGAACAAGGTGCTGAAGAGCATGACCGCCGACATCGAAGCCGCAGCTTCGTCGTTGCCGTTCCAGGTGAGAAAGATGCGATCGAGGGAGAGCTGCAGCGTGAGGAAGCCGGCGCTCAGCACCAGTGGAACGGCCAGTTGCAGAAGTTCGCGGAACCCGCCGGGCACGGGGTGCGAGTGGCCGACCTCAGGACTGTTGGCCGGCAGCGGGTCATCGTTTGGCATGTCGCACCCCAAAAGCGTTCGGAGGCCCGACTGTGTGGGAAGGCGCCAAAAGCCACTGGCGCCTTCCCACACAGTCGGGCCTCCGTCCAACCTGCTCGCGTTACTTCAGTGGCAGCAGCCACACGTTCCGGTATTGCACGCTGTGCCCGTGGTCTTGCAGGAGAATCGGGCCGGGCTTGCTCGGGTCGCCGCCGCGGCCGGCGGTGGTGTTGTCCGACTTCACCTCGGCGTTGTCGTGCACCTTCACCCCATTGTGGTACACCGTCATCCGCACGTTCTCGACCTTCTTGCCGTCCTTGAACACCGGCGGAGTGAACTCGATATCGTAGGCCTGCCACACGGTCGGCGCCTTGCAGACGTTTTCCTTCGGTGGCAGCAGATCATAGATGGCGGCACAGTCGTTTTTCCCGCTCTTGATACCGTAGCTGTCGAGCACTTGCACTTCGTACCGCCCCTGGACGTACACTCCGCTGTTCCCGCGGCCCTGGCCCTGTTTCAGCCCTGGCTCATAGGGAATGCGGAACTCGACGTGCAGCTTGAACCGCCCGCCGAACTCCTCCTTCGTCATGATGTCGCCCTGGCCCTTCACGCCCTCCATCGCTCCGCCGTCGATCAGTTTCCAGCCCGGTTTGTCCTTGCCGTTGGTCTTCACCCATTTGTCCATGTCTTTGCCCTCGAACAGGACGACCGCGCCAGACGGGGGCGGTGTGCCCTTGGCGTCCTGGAGGTCTTCAGGCTTGGCGGCCTTGAACTGGTCGTCCAGTTTCCACTGGGCGAACGCGGGGGCGGCGAGCGTGGCGGCGAGCAGGGCGAAGAGCAGGCGGGTCATGACGGGGAACCCATGGGGGAGGGACCGGAAGGAGTTGTATCGGTGCGGTGTAGTGCGAGTAACCCCCCACCCGCCGGGTTCACTTCGTGAACACCGGCGACCTCCCCCGCAAGGGGGGAGGTGGGGTTGCTGCTGCTCCCCATCGGTCACCCATGCGAGGAAGTCACCAACCCCCACGTCCCCCGCAAGGGGGGAGGTCGCCGCACGGAGCACGGCGACGGCGGTGGGTGGGGGGGGTGGATTCACCCCGCCGGGAAGATCTCGTCGAAGGGCACTTCCCATTGACCGAGGCCGACGCTCACCAGCACCGTCTGCTTCGCGGCGTTCACCTTCACCACCTTGCCGACGCTGTCGAACCGGCTCACCCGCACGGCCGCGTTCGGCTTGAGCGCCGCCCGCAGGGCGTTCAACTCCTCTTGCTCGGCCTTCTCGCGCTCGGCCTGCTTCATCTTCCGCTCATACTCCGCCTTCTGTTGGTCGGCTTCGTGCTGCGCCGCCAACGCTGCCTGTCGCGCTTTCTCGGCGTCTTCCCGCAGTTCCTGCAACCGGGCGAGTTCGCCGGTCTTCCCCTTCTTTCGCTTCAGGTAGCGGTGGGCACGCTGGAGCAGTTCCTTCGGTAGCTTCAGTCGGCGGGCGATGCGGAGGGCGTTGCTCATGCCGAACTGACCGATGTGCAGGCGGTACGTCGGCCGCAGGGTTTCGATGTCGAACTCGACCGCCCCGTTCTCCGCCCGCGGGTTGTTGAAGGCGTACGTCTTCAGGTCGCCGAGGTGGGTCGTGACGATAGCTCGCACGCCCCGCTGGTCGAGGGCGTCGAGGATCGCCCGGCCGAGGGCGGCGCCTTCGGTCGGGTCGGTGCCGGCCCCGAGTTCGTCGAGCAGCACCAGGCTGTTCTCGTCGGCGGTTTTCAGGATGTCGGCGATGCGGGTGATGTGCGAACTGAACGTGCTGAGCGACTGTTCCAGGCTTTGCTCATCGCCGATGTCGGAGAGGATGTGCGAGAACACCGGCACCATACTTCCCGCCGCCGCCGGGATGTGCATCCCGCACTGGGCCATGACCGCCAGCAACCCGACCGTCTTCAGCGTGACCGTCTTCCCGCCCGTGTTCGGCCCGGTGATGATGAGCAGGTTGAACCCCAATCCCAACCTTACCTCGATCGGTACGACCTGCTTCAGCGGTTTGGCGGCGGGGCCTGCGGTGGGCGGAGCGACGATCAGGCCGGGTTTGTTCCCCTGCTCGCTCTTCTGCTCGGCGGTGCGGAAGATGTTCAAAAGCACCGGGTGGCGGGCGTTGCGGAGCCACAACCGGCCGTCGGTGGTGACGTCCGGCGGGTGCATGTCGAACTCGCGGGCATATCGGGCGCGGGCGGTGATGAAGTCGAGCCGGGCGATGATCTCGAGGCTGTAACTGAGGGGCTTGGCGATGCGGCCGACCTCGCCGCTCAGCCGTCGCAAAATCCTTTTCACCTCGCGGTCTTCTTCGGCCTTCAGCGTCACCCGCTCGGCGCTCAGGTGGGCGATGCTCGCCGGTTCCACGAACACCGTCTCGCCCGTGCCGCTTACCCGGTGGACGATCCCCTCCACCTTGTGCCGGTGGTTCACCGCCACCGGCAACACGTAGTGGTCGCCGTTCACGGTGGCGTTCGGGTAGCTCAGGATCTTCCGCAACTCGGGGTCGCGGAGGAGTCGCTTCACCTCGTTTTTCACCTTTTCGTCGAGTTCGAACAACTTCTGGCGGACGGCGGAGAGGTCGCGGCTGGCGACATCGAGCACATGCCCACGGCCGTCGATGCACCCGCCGATGCTGCGGCTCACCGGGCCAAAGTCTTCGATGCCGGCGAGCAATTCGATGAGGGCTTCGAGGTTTTGGCTCAGCCGCATGCGGTAGCGGAACACGTTCCCGGTGCAGGCGAGCGTTTCGGCGACTTGCAGGAGTTGTTCGGCACTGAGCATGGTGCCGATGGCGGCCCGTTTCACGAGCAATCGGACATCATGCAAACCGGAGAGCGGCGGGGGCTGGTTCTGATCGAGAGCTGCCACCATTTCGGACACAAGTGTGATTTCCGAGCGGATCTTCTCCACGTTTGTGGATGGTTCGACCGCCCGGCACAGGTCGCGGCCCAACGACGACGCCGCATAACCGGCGAGCAACTCGCGGACCTTGTCGAACTCCAACAGGCCCAGCGTGTGGGTATCCATAATCAATGGCGGTGGTGCGGTGGCGTTCATGCCCGACGGGACAGACCACCCGGCGGGCAGGTTCGCTGAATTGTATCCGCTCGTTACGAGCCGCGACCGCCAGGGAGCGGGGGTATCATCACCCCGCTCCCTGGCGGTCGCGGTTCGTAACGAGCGGTTCGCGTCACTTCCCCGGCGGCAAGCGGCCCGGCGTCCAGGGCACGCCGGCCGCGTCGAGTGCTTTCTCGATCGCCGGCACATCTTTCTCGGCGATACCGCGCACGGCGGTCGTCACCTCGGCCAGTTCCTCCAGCCCGATCTTGAGCGACTGCTTGGCGGTGCCGGTGGGCAGGGCCACGGCATCGTCGTTCGTGCCGCCAGCGTAGGAAATCCGGCTGGCGATGCTATCCGGCACGTTCTCCTGGCGAGCGGCCAGGATGCTGTCGCCGTTCAGCTTCCGCTTCAGCACCCGCAACTGTTCGGCCAGTTGGGTGAGCTTCGCGTCGGTGGCGTCGTCGGGCTTGGCGGCCAGTTTGATCGCCTTCCGCATGGCGTCCACTTTGGCCGTCAGTTCGTCGGCGGTCTTGGTGGTGGCGAGCAGTTGCTTGCCGGCCGTGCGGACTTCCTTGTTGAAGGCGGCGATGGCGGCAAAGTCGTCGGCCTTCAGCGTGCTCAGCGGGTCGGGCAGCACCTCGAACGCCACCGGCTCGGTGAGCTTGGCGCTCACCCCGCCCTGCCGCTTGAACAGTTGGGCGGTGTACTTGCCGGGGGTCACCATCGGGCCGTATCCGCCGTTCGGGGCGTCCGGGTTGGTGCCGCCCTGCCGCAGGTTCCACGTCAGCGAGTGCACGCCCTCGCCCGTCGGGGCGGCGAGCTGGTAGATCACATCGCCGCTGCTGTCGGCGATGGTCATCGTCACCGTTGGGGCTTCTTCTTCCGCTTCGGCTCGCAGGTCGTCGAGGCTCGGGTAGTCGATGTCCTTGCCCGCCTTCTTCGCCTCGGCTTCCTTCTCCTTGCGGAGTTGTTTCTTCGTCTTGAGCGTGTCCTTCAGTGTGAGGGTGAAGGTCGCCCCGAACGGCGGGTTGT
This sequence comes from Fimbriiglobus sp., assembly GCA_025459365.1. GTDB lineage: Bacteria > Planctomycetota > Planctomycetia > Gemmatales > Gemmataceae > JALHQU01. The sequence continues at coordinate 6,546 of JALOQR010000043.1, forward strand.
CGGCGAAGTAGTGGGCCGACCCCTGGAAACTCTTGCCGCCGCCGCCGAGTTGCGACGACTGCACATAGGCGTACACCCGCCCCGGCGGGAGGATCGAGTTGGTCTTCACCGCCGCTTCGGTGGTCAGCTTTCGCAGGGCCGAGTAGTCGTCGAGCACGTAGAACCCGCGGCCGAAGGTACACACGAGCAGGTCGTTGTTGTGCTTCTGGATGGCGAGGTCTTTCACCTGGATCGTCGGCAGCCCATTCTTCATGCGGTGCCACTTCTTGCCGCCGTCGAACGTGACGTACAACCCGAACTCGGTGCCACAGAATAGTAAGTCGGGGTTTACGTGGTCTTCGGCGATGGCGTACACCGTGCCTCGTTCGGGTAGGTCGCCGGCGATGCTCGCCCACGTCTTGCCGGCGTCGGTGCTCTTGCACAGGTACGGCTTGAAGTCGGCGTTCTTGTGGTTGTCGAACGCGGCGAACACGGTGTTGGCGTCGTGTTGGCTGGTGAGGAGCTTGCTCACGTAGGTGCCCTCCGGCACGTTCGCCACTTTCTCCACCTTCGTCCAGTTCTTGCCACCGTCGGCAGTGATCTGGATCAGCCCGTCATCGGTGCCGACGTACAGCAGCCCGTCCGTCTTCATCGACTCGGCCAGCGACACGATGTTCCCGTAGAAGCTGGTGGACACGTGCTTGGCCACCGCTTCGGGCGATTGAATCTTGCCGAACACCTTCAACTTGTCGCGGTCGAGTTGCCGCGTCAGGTCGGGCGAGATGGCCGTCCAGTTGTCGCCGCGGTCGTCCGAACGGAACAGCTTGTTGGCGGCGAAGTACAGCCGCTTGCTGCTGTGCGGGCTGATGATGAACGGCGAATCCCAGTTCCACCGCAGCGGCGGCTCGCCCTTGCCGGCCACCGGCTTGATGTCCACACGGTTGCCTGTCTTGCGGTTGTACCGCACGATGCCGGCGTACTGGTACTCGGCGTACACCGTGTCTGGGTCGTCCGGGTCGACTTTGCAGTGGAAGCCGTCGCCGCCGAGCACGACGTACCAGTCGGCGTTCACGATCCCGTTGTTGCTCCGGGTGCGGACCGGCCCGCCGAGGGTGTAGTTGTCCTGCGTGCCGCCGTAGATGTGGTAGAACGGCCCGGACTTCGGGTTCTGGTCGACGCCGATGTCGTAGAACTGGGTGACCGGCAGGTTCGCCTTGAACACCCACGTCTTGGCCGAGTCGTGGCTCTCGTACACGCCGCCGTCGCAACCGCACAGGTAGAACTTCGGGTCGGCTGGGTCGATCCAGATGCAGTGGCTATCGACGTGCTTGTCGGCTTCGCCGAGCGGCTTGAGCGTCGCCCCGCCGTCGTCCGACACCTGGTTGTACACGTACATGATGTACAGCCGGTGCTTGTTCACCGGATCGACCACCGGCGTGCAGAAGTACTGCATCTGCTCACTGAACGGGTTCCGCTTCTCCCACGTCTTGCCGTTGTCGGTGCTGCGGAAGATGCCGCCGGCCTTCTCGGCCGCTTCCACCTGGGCGTAAATCGTATCCGGGTCGGTCGGGGCCATGGCCAGCCCGATGCGGCCGAGGTCGCCCCCTGGTAGCCCGGCGGTGATCTTCTTCCACGTTTTGCCGCCGTCGGTGCTGCGGTGCATCCCGCTACCGGGGCCGCCGTTCACAAGCGTCCAGACGTGCCGGCGGCGCTGGTAGCTGGCCGCGAGAAGTATGTCCGGGTTGCGGGGGTCCATGACCACGTCGGTCACGCCGGTGTCGTCATCGACGTGCAACACCCGCTCCCAGTTCTTGCCGCCATCGGTCGTCTTGTAGAGGCCGCGGTCGCCTCCTGGCCCCCACAGCGGCCCCTGGGCAGCGACGTACACCACATCCGGGTTCTTCGGGTGAACCACAATCTTGGCGATGTGCTCGGACTTCTTCAGCCCGACGTGCTGCCAGCTCCGGCCGCCGTCGGTGCTCTTGTACAGCCCGTCGCCGTAGGCCACGCTCCGCTGGCTGTTGTTCTCCCCGGTGCCCACCCACACGGTGTTCACGTCGTGCGGGCAGATGGTGACGGCCCCGACGCTGAAGCTTCCCTGGTCGTCGAACACGGGGGTGAAAGTGGTGCCGGCGTTGGTCGTCTTCCACACGCCCCCGCTGGCGACGGCGACGTAGTAGTGAGCGCGATCTTTGGGGTTCACCGCGAGGGCGGCGATCCGGCCCGAGGTGATGGCCGGGCCGACGGAGCGGAGGCGGAAGGCGCCGACCGGCGGGGTGAAGTCGGGCTTCTTGGGCGGGTCGGCGGGCTGGCCGATCGCGAGAGCGGCGAGCAGGAGAACACCAGCAGACATTGGCAGCGTCCGGAGGGTTGTGAGGAAGGAAAGCACGAGAGGAGTTGTACCGATAGCGCTCAGCAAGGCGACGGCGCGACGCCGGAACCGCCGCACGGTGCGGGGCAGGGGGCTTCCCCGCACCATGCGGGCACCCCATTCAGTGGCCGCATTTGCTTGCGGTGTTCGCACGTTCCTTCCACCGGTGGTACCGGCCGACCGGGCACCCCGGCTGACGCAAGATCGCCAAGATGGCCACAGATAACCCCTGCACGCATTTTGTCCCAAGCTCATTAGGGATCAAGGGTTGTGACAGTTCGCCTGCTGGGGTGCTTCCGGAGTTCGCTTCGACAGGCCGACAACATGAATGGTGGGGGGTGGCGAGCTATCGCGGAGGTAGATGCCCAACACGACGCAGCCCCTTCGGTTCGCCCGACCCATCGCCTTGACAGAAAATCGGCCGGCGGGTACACGCCCGCCGCTTCGGTGCGGACTCCGCGCCGGGCGGGGGGACCGTCGATGACCGCCATCCGTGAGGTCGGCCGCAACGTCTGGGCTGTTGGCCTGTTCTTCGTCGTCGCCTTGTTAGCCCCCCTGCCGGCCCGCGCCCAGCAGTTCGCCTCCCCGTCGGGGCGAAAGATTGCCGACGTGGTGGTGGTCGGCAACGCCGTCCGTAGCCAGGCGCACATCCTGGCCAAGCTCCAGACGGTCCGCAAAGGGGGCACGTTCACGGAGCACGGAGCCAACCGCGACGTCACCCTCTTGCTAGCCACTGGCTGGTTCGCCCCGAACGGGGTGGAGATGAAAACGAGTGTGGCGGCCGACGAGAGCGTCACCGTCTACCTGTCGGTGAAGGAACTGGCCAGCACCGTTCGGCAGATCACGTTCGTCGGCCACCAGCACTATTCGGAGTCGAGCCTCCTCGAACTGACTCCCAAGCTTCGCAAGGGAGCGCCGCTCAACCCGGCGGTCAATCGGCAGGCGGCGGCGGCCATTGTGCAGAAGATGCGGGAAGACGGGCGATACTACGCAACCTGCACCCTCACCAGCGGAGGCAGCCCGACCGACGAGGTGGTGACATTTCACATCGTGGAGGGGCCGGTCGTGCGGGTGGGGGCGGTGGAGTTTCACGGCAACTCCGTGCGCTTCGAGACCGGTGCCGGGCGGCTGGCCACCATCACCAAAGCCCGCGGGCCGCTCCTCGGCACGCCCACGGTGCTCACCCCCACCTTCACCCCGCAACTGCTCGACATCGACCGCCGGGCCATCCTCGCCCACTACCACCAACTCGGCTACCTCGACGCGATGGTCGATACCGAAGTGGTGCCAACCAGCTACGACCTGAGCACGGTGAAGGTGGTGTATCACATCCGCGAAGGCAAGCCGTACAAGGTGAACGCTGTGCGGGTGGAGGGGAACACCATCTACGGGGAGAAGGAACTACGGCGGTTTATCGAGCAGAAGGCGGGCGAGGTGTACGACGACGTGAAAGTGCAACGAGATGCCCAGTCGCTCGCCAAGTGGTACGGCAGCGGCGGGTATCAGGTGAAGGTCGTGCCCGAGCAGTTTGCCGTGCCAGACAAGCCGAACATGGTGGACGTGTGCTATCGGGTGATCGAGGCCCCACGGAACGTGGTGGTGCAAGCGGAAGCAGAGACGGTCGCCGGCCCTCGGGGGCAAGCCCCGCCCCGCCGCCCCGACCGCGTGGGCGAGATCAAGATCGTCGGCAACACGTTTACCCGCCGGCGGGTCATCCTGAACGAGATTCGCGGGATTCTGGAACCGGGGCAGGTACTCGACTACGGCCGGATCGAGGAAGCCCGCATGATGCTCATGCGGCGGGGCATCTTCGACCGCGAAAACGCCCCGACCATTGAGGTGGACAACAGCAACCCGGACAGCGAGTGGAAGGACGTCCTCATCCGCGTGCAAGAGACGCAGACCGGGCAGGCCGGCCTCCAGGTGGGCGTGAACTCGAACGCCGGTGTGCAGGGAACTGTGACGGTCAACCAGCAGAACTTCGACCTGGGGCGCTTCCCGACCAGCTTCGACGATCTGTTCAGCGGGCGGGCATTCCGCGGGAACGGGCAGGAACTCCGCCTGACCGCCATGCCGGGTCAGGTGTTCCAGCAGTATCAGGCGACATGGCGTGAGCCGTACCTGTTCGACACCCGCCTCGGCCTGACCACCAACTTCTACTACACCTCGCGGCTGTTCAACGAGTTCCACGAAGACCGCACCGGCGGGCGGTTCACTCTCGACTACCGATTCGAGAACAACCCCATTTGGGGGGTGAACTTCTCCAACCGGGTCGCGACACCCGCGATAGCTTCCTGACGCCGACCACTGGGAGCGTGCTCGACATCGGCTTCGAGCAAGTGCTGGGCGACTACCAGGTGCCCATCGGCACTGCCAGCTTCACCAAGTTCTGGACCCTGCACCAGGCCCGCGACGGTGGGTGGAAAGGCGTACTGGCGAACAAGGCGTCGCTCACCGTCATGGGTGATTCCGCCCCGGTGTTTGAGCGAGTGTTCGCCGGCGGGTTCCAGAGCATCCGTGGGTTCCAGTTCCGCGGCGTGGGGCCGTTCAACACCGGCCCACAGGGGCTGGCCGCCTACCACACCGGCGGCACATTCGCCTTCCTGAACACCCTGGAGTACCAACTCCCGCTCGTGGCCAACGAGCGGATCGGGGTGGTGGCATTCGTCGACCACGGGACGGTGAGCAACCGCGTGTCGCTGGACGACTACCGGGTGGCGGTGGGGGTCGGCCTGCGGTTGAAGATTCCCGGCATGGGGCCGCTGCCCATCGCCCTCGACTTTGGCTTCCCGGTGCGGCAGGCACCGACCGACATCAAGCAGGTGTTCAGCTTCTACGTCGGGTGGATTGGCGGGCAGTGACGACCGCAGCAGCGTACACTGGGGTGTCCCCCCGGTGTGGGGCAGGGGTGCCGGCCGATGACCGAAACCGAGTGGCGGACGGCCGATGGCGGCGGCAACCGCATGCTTGCCGTTGTGCGAGACCGCCTGTCGGCCCGAAAGTGGGTGTTGGTGGCGTGCGGAGTGGCCCGCGAGTACTCACCCGAGGCGTACCTCCCACTCGTGGAGGAAGTCGAGGCGTCGGTCGATCGCCCGCTCACCCCGGCCGATCTCAACCGCCTGAACGCACTTCTTCCCGAACCTCTGCGCCACTGGCTTCGACCAGACGCCCCCGAAGGCGGGCGTGTGTTCGGATCGACTGCCGAACTGGGCAACCTCCTCCGCGAACTCTACGAGGGTGGGTTCTGGCCGAACCACGCCGGCCTATCGCGGGCGCTGGCCCACACCCTCCGCGAGCAACTCGGCAACCCGTTCCGCCCGTATTGCTGTGAACCCACATGGCGATCGGAGACGGTGCTCGCCCTGGCGTCGGCCGTCGACGGCACTTCTGCCTTCGACCGCCTGCCCATCCTGGCCGACGCGCTGGAAGACGCCGGATGCGATGAGCGATCGCTGCTCGACCACCTCCGCGGCCCCGGCCCGCACGCCCGCGGCTGCTGGGCGCTCGACCTCATCCTGAACCGCGACCCGGAACTGTTCGCCGAACCCCCGCTCCTGTCCACGCCCCGTCGCATGCGGCTCGGGCCGTTCACCCCGCCACCCGAAGGCATCGCGTGAGCGACCCTCCTGACCGCCGGGCCATTGCATTCCACGACCCCGGTTGCTACTTTGTGAAATAGGAGACCAGACCACCGTGCCGGCAAACTTTCGACTTGCGACCCTCATTCGACTTCTCGGCCTTGGCCGAGCGAGTTCCGGAGTCCATGCCGAGTAGCGGCCGCCACCGCACCCCGAGCACACGACGGCCCCGGAACTGACCGAGTTCCGGGGCCGTTTTTCGTTCACCCTCCCCAACAGGTGCCTCGCCGATGACCCCGCCGACCGACCCGAATCGCGTGATCGTGTTCGACACCACCCTCCGCGACGGCGAGCAAAGCCCCGGCTGCAGCATGAACCTCCAGGAGAAACTGGAGATGGCGCTGCAACTCAAGAACCTCGGGGTGGACGTGATCGAGGCCGGGTTCCCCATCGCCAGCCCCGGCGACTTCGAGAGCGTGCGGGAGATCGCCCGGCAGGTGCACGGGCCGGTGATCGCCGGCCTCGCCCGGTGCAACCCGGCCGACATCGACCGCGCCGCCGAGGCAGTCAAACTGTCGCCGAACCCGCGGGTCCACGTCTTCCTTGCTACCAGTGCCATTCACCGCGAGTTCAAGCTGAAGATGGACCGGGCGGAGATCATCAAGCGGACGGTCGAGGGGGTGAAGCGGGCCCGCGACCAGGTGGCCGATGTCGAGTTCAGTCCGGAGGATGCCAGCCGGACGGAACTCGACTTCCTCGCCGAGGTGGTTGAGCGGGCGGTAGAGGCCGGTGCCACCACGCTGAACATCCCGGACACGGTCGGGTACGCCGTGCCCGAGCACTACGCCGCCATCATCCGGCACCTGAAGAAGACGGTCCGCGGCATCGACAAGTGCATTCTGAGCGTTCACTGCCACAACGACCTGGGGCTGGCGGTGGCGAACAGCCTGGCGGCGCTGAAGGAGGGCGCGCGGCAGGTGGAATGCACCATCAACGGCATCGGCGAGCGGGCCGGCAACACCGCCCTGGAAGAGGTGGTGATGGCGATGCGGACGCGCCAGGACCACTACGGCCTGACCACCGGCATCCACACCCATCTCATCTCCCCGACGAGCCGGAAGTTGATCGCCTTGACGGGGATGCAGGTGCAGCGGAACAAGGCGATCGTCGGGCGAAACGCCTTCGCCCACGAGGCCGGTATCCACCAGGACGGCATGCTGAAGAACGCCAACACCTACGAGATCATGCGGCCCGAAGACCTGGGCATCCAGAAGACGGAACTGGTGCTCGGCAAGCACAGCGGGCGGGCCGCCCTGCGAGACCGCGTCGGGCACCTCGGCTACAGCCTGAGCGACGAGCAACTGAACGGCGTGTTCGCCGCCTTCAAGAAACTGGCCGACGCCAAGAAAGAAGTGTTCGATGCCGACATCGAGTCGCTCGTGGACTCCGAACTTCAGGCGGGTCTGGAGAACCGCAAGGTGTGGACGCTCGTCGGCTTCACCAGCACCGCGGGCACCGGGTCGCAGACCTCGGCGGCGGTGAGCCTGAAGCACCGCGACGACCCGGAAGGCCGGGTGCGGCGAGACGCAGCGCCGGGCAACGGGCCAATCGACGCGCTATTCAAGGCGATCAGCCGCGTGACTGGCGTGGAGGCGAAGGTGGTCGATTACCGGGTCCGGGCACTGACGCAAGACATGGACGCACTCGGCGAGGCCCATGTGGAAGTGGAGCAGGGGGGGCGACGAACGAGCGCCCGGGCGACGAGCATGGATGTGATCGAGGCCAGCGCACTCGCTTACCTGGAGGTCATCAACCGCGTGCTGCAACAGCGGCAGCGGGACCGCCTGAAGCCGACCGACCACGTCCCGCCGGGAGTGGTGCCGGTGTAGATTCCCTCCGATCCTGCGGTTTCTTCTTCACGCCCGTTGCGGAGGTGGAATGCCGCTGTTCGATGCGTACCTGTTCATCGACTGGAGTGCTGTGAGCCGACCCCACCCGGCCCGCCCGCGGAAGGATGCGGTGTGGGTCGGTGAGTGGGTCGGTGGAGACGGCCACTCCCAACAGACCTACCACCGAACTCGTTCGGACGCCGTACGGCAGGTGGTGGGCCGTTTGGAGAAACTCGTCGCCGATGGACGGAGGGTCTTGGTCGGGTTCGACTTCCCCTACGGCTACCCGGCGGGGTTCGCCGAAACTCTCCGCTTGCCGATCGGGCCAGCGGCATGGCGGGCGGTGTGGGCCGAACTTCTCGGCCGAGTACAAGACGACGACACCAACGCGAATAACCGGTTCGAGTTGGCCGGCGCGTTGAACGCCGCCGTCGGCGGTCGTGGGCCGTTCTGGGGCTGCCCACACGGGCGTGCGGTACCACACCTGTTGGCTACGTCGCCGGAGTTTCCATACCTCACGGCCAGTGGGCGGGCTCTCCCCCGGCTTCGCCACGCCGAGGCTCGACTGCCCGGCACTCAGGAGAGTTGGAAGTTGTTTGGAAACGGCAGCGTGGGCGGGCAGGCGTTGCTGGGCATCCCGCGGGTGGCCGCGCTGCGGGATTGCCCCGGCCTTGCTGCCGTGAGCCGGGTGTGGCCGTTTGAAACGGGGTTCAGCCCGGTCCCCGGTGGGGATGCCCGACCGCTGGTGCTGCACACCGAAATTTGGCCTGGGGTGGTGAACGACCGTGTGCGTGCCCTGATGGCGACCGACCCGACGCTCATCCGCGACCGTGCCCAGGTGCAAGCAATGTGTGAATGGGCGGCCGAGCACGATCGGGCTGGTACACTCGGAAGGTACTTCGACTCCCCCGCCGGGCTGACTCCGGTGCAGGTGCGGGCGTGTACGGAAGAAGAGGGGTGGGTGCTTGGCGCAACTTGACCCGACGACTGGGTAGGCAAGTAACCCCGGGTGGACTCGAACCACCGATCTCCTGTTTGTAAGACAGGCGCCTTCGCCGCTAGGCTACGGAGTTGTGTCGTCGAGTGCCCCAGCCAGGATTGTCCGGCTCCCTTCCGTCAGTCAGTGGACCCGCCGGGGATCGAACCCGGACGACCGCCATGCCATAGCGGGGTCATCCCGTGAGACCACAGACCCGTGAGTGGAGTCGCGGGGAGTCGAACCCCGTGGCCGTGCTTGCAAGGCACAGCCCCAGCCCGCTGGCGTCCCCGTCAGTGACCGGGGTGGGAGTCGAACCCACACCCATGAGGTTCTCGGCCTCACCCCTCTACCAGTTGGGGTACCCGGTCGGTGAGTTGCAGACCCGGGAGTCGAACCCGGCCTCCAGGCTTATGAGACCCGAACGGGCGCCGGCCCGTCTGCAATTCCGTCGCACGCCCCGGACTCGAACCGGCTGAGACCGCGGCCTCTGCCAGGTTGGGCTACGTCACTGGGATTGACCCGTGCGGGAATCGAACCCGCGTTACCAGCGTGAGAGGCTGGCGTCCTGAACCGCTAGACGAACGGGCCGTACTCTTCCGTCAATGCGTCGGGCAGGGATCGAACCTGCCAGCCCCGAAGGGCACCGGGTTACAGCCGGGTGGCACGCCGTTGTGCCGTCCGACGCATGGCTTCCGAGTGGCACGGGTGGGAGTCGAACCCACACCCCCCGAGGCTTAAGGTCGGGCGCTCTACCAGTTGGCGCACCGTGCCACTGTGTCAGCGCCCCTGGCGGGATTCGAACCCGCGGCCTCCGCCGTGACAGGGCGGCGAGCACTCCGCTGCTCCACAAGGGCGTGTTGATCGTGTCCATCCAGAGCGCCCGGCGGGAGTCGAACCCGCTCATCCGCCTTGGCAAGGCGGCAGGCCAGCCGTTACATCACGGGCGCGTTGTGTCGAGCCAAGCCCCCGGCAGGAGTCGAACCTGCGCGGCCGTCTTACCAAGACGGAAGGCTACCGTTACATCACGAGGGCGTCGTCAGTGTCCCCGCCAGGAATCGAACCTGGTCTTCAACCTTCGGAGGGTCGCGTGCAAGTCCGGCACACCCCGAGGACAGTTCAGAGCACCCGGTGGGGATCGAACCCACGACTCCGGTTTGGAAGACCGGCGCGTTGCCGTTACGCCACAAGTGCTGGCAGTGAGGTCCGAGGGACTTGAACCCTCACATCCTGGGTAAGAGCCAGGAGTGCTGCCGCTAACACCTGGACCTCATTCGAGTCACCCGTGGGGGAATCGAACCCCCACCTCCGGATTGAAAGCCCGGCGTCCTGGCCGTTAGACGGAACGGGTGATGAGCAGCCACCAAAACGAAACCGGCCGGGGTATCACCCCCGGCCGGCGTGGATCGCCAAGCTGGCTCGGGGGGTTATGTGACACCGCTCTGCTGGCCCGCGAGGGCGTAGACCTTCACCGCGGCGGCGAGCAACTGCTCGCGACCGCTCAACCGGCTCCGGCCGGTGCGAAGATCAGTGCTGGTATCTCGCAGGGTCATTGCAATTCAGACACGGTTCGTTGGTTTCAGGTTCGCGTCCGCCTCGGCTCATCGCCGCGGCCTCCGCTGCACACCCACAATGACGCGGGAGGCTGCAATCTGGTTCGCAGAACTGGTCAGAATCTTGCGCGCGAATTTCACGTCAGCAGATAAGCGAACGGCCCACGCCAGCCCTTCGGCACTTCCGCTGTCAGTGTGATCGGCTCGTTTTTGGTCGGGTGAAGGAACGAGATGCTGCGGGCGTGCAGGCCCACCGCCGGGCCGAACGGCCGGCTCGCCCCGTACTTCACGTCGCCGAACACCGGGCACCCGCGGCTGGCGAGTTGCACGCGGAGTTGGTGCTTGCGGCCGGACTGTGGGCGAAGCTCCAGCAACATCAGCCCGGCGTGTGTGGCCTTCACCTGGAAGTGCGTACGGGCCGGCTTGGCCTCGGGTGTGTTCGGCGGGACGACGATCACCTTGTGGTTCGGATCGTCGTGGAGCAGCCAGTCGTCGAGCGTGCCCCACTGCGGCCAGGCTCGCTCGCCCTGTTCGACCACTGCCCAGTAAGTCTTTTCGATGGCGTTCTCGCGGAACTGCTCGCTCAAGCGTGCGGCGGCCTTGCTGGTGCGGGCGAACAGCAGCACGCCGGAGGTCGGCTTATCGAGGCGATGCACCACACCGAGGAACACGTTGCCCGGCTTCGCGTACCTCTCTTTCAGGTACGCCTTCACCAACTGATCGACGGTGTTATCCCCGCCGTCGAAGTGGGCCGTCGGCCACCCCGCCGGCTTGTTCACGGCCACGACGTGGTTGTCCTCGTACAGCACGTCCAGCAGCTCGGCGAAGGAACTCATGGCCCATCCCGTAGGGTGGGTCCAGCGACGGCTTCCGTCGCGCTGACCCACGTTCACCGTATCGCGTGGATCGGCGCGACGGAAGCCGTCGCTGGACCCACCCTACGCGGCCGGCACCGGCGGCAGGCGGCGGGGCTAGAGCCGCTGTACGAGCAGACGCTCAAGTCGCTGCGGATCCGGTGACGGCCGGTACCGGCGGAAGGCGACGGGGCTGCGACGTCTTGTTCATCAGGAAGACCTGCTCGACCCACGCGGCGCGAGCCAGGAGCGATTCCTCCCGGTATTCGGATCCGACGAACTGGGCGGCCAGGGGCATTCCGTCCTCAGACCAGCCGAGCGGCACGGACACCACCGGCAGGCCGAGAAAGCTCCACGGGGTGTTGCACCAGGCGTTGCCAGTAGTTTCCGGTGTTGGGGCCGCGTCGAGTGTGGCGGGGGTGAATAGAGCTTGGGGTGAGTCGGGCAGCACGACCCGCCAGCACAACTCGCGATTGATGTGCTCGGCATGGCCGTGTTCCTCGTCCGTCGTCGCGAGACCCTTTTCGATGAGCTCCGCGATCTTCGGCGGGTAGTCGTCGCGGTGGCGGAGGTACCTGTTCCGGTGAACGCGGGCGGCTTCGACAGCCATCACAGTAAGGTGGGCGCGGTGGATTTGTGCGAACTCCGCCGGGAGCACCACCGATCCGATTCCGGCGTCTGCGTCGGCGAGCGTGTTCAAGTCGCGTTCGACCCTTTGCATGAACTTCGCGACCGCGTGGCTTAGCGTGTTCGGAAACATCTCGACAGGTTTGTGAAACCGCACGCGGAACAATCGCCCGCGGTCCTGCTCCCGTTCCGACCCGATCCGGGCGACTTCGCCGTCCACGACGGACACACAGGCCGGCACCGGTTTCTCTCGCGTGCGGAACGCACGGGGGTCATACCCGGCAACTACTTCAAACACCACCGCCAAATCCCGCACGCAGTTCGCCATCACGCCGATGTGATCCAAACTCGGCGCCAGGGGCAGCACGCCGTTCACGCTGATGCGGCCGTGGGTCGGCTTCAGGGCACACACCCCGCAGTAACTCGCCGGGCGGATCAGGCTGCCGCCGGTTTGCCGCCGCGGCGCTGCCGCTGCTGCTCCCGCCGGGTGTGCGGTCGAGGTTCCACGGGTTGCGGGTCACCGGCGGGTCGAGGTATGCGTACGCCGTCGTCACCGTCTTCCCGAGGATGATCGCCCCGGCCTGCCGCAGCCGTTCAACGCAAGTGGCATCCTGCCGCGCGTAGCTGTTCGCCCACCGCTTCGACCCGCACCCGGTCGGCATGTCGAACACGTCGATGATGTCCTTGATGCCGGTCGGGATGCCGTGCAGCGGCCCGCGGTAGTGGCCGGCCTTGATCTCGTCGGTGGCTTTCGCGGCCTCCTGGCGTGCCCGCTCGCGGTCGAGGTACACCCACGCCTTTACTGCTGGCTCGTAAACGTCGATGCGGCGGAGGCACTGCTCCAGCAGTTCGGAGGGGGTGAGTTCGCCGGTGCGGAGGAGCGGGGCGGCTGCGGTGATGGTGAGCGGCTCGGACATGGGGCGATCCTGATTCACCTGGCTGGAATCAACTCGTAGCAGCACAGCTTACCCCTTCCACGAACGTACATCAGCCCGCGGGCGACCACCGGCGGCGCCCAACACGGCGGCCGGAGGTCGGGGTTGTCTCGTTCGTTCCACTCGGCCAGCTTTTCGAACTTCTCCGGGTTCGCCTTCACCAGCATGAGCGTGCCGTCTTCGGTGAGCACCACGAGGTGGCCGTCCACCTTCGTGAGCGTGCTGCGGCGCGTCCGGGGCTGCTTCCACTTCACCTCACCGGTAGCCAACTCCACGCATCGCACGTCGCCTTCGGGTTCGTGCCGGCCGCTGCTGCCAAACAAGTACTTCCCCTCCACCACCGGCGTACACCAGTGCCCGCGGAGCGACTTGTCCCCCTCGGCATCGGCGTCGCTCCAGATCGTTTCGAGCTTGAAGTCCTTGGTCACCCGCAGGCAAACGGCTCCCTTTTCGTAGCACTCGGTGAGCAGGATCGTGTCACCGACAACCACCGGATTGGCGGCGTTGACGCTCTCCTGCATCTTCGCTCGCCACTTGAACGCGAACCGCTCCTTGCCGCTCTCGGGATCGACGCCGACCAGCCCGCCGCGGGCGAAGTAGAGCACCGTTGCTTTTCCGTGGAAGGTGGCGAGCAATGGGCTGCTGTAGCTCGCCAGTTCGTCGGTCGCCTTCCACAACTCCTTGCCGGTCTTCTTGTCGAACGCCACCAGCCCGCTGCCATTGCCCGTGGCGGTTCGCAGATCGACTGGCCGGTTGCCATCCGGGCTGCCACCAACGGCCACAATGAGCCGATCACCGGCCACCAGCGGTACGCTCCCCACGCCGAAGAAATTCTGGTGGACGTGGTACGTCTTCTTCGTGTTGACCTTCCACACCTCTTTCCCGTCAGCGGTGGAAATGCAGTAAAGCATCCCTTCGGGGCCGAGGATGAACACCCGCTCGCCATCGACGACGGGGCACGCCCGTGGGCCGGGTTCGTACCCGTAGAGGTCTTCGTAGTCGGTGGCGTACTCGAACTTCCAGAGGAACTTGCCCGTCTCGGCGTGGCGGGCGGTGAGGGTACAGTTGTCGTCGAAGCGGTCGAAATGGAACAGCCGTCCGTCGGCCACTACCGGAGGTGCGTATCCCTCACCGAGCCGGCACTCCCACACTTTGTTCAGGCCGTCTTTGGGCCAGGCGGTGAGGATCCCCTTGTCGGGCGAGGAGAAGTCGGCGTTTGGCCCGCCGAGCGTTGGCCAGTCGATGCCGGTGCGGGCTGGCCTGGGCGACTCGGGCGGGGCCTTTGGAGCACACCCGGCGAGGAGGAGGAGCAGGAGCGAAAGACGGCGCATCATGTCTCCAGATTATTCACCGCGGAGGGCGCGAAGAATGTCCGCAGAGAGTTCGGGAACACATCATTACTCCCCTGTCTTCTCTCTGCGCCTTCCGCGCCCTCCGCGGTGAATGTTTCATTCAAACCTTCTCGACGATCATCGCCACCGCGTTGCCGCCGCCCAGGCAGAGGGACGCCAGCCCGTACCGCCCGCCGCGAGCATGCAGAGCGTGGACGAGCGTGACCAGCACCCGTGCCCCGCTCGCCCCGATCGGGTGGCCCAGTGCCACCGCCCCGCCGTTCACGTTCACCTTTGCCTCGTCCAGGTTCAACTCCTTGCCACACGCCAGCATCTGCGCCGCGAATGCTTCATTCAACTCCCACAGGTCGATGTCGGACGCCTTCAGCCCAGCCTTGCTCAGCACCATCTGCACGGCCGGCACCGGGGCGATGAAGATGTCTTTCGGCGACACTCCGCTGGTGGCGTATGCGACGATGCGGGCGAGCGGCTTCACCGCGAGCTTGCCGATGGCATCACTGGATGCCACCACCACTGCCGCCGCCCCGTCGCTGAGTTGCGATGCATTGCCGGCGGTTACGGTGCCGTCGGAGCGAAATGCTGGGCGGAGCTTGGCCAGCCCCTCGGCGGTGCTCTCGGCCCGGATGCCTTCGTCCTTGCTCACGGTGGTCGTTTTCGTCCCACTGCCCACCGTCACCGGTACCACTTCCCCGCCAAACGCTCCGTTCGCCCATGCCGCCGCCGCCCGCTGGTGGCTCTGGGCGCTGAAGCGGTCTTGGTCTGCCCGGCTGACCGCACACTTCGTGGCAATGTGCTCGGCTGCCTCGCCCATGGGCCAGTTCTCGAACGCACACCACAGCCCATCCTGGATGAGCGAATCCTTCGCCGTCTGGTCGCCGTATTTGTACCCGCCGCGCACGTTCGGCAACAGGAATGGAGCGCGGCTCATGCTCTCCATGCCACCCGCCACTACCACGTTCGCATCGCCGGCCTTGATGCTCTGAGCCGCGAGCATAACCGCTTTCAACCCGCTCCCGCACACCTTGTTGACGGTGTACGCCGGTACGGTGTCGGGCAGGCCGCCGAAGAGGGCCGCCTGCCGGGCCGGGGCCTGACCCAACCCGGCTTGCACGACGCACCCCATCACCACCTCGTCGACCGCCGACGGGGTGACGTTCGCCCGTTTCACGGCCTCGGCGACGGCAATGGCCCCGAGTTTCGGAGCAGGGATCTCTGAAAGACCACCGAGGAACTTGCCGATCGGCGTGCGGACGGCGGACAGAAGGAAGGCGTCCATGATTTCACCGGGGAGGAGGTGTCTGCGTATTGTATCCCGCGGATTTCACCCCTCGCCGACGGAGAGAGTGCCCCCGGAGGCATCCTGCCGGGAGCCGGTGAAGCAGTTGAGCTTGTTGGAAGTGGTGGTGTGCGTCAAACCGCCGTATCCTGGCTCTTCAGGAGCGAGCGCAGTTGCCGATTCGATTCCTGGGCGTCAAGCGGTTTGGCCAGCAGCGGGATGCCGCTCATCCGGCGGAACACCGCCGACATGTACGGAGAGACACGAGCCATTCCACATCGCACCACGTTTGGCCGGGTCTGCCCCCAGTTGGCCAGGAGGCGCCCGCCGGTAAGGCCGGGTTGTTCCAGATCGACCAGCAGTGCCCGGACTTGAGCCGCATGGCGGTCGAGTACTTCTTCCGCGTCGGTCGGCGTGGAGAACGACCACACCCGCCAGCCGAGTTGACGTAATGCCTGGCCCGCCCTGCGTCGGTGGTCGGGGTCGGGATCGATGACGACGACCAACGGTTGATCGCCGTTCTCATCCCCATCGCCACGGGCGTCATTCGCAGGGCCGGGGGGCAGCCCCGGAGTAGGTGTCACGGCAATCCCGCGGGCGGCGGCCAGTTCACGCCGCAAAGTTGTCAACGCATTGACGAGTGCCTCTGGGTCGGCCAGGCGAACCGTCGCGATCTCCGGGGCATCGGGGCCGATCCCGACGGGGACACCACCCCCCTTGAGAGTCGCAATCATCCCCTCGGCATCGTTGGGGGCGTCCCCGAAATAGACCGGTAAGGGCGATGGGTGCCGTGCCCGCTCGTGTTCCAGGATCGCCTCCACCGCGGTTCCCTTGTCCCACCCGCCGAACGGTGTCACCTCGATGGCCTCCGACACCACCCGAAAACGGACGCCGTCGAGCGCCGCGAGGCGGTTGCACACTTCCAACCGGAAGCAGACGGCGTTGAGCGGGAGTAACCCGCGGAAATGAATCGCCAGGGCAGCAGGTTTTCGTTCGACCCAGGTGCCGGGGAACGATCGCAGGGGGTCGAGCAGGTGTTCGTGAACGGCGTTCAGTGTGTGCTCGAACTCGGCACACCCAGGGTAGCCCCGCCGATCGCCACGGAGGTCGATCTCCAACCCACCCGAACCGGCGAAGTAGAGATCCTCCAAGCCGACCCGCGACTTAACCTCGTCAAGCCCCCGCCCACTGAGCACCGCCGCCGACACATCGGGCAGGGAGGTCAGGCCCGCGAGCAGTTCACGGGTGGTGGCGGGCAGGAACGCCAGACTCGGGTGCCGGACGATAGGAGTGAGGGTGCCATCGTAGTCGAAGAGAAAGACCACGGGGCGGCCGTGCCGGTACTCGCGGACGAGTCCGTCTACCCACCCAGAGCTCGCACCGGAGTGGTACGTCATGCGATCCCCATCGACAGGCGGAGTGTATCGAGAGACTGATAACGAGCGAGCAACGCTCGTGCCTCATCCTCGGAAGGCGGGGTCATGCCGAGCGGTTCTGGGGTGGAGGTCGGCTCGACCATCCGGCCCACCTCGGACAACAGATGCCCCGCCCAGCGGAAGATGTTGTGTTCGTCCACCTGTTGCCGCATCTTCCGCATCCGCCGCCGTTGTTCGTCGGGCGGCATCGTGAGTGCTGCCAGCAACCCCTCGGCGGTCTGCCGGACATCGAACGGGTTGACCAGCACAGCGTCGGTCAGTTCGCGGGCCGCCCCGGTGAACCGGGAGAGGACGAGCACGCCCTGTTCGTCGGTGCGGGCCGACACGAACTCTTTGGCTACCAGATTCATGCCGTCGTGCAAGCTGCTGACCACGCATCCGGCTGCCATCCGGTAGAGCAGGAAGATGTCTTCTGGCCCGGTGTGTTCGTTCAGGAAGACCACCGGTTGCCAGTTCGGTGTCCCGTGTTCCCAGTTGATGCGTTCGGCCAGCGTTTGCACTTCATCGTTGAGGTCGCGGTACGCTGGCAAGTGAGTGCGGCTCGGTGCTCCCACCTGGAGAAAGTGGAATCGCCCCTTCCACTCCGGGTGTTGTTCGAGCAGATCGTTCACGGCAAGTAGGCGTTCGGGAATGCCCTTGGTGTAGTCGACGCGATCGACCCCCACCAAAAGGGTGCGATCGCCGAGGCGATGCCGTTTGCGAAGTTGTTTGGCCCGCTGCTCCCAGTCGTCGCTGAGGTATTTCTCGGCCAATCCCGGATCGACGCTGATCGGATGAGGGCGAACGCGCGTGGTCTGGCCGTTCCGCTCGACGGCGAAGCGTTCGCGGTCGATGCGGCACTCGAGGGTTCGATCGACAGTCTCGAGGAAGTTGTTGCAGTGGTACTGGATGTGGAACGACATCAGGTCGTTACCGAGCATCCCTTCGAGGAGTTCCGGCCCCCAGGGGCAAACGCGGAACGTCTCCGGGTTCGGCCACGGGATGTGCCAGAAGTGAGCGATCACCAAATCGGGGCGGGCTTGCTTGAGCAACCGTGGCAGGAGGGCGAAGTGATAATCCTGCACAAAGACAAGTGCCGGGCCGCCTTGCGCTTCCTCAAGGACGGCCGCGGCGAAGATCTCATTGACTTCCTGATACGCCTGCCAGTGGGCCGGGTCGAATGTCGGGCGAGCATACACCTGATGGCACAGCGGCCACAGCCCACCGTTGGCGAAACCGTAGTAGTACCCCTCTTCTTGTTCCTTGGTGAGCCATACACGACGAAGGGTGTAGCTCGGGTCGTCGGGCGGTACTCGGAGCCGGCCCCTGGCATCCACCGACTGAAGATCCGCGTCGCCCGACCCATGCGCGACCCAAGTGCCGCCGCACGCCCGCATGACTGGGTCGAGAGCGGTCGTCAACCCGCCGGCGGGCCGAATACACTCGACCTCCCCATCGCGGAAGCGATGGATGTACGGCTCGCGGTTGGCCACCACAATCAACTTGGCCCCGCCCAGGCGGGTACGGGCAACCGATTCCAACCGTTCCTGGCTCCATCCCATGAGTCCACCCTCCCGGAGTTTCCGGTGAATGCCCACGTCGGGTGGGGCACACGATTTGCGAGTTGGCTTTGGCAATGCCCATGCCAATCTCTCCCGCCGAGGTGCTCGTGGCCGTCCACAAGCTGCGACCGGACTAAAATTCCACTGGATTTCGACACCGGGGCGATTTCGAACCGATCATGCCCACGGCCGTGAAGGGTGTGCAGAAGGTATTGATCGGGCACGGTGAACAAGCACAACATCTGGACTGGCAGTGTCCACAAACTGTACTTGGGGGGTGATCTTCGATGGCGCCACGACTGGTCGGTTTCATCACCGCCCCGGTGGCTCTTCTGGCAGTTCTTCTGCTGGTCGTTGCCATTGGCTCGGCGTGGTACGTCCGGAGCCTGCAACGGTCGGTCTCCGACCTGATGGCCATCAACGTGGAGAGTGTGCGGGCCGCCCAAGAATTGGAGATCAGCATTCGCGAAGTGCGAACTCAGTTCGACCGCTATCTCATCACCCAGGACGAAGGACACCTCAGCCCGATTCCGCGGCTGCGGCAACGTACCGCCGACGCCCTGTCTGCGGCAGAGCGGGTCGCCACGACCTCTGAGGAACAGGGGTTGATGAAGCGCACTCGCACTGGGTACGAGCACTTCTTCGGCGAATACGAACGAATCCTCCGCGAACGCGAGCAGTGGAAATACCCGAAGATCATCGAGCTTTCGGATGCTGTGTTGCTGCGTGAGATCCTCGAACCGGCCCACGAATACCTGCGGTTAAACGAGGGCATGCTGGCCCGTTCCAGCGAGGCCAACCAGCAGTTGACCGACCGCATCACCTTTGGGCTGATCGCCCTGGGCCTGTGCGGAGCCGTTGGCGGGTTGCTCGGCGGGACAATCATCTCTGTGGCTGTTCGTCGGTCGATGCTCCGGGCCGAAGAGGGATTTCGTTCGGCCTCTGAGCAACTCGGTCAGGCCGTCCCTCGGTCGTCGTCTTCTCTGGACCGCGGGCCGACCCCGATTGACCCGATCGAGCGAATGAAGTTGTCCGCCTCGGCGGTGATCAGTCGCTTGCGCCAGACCGAGCGAGACGCTCTGCGTGCAGAGCAATTGGCCTGGGTGGGTCAGATGGCCGCCGGCCTCGCACACGAGGTTCGCAACCCGCTCATGGCGATCAAGTTATTGGTGCAGGCCACGGTCGAACGGCGGGGCGGTGGGGTCTTCCGACCCAGGGATCTGCAGGTATTGGAAGAGGAGATTGTCCGCCTGGAGCATATTGTCTCGGGGTTTCTCGACTTCGCCCGCCCGCCCCGCCCAGACCCACGGCCGGTGGATGTGGCTGAACTCGCCCGGCGGACGATCGATGCCGTGGCAGCCCGCGCCGAAATGCAGGCGGTGCGGATGCGTGTGGAAGCAGCGGTCGGGCCGACGGTGGTGTCGGCCGACCCGAATCAACTGCGCCAGATTCTGTTCAACCTCCTGTTCAACGCACTCGACGCCCAACCCCAGGGAGGGCACGTGACGGTACGGGTGGGCCTTGATCCCACTCGGGCCGGCCGCTCAGACCTGATTCTGACAGTGGAAGACGGTGGTCCAGGCTTGCCGCCCGAACTGGGTGAGCGGGTGTTCGAGCCGTTTGTCAGCACCAAGGAGTCCGGGCTGGGGCTAGGCCTCTCCATCTGTCGGCGAATCGCGGAGTCTCATGGTGGTGGGCTGTCGGTGGTCTCGACCGATCGCGGGGCAACCTTCACCCTTTACTTGCCAGTGACGCCGCCGACCGATCCTACCCCTGCCCTCTCTGCCTGAGGACGCCGGCGTGCCCACACTCCTCATCATCGACGACGAGCCAAACGTACTGTACTCACTCCGAGCTGGGCTGGAGTCGGACGAGGTGCGAGTGCTCACGGCAAAGACCGCCCGGCAAGGACGGAGCGTGCTGGCGAACGAGCGGCCCGACGCGGTGATCGTCGATGTGCGGTTGCCGGATCAGTCGGGGTTGGAGTTGTTCGACCAGATCCACCAGGCCGATCCGCTCCTGCCGGTGATCGTGGTCACGGCATTTGCCACCACCGAAACGGCCATTGAAGCGATGAAACGGGGAGCGTTCGAGTACCTGCTCAAGCCCGTCGATCTGCATCACCTCCGAGAGGTGGTGAACAAGGCATTCTCCCTGCGGCGAATGCGCACGGTGCCCGCCGCGTTCGCCGACACCCCGGCGGACGGAGACGCCGACCGCATCATCGGGAATTCGCCGGCCATGCAGGAGGTGTACAAAACAATCGGCCGCTTCGCCCCGCAGGACGTGACGGTGCTCATCCTCGGAGAGAGCGGCACTGGTAAGGAACTTATTGCCCGAGCCCTGTTTCAGCACTCCAAGCGCGCCAATCGCTCGTTCCTGGCCATCAACTGCGCTGCCATCCCAGAGAGCTTGCTGGAGAGCGAGTTGTTCGGGCACGAGAAGGGGGCGTTCACCGGAGCCGACCGCCAGCGGGTTGGTAAGTTCGAGCAGGCGGACGGCGGCACCCTCTTTCTGGACGAAATCGGGGATATGTCGCCGGCCACCCAGGCGAAGGTGCTCCGAGCCCTCCAGGACCAGCAATTCGAACGGGTCGGCGGGCGGGACACCATCCGCACCGATGTCCGGCTGATCGCCGCTACCAACCAGAATCTTGATGAATTGACGGCCGCCGGCCGTTTCCGCCAAGACTTGCTCTACCGACTGAACGGGGTGACCATCCGCCTGCCGCCGCTGCGGGATCGTAAGGAGGATCTCCCCGCGCTCGTCGATCACTTTCTCCGTCAGCAGGGGGCCAAACTCGGCAAGGCAGTCCATGCCATCGCCCCGGAGGCGATGACTCTGCTCGAACGACACGACTGGCCGGGGAACATTCGCGAGTTGGAGAACATCCTTCGATACGGTGTGATCCAGGCAGTCTCGGGTGTGCTAACGGCAGACTGCCTGCCGGGTTCGCTCGTCGGCCGGGGCGAGCCAGTGCCGCGGGCCGGCACTGTGCTGCTGGCAGATGTGCGAGACATGGTTCGCACACTTCTCAAGGCCGGCACACCCGACCTCTACCGACAGATGATTCAGTCGGTCGATCGGGTACTGCTGGCGGAAGTGTTGGAGTACGTTCAGGGGAATCAGGTTCACGCCAGTGAACTGCTGGGGATCTCTCGCACCACGTTGCGTGCGAAACTGGCATCCCGCGAAGATGACGGACATTAACGACGGTGACGGGGCGGCGGTGACGTGCGGGCCTACTCCAAAGAGGTAGTTCGAACGACCCCGTTGGGGTCGAGGTCATGGGGTGCCGCAATTCCCAGGGAGTCGCTCGCCTTCGGCTCGCTCGCCCTGGGCTGGGAGAACCACCCCTTCGGGGTGGGAGATGTCGTCAGTTGGAGTCCCGGCTTGAGCCGGTCTTCTCGAATCGGATGCCCGCAGGCAGTGGGGAGCCGCATGTGTGCCGACCCTCCATCGCAGGTTGGAGCCCCGGCATCGGCTGAAGCCGGGGCTCCAACCGAACCACTCCATCCGCCGGGAGTCCTCTTGCCTGCCCTTGCCCGACGACCGTAGCGAGCCGAGGTCCGTGAGACTCCTGTTGAGGCGAAAACCGACGGCTCACTGATTAAACAGGAACGCCTTGCTGTTGATGAGCGCCCACAGGATGTTCTCGTAGGCCTGTTTCTTGTTCTTCTCGTTCTTCTGCAGGTGTTCCGTCGCGGCCTTGATCTGCTCGGCGGTCGGCTTCTTCGCCTGGGTCAGCAGGAACAACTCCGTGATCTTCTCGGAGTCTGGGCGAGGGTCTTTCGCCAGCTTGTCGGCCCTCCCGCCGGCCCGAGCTAGCTTGCCCTGCACCTCGTCGCTGTTCAGCAGGTGGAGCACCATTGCCAGGCTCGCTTCGTTCACCCGTTCGCACTCGCACGCGCTGATCCGTTGAGGGCGGCCGAACACGTCGAGGAAGTACGACTGGAACGACTCGTCGGGCAGTTGAATCGCTCGCTTCGGGGCATGGCTATCCTTCGGCAGGCCGGGGAAGTCGGACGGGCTTTCGGTGATCGCGCACACCGCGTCGAACACCACCTCGGCCTGCAACCGCTTCGGGTAGTAGCGGGCGTAGCTCTGTTTGTCTGACTTGTTGAACTCATTCGGCACGGCCGAGAGTTGGTACGTCCGGCTCTTGCAGATCGTTTTGATGAGCGATTTCAGGCTGTACCCGTTGTCGGTCAGCGTCTTGGTGAGGGCGTCGAGCAACTCGGGGTTGCTCGGTGGGTTGGTCACCCGCATGTCGTCGAGGGGGTCCACAATTCCGCGACCGAAGAAGTGTGCCCAGTAGCGGTTGGCCACCGCCTTGGCGAAAAACGGGTTCTTCGCGTCGGTCATCCAGTCGGCGAGGAACACGCGGGGGTCGTCCTCGGCCGGCACGGTCATCGGGTCGGCGTCGAGCGGCTTGAGCTCCGCTGCTTTGCCGCTGCGCTTGTTGGTCACGCTGCCGTTCGGCTTGGTGAAGATCGCCACGCGTGCATTTTGGTTGTTGTTCTGCCGGCCGACGGTCGGCAGGTTCTTCTTGCCCACCCGTCCGAAGAAGGCGGCGAGGCCCCAGTAGTCGTCCTGGCTCCACTTCTCGTAGGGGTGGTGGTGGCACTGAGCACACGCCAGTCGCTGCCCCAGGAACACCTGGCTCAGGTCGTCCACGAACTGCTCCGGCGTTTGCACCTCCTTGTACCATACCGTCGCCGGCGACTTGCTCTCCTCCCCGATCGCGCAGATCACTTCGCGGGCGAAGTCGCTGTAGGGCAGGTCGGCGGCCACTGCTTCGCGGATCCAGGCGTGGAAGGCGAACGTGCCTTGTGCCCGCTCCGGCTGGCCCCGCCGCTTCACGCGGAGCACATCGGCCCACTTGTTGGCGAAGTAGTAGGCATACTCGGGCGTCTCGACCAACCGGTCGATCAGCCTCGCCCGCTTGTCGGCCGAGGAGTCGGTCAGGAACTTCGTCACCGCGTCGGCGGTTGGCAGGGTACCGGTGATGTCGAGGTAGGCCCGGCGGAGGAACTGCTCGTCGGTGCAAAGTTCGCTCGGAGCGATGCCGAGTTCCCGCCACTTGGCGGCGGTGTGCGTGTCCACCACGTTGGCAGCGGGGAAGTCGAACTTCGGTGTGTCGCCTGGCCGCGGCACCACGGCGCGGAAGGTGGTCACTACTCCGCTGAACCGCACCATCACCGCCGCTTGCCCGGTCATGGCCAGGGTACGGACAAGGCCGGTCTCGCTCACCGTGGCCACTTCCGTCTCATTGCTTTCGTATTGAGCGCGACGGGTGACATCGACCACGCTGCCGTCGGAGTAGTGGGCGTGAACCGCCAACTGTTGCCGGCCGTTGCGATCGACCACGCGGGCCTCGGGGAATACCGTGACCTTCGTCACCTTCGGATCTTTGTCGGTGCCAAACGGCAGGCCGCTGGCGATCCACCGCCGGAGCAACTTGTACTCCTCGCTGCCAATCTCCATCTTCTTCCCGCCGCCGTGCGGCATCACCCCGGCACCCTTGAGCAGCAGTAGCGACTCATCCGGTGCCGCCGGGAACACCCGCCGCCCGCGGCCTTCCTTGAGCAGGGTCATGTAGTCGAGTTCGGCATCGAACCCCAGCAGCGATAGCCGGAACCCGTTCTGTCCCTGAATCTTGCCGTGGCATCCGCCGCTGTTGCACCCGAGCTTGGTCAGCACGGGTTCGATCTCGTTGGTGAAACTGATGGGCTGCGGGGTTTCCATCCCACTCACGCTCACCGGCACCTTCGCCACCTTGCCGGCGTAGCCGATGGTGATCTCGGTGCTACCGTTGGCGAGCGGGTAGACACGCCCAGTGTCGTCCACCCGGACCACCCTGGCGTCGGCAACGGTGTACTTGGCGTCACCGGTCACATCCACCGGCTTGCCAGAGTCGCGTTCACCGCTGATGGCGAGTTGCGGCGCGTCGTCGGCACCCTTGATGGTCAATTGAGCGGGGAAAGCAGAGACTCCCCGAACGGCGGGCTTGGCGTCCTGGGCAGAAGCTAGGGCCGCGAAAAGTGTGACGGCAATGGCGGTGAGTGCAAACCGGCGGGGCATGAGGCACCTCGGCGGGGCGGGGAGAGTTGGTGCGGGGTGGGACCGACGGAGGCAGGGCAACCGGCAGTAGGAGAAATGCTAACCGAAGTGCGTGCGGCGGACAACAGAAAGTCGACCTGTGTGTCGAGTGCGACGGGGTGAAAAAGTTCGGAAGACCCGACGCCCCGTGGGTCACCGTTCACGGATGGCGACCCGAACTGCAGCGAGAGACGATCCGAATCCAGGCGCCCCCCCCCTATCAGGGCTTACCTCCGAGTTGTTTCCACAGGTAATATCCCGCCAGCGTGAACCCGATCACAATCACCACCCACCGCACATAGTTCCCCGGTAGCGTGCGGGCGACCCGTGCCCCAACGTACCCGCCGATCACCGCCGCCGCCGACATGCACGCCGCCGCCGGCCAATCGATCAAACCACCCGCCACGAACACCACCACTGATACCCCGTTGATGACGCTGGCCAGTAGCGTCTTCACCGCGTTCGCATGGTGGATGTTCGACAGGCCCATGAACCCCAGAGCCGTCAGCATCAGGATGCCGATGCCCGCTCCGAAGTACCCACCATACACCGCGATCAGGAACTGAAACCCGATCAGCACGGCCGTTCGTCCGGTGCCCACCGGGGCGGAGATGGCCGATGCCGACCGCTTCTTCAGCATCGCGCCGAGCGGTTGCTGAAGCAGGAATAGCACGGCGGCGGTGAGGATGAGCCATGGCACCAGTGGGCCGAATGCCTTCGGCGACACCGCGACCAACACCGACCCAACGATACCGCCCACCAAGCTCGGCGGGAGTAACTTCAGAGCGAACGGCCGGGCCTCGCGGTACTCGTTGCGGTACGCCCACGCCCCGGCCAGGGAGCCGGGAAGCAAGGCGAGCGTACTGGTGGCGTTGGCTACCGCCTCGGTGCTGTCCCCGTACCGGGCGGCCAGGAAGGTGATGAGCGCCGGGAAGGTGAGGAGCGTGCCGCCACCGGCCACCGAGTTCATGATGCCGGCCGCGAACGCCGCGGCGAGAATGACGGCCAACAGCAAAGATTCGGGCATTCGGTTCTCGGACAGAGTGCGAGTGGGGGCAGCCCCTTGGTGCGGAACCCGCTCGCTCACGCGACCTATCTGGCGGCCAGTGCGTCCAGATGTACGAGCGGGTCCCACCAACTCGGTTTGATTTTCGGATGGTCGGCGATGGTCCGCAGGCTCCGCAGCGGATCCATAATCTCGTCTCGCCACCAGAGGTAGTAATACAGCAGAAACGCCCGCACCAGGCTCGGTTCGGCGTTCCCCCGGCCGACGTACTCGTTCACCATGGCGAAGAAGTCGAGCACCCGCGTCGCTTTTTGGTACAGCGCGTCGCGGGTGGGATCGATCTGTGCGTGAGTCTCGGGGGTGGTCAGGTAGTTGAGGAACTCGGCCAGGCGGATCGCCCGTTCCTCCGGCCCCTCCCGCCGGCGATCAAGAACAAAGTGCTTCCACGCGATGTTGCGGGCCTCGCGAAATTCCTCGGCGTTGTACTGCTGGCACAACTCCAGCGCGGTCCGCTGGCGGTTCTGGCCGGCCGGGATCACAAAGAACAGCAACAGCGGTACCAGCACGGCGACAAGCGGACCGATGAGCGGCACAAACAAGTCGCGGACCAGTTCATACGCGGTTTTGCCGTGGCCAGTCAGCAGACCAGCCAGCAGAAGCGAGAGCACGGGCACGGCGAGGGCGACCAGACCGACGATCAGCGCCCGCGGTAGGTAAGACGACGACATGACCGGATCATGCCCGCCGCCAGCGGAAAGAATCAAGGCGAAGCGGCGAACTCGGCGGCCTCCCGCACCTGGGCCGTCGCACGAGCGAGGCTGCGCCCAGTCAGATTGTCGGCCAACCGGGCCAGCCACCCCGACCCACGGAAGCGATCCCCCAGCGTGCGGGCAAGGATCACGGCGGCAATCAAAAACACCACGCCAAATCCGAAGTTCGCCATCACCCATGGCCAGCCGACCGCGGCAAAGAGATCGACACCGACCGACTTCGCGATCACAATCACACCAAGTGCCCAGATCAGCGGGGAGGTGAACAGGACCCCCAGCGCCACCCTGAGGCGAAACCTCCGCAACTCGGCGAGCCGTATTTGGACGTTCACCACCGGAGCGGTGTAGTCGAGGCTGTGAAGTTTTGTGAACTGCCACACGGTCAGTCCGATCGACAACACCGCCAACGCGTACAAGACTCCGCCAGGGATGGCGAACTTCGCCTCGCTTGCGTGGGCGGCTAGGAACACACCAAGCAACACCGCCGCGGCAAGCCCCTGGAGCAGTTCCCAGCCCAGCGCCCACCCCAACGGACGGAGAGACTGCTGGACCCGGTCGAGGGCGTGGGCGGTTCGCATTTGGTGAACAGAGACCTGTGTAGCGGTCAGTTTTCGGTCGAGATCCACCCAGGCGGATTTCAGGTCGTCGAGGGTCATGAGCGGTGGTCCTCCGTTTGGGCCTCATCGCGGAGGCGGAGTTTGAGCCGGTTCAACTTGGTGGCCACGTTGGTTTCGGTCAGGCCGAGTACGTCGGCGATGTCGCGGTAGCTGCGGTCGTCCAGGTATAGCATCAGCAGTGCCCGGTTCAGGTGGTCGAGCCGTTCCATCAGCCGGGTGAGCACCCGTATCCGCTCGTCCGGTTCGTATGGTTCGACGCCGACGCTCTGCTCGTCCAACGGGACAGCCGGTGGGCGGTGGGCCATCTCGCGGACAAACGAAATACCGACGTTCAGGGCGATGCGGTATGCCCAGGTGGCGAACGAGCGGGCGGGATCATATCGCGGGAATGCCCGCCACAATTGCACCGCGATCTCCTGTTCGAGATCGTGGCGATCCTCGGCGGTGCGAGCATAGGTGAACGCCACCTTGCCGACGATCCCACGATTTTGATCGAGGAGCGTGGTGAACCGTCGCTGCGTATCGGTCGGGATCACCCGCTCGGCCCTCGTCCCGTGTGTGGGAGATGATTCGGGCCGGCCGGCGGGAAATCACAGAGAAATGGAAACAGGAACGGAGTGACCGGGTAGGGTTGCGTCCCCACCCGGTCACTCCGTTCCCGATCATCGAGAACTCAATTCACTCCGCCTTCGGCTCTTCGGGCTTCGGCGTTTCGGGCGGCTTGGCCGGCGGTGGCGGGCTAAACATGGCCGCCAGTTGGGCGAACGTGTTCAGGTCGGCCTTGCCCGTCTTTTGTTGCTGCGTCAGCTTGGCAGCGGCCTTCTTCGCCTTGGGAGTCTGGGGTGGGGTAGCGCCCTCGGCCGGCGGAGTGCCGTCGGCGGCAGGTGGGGCGGTTTCTTCCACCGGCGGGCGGACGGGGCCAGTGCTTCGCGGTAGGGTCGGCCCGCGGTACAGCCCACCCGGCTTGCCCTGGCCCGGCTTCACCGGGGGTGGCACCGTCGCCGCCGGACGCGGGATAAACCCGGCTCGCTCGCCCGCCGGACGGTCGGCTCGTGGCGGTGGGCGGTCGGGGCGCGGGGGCATCGGCGGACGTTGCTGTTGCTGTTGCGGCGGCGGGCGGTCGCCCCGTGGGGGCATTGGTGGGCGTTCCGGGCGAGGTTGCCGCTGAACGTCCGGCGGACGGTCGAAGGTCCGTTCCTGGCCCGGCGGGATCATGCTCAGCGATACCCGCCGGCGTTCGGGATCCACGCTGTTCACCCACACGCTCACCACGTCGCCGACATTCACCACGTCGTAGGGCGACTTGATGAACCGGTTAGCCATCTGGCTGATGTGGATCAGCCCGCTGTCCTTCAGCCCCACATCGACGAACGCCCCGAAGTCGACCACGTTCAGAATCTCGCCCTTCAGTTCCATCCCCGGTTTCAGATCTTCGAGGTTGAGCACGCCCTTGCGGAAGATCGGCGCCGGGCGGTCTTCCCGCACGTCGCGGCCGGGCTTGCTCAGGGCGTCGAAGATGTCGCGCACCGTTGGCCCGCCCACCTTGAACTGGTTGGCGATCGCTTCCGGGTTCTGCGTCTTCAACTTCTCGCGGATTTCGGCGAGCTTCGCCTTGTCGAGCAGATCGGCCGGGGTGTGCCCGATGGCTTGCAGGACCTCCCGGGCGATGTGGTAGCTTTCCGGGTGGACCCAGGTGTTGTCGAGCGGGTCGTCGCCGGTGCGGATCTTGAGGAACCCGGCCGCCTGGGTGAATCGGGCCTCGCCCATCTGCGGCACACCCATGAATTGCTCACGGGTGCGGAACGGACCATTCTTGGTACGGAAATCGACAATCTCGCGGGCTACGAGTTGGTTCAGCCCGGAGACGTGCCGGAGGAGTGGCACACTTGCCGTGTTCACATCCACCCCGACCGTGTTCACGCAACTCTCGATCACCGTTTCGAGCGATTCCTTCAGGTACTTCGGCCGCATGTCGTGCTGGTACAACCCCACGCCGACGTGCTGCGGATCGACCTTCACCAGTTCAGCAAGGGGGTCTTGCAGTCGCCGGCCGATGCTCACCGTTCCCCGCACCATCGCGTCGAGGTCGGGGAACTCTTCCTTGGCGATGGGGCTGGCCGAGTAGTCGCTCGCGCCGGCCTCGTTGACGATGACATAGCTGATGTCGGCCGGGGCGTCGGGCAACCCCTCCAGGTTGATCGTCTCGACCGGGGGAGCGGGCGGGGCGGCCGGAGCCGCCGGCAGCGGGGGCGGGGCGATGGTGGCGTCCGGAGCCGCGGCGGCTTCACCGGTTGGCAGCGGGGCGGAGGCGCTCACTGCCTCCCCCGCCGGGTGCAACGGGGCGGACGTGGTCATCTCCACCGGGGCCGTCACCGCGGCGACGGTTTCCGTGGCGGCCACCGGGGCGCTCTCGGCCACCACCGGAGGGAGCGTCGCCGCCGGTCGTGGGTTAGCCCGCCGCTCGGCCAGGTCGGCGATCACCTCCGACACGATTTGCTCCGTCTCCCGGCAGGCGGTGCCGTTCCCGATGGCGATGATCTCCACGCCGTATTTGCGGATGAGTTGCTCCAACTTCTGCTTGGCCTGGGCCACCTGCTTCTGCGGCGGGTGCGGAAACACCACGCCATGTTCGAGCAGTTCGCCCGTGTCGCCGAGAACCGCCAGCTTACACCCATTGCGAAGGCCGGGATCGACGGCCAGCACCTTCCGCCCGCCGAGTGGGGCCTTGAGCAGAAGGCTTCGCAGGTTGCGGGCGAAGATATCGACGCCGTGATCCTGGGCGAACTCGCTCATCTCCTTGCGGATCTCGCGTTCCAGGCTCGGCAGCAGTAGCCGATCGACGGCGTCTTCGAGGGCGGGGATGATGAATTCGCGGTGCGGGTGGTCGGCCAGCGGCAGGCAATCGAAGGTGATGAACTTGGCCCGCTGGGCGTCGCATTCCATCTTCACCCGCAGCATCTTTTCATGCTCGCCGCGGTTCACCGCCAGCACCCGGTGCGGAGGCATCATCCGTACCGGTTCTTTGAAGTCGAAGTAGTCGCGGAACTCCTGCCCTTTGCCCTCCGGCACGTCGCCCTTGGTGGTGACGATGACGGCCGTGTCGCGGAGGAACAACCGCACCGGCCCGCGGACGTTCGCGTCTTCGGCGATGTACTCGGCCAGGATGTGCCGGATGCCAGTGGCCACGTCGTCCGGGGTGTTCAGCGCCTTGTCCGGGTTGACCAGTCCGGCGAGCGTCTCGGTCAGATTGGCCGCCGCCTCGTCGCGGTGCCACACGGCCAGCGCCGCCGGCTCCAACCCCTTGTCGCGGGCATCCGACGCCAGCGTCCGTTTCTTCGGCTTGAACGGCAGATAGAGGTCTTCGAGCCGCTTGATGTTGTCGGCTTCCAGAATCGCCCCGACCAGTTCATCGCTCAGCCGCCCCTGCCCGGCGATGCTCCGCAAGATCGTCTGCTTTCGGTCGGCCAACGCCTTCAGTGCGTTCACCCGCAACTGGATCCGCCGCAGCATTTCCTCATCCAGCCCGCCCGTCCGCTCCTTGCGGTAGCGGGTGATGAACGGGATGGTGTTCCCCTCTTCGAGCAACTGCACCACCGCCTCCACATGCACCCGGCGGATCTGGAAATCCTGGGCGATGCGGGCCAACTCGTGCCCCTGCGGGGACGGCGGCACGGTCGGTACTGGTTGGGCTGGGCGGGCCGGGCCGGGGGGCGGTGCGGGCGGCGCCTCGGCCGTCGCTTCTGGCGGGAGCGGCGGCGGGGTGGTTCCTTCCGTCGTGGTCGCCTCCGACGGGGTCGCCTCCGGCGTGGTGTTCTCGGCGGGGGCGGTGGCGGGGGCCACGGTGGGGTCGCTGGAGTTCATGGTGTTGAACGTCCGGTGGGGGGACTGCTCGGGTCGTGCCGCGTCGGCAACGGAGGGAAGAACCGGGGCGGTGGTTCGTGCTACGCAAGCCGAAAGTAGCGAACAGATTAGGTAGGCGGGGGCAGCACCGGCGGCAAGGGAAACGGGATTACGGCGGAATTCTCATGGTTTCGGCGGATGGGAGGGAGAGGAGGAGAAACCACAATATTGATCCAACGATCTGTTGACATGGCGAGTCGTCAGAGGTTAGTGGCCGAAAGGCTGAATTGAGCGAAAGGCTGATCTGCGCAACACTTAGGATGACTGTGGCGGAGGGGGGGTATGTGTGTGGCAGGTGGCAGTGTGGCAGAGTGGGGGGGCGAGCCGTGTCCGGCGGTGCGATGGTTGCCGCGATCACCGAACACGCTCTTGACGTCCGAACGTCGAGGATGATGTCGAACCTCTTGCGGTGCAAGTGGTTCGGTTGAGTGGTTCGGTTCTGCTTGGATGCAACTGTGTCGCTCGAATCATCCTGAGAGGGGGTCGAGGAGCGTTCCCCGTCATTCT
>JALOQR010000307.1 GCA_025459365.1 Fimbriiglobus sp.
GAAGTCGCCGACAACAAGTTCAAGGGACTCGTCACGCAACTGCGATGGGCACCGGACGGATCGTGGCTGCTCGGCGTCGGCGGGGCCAACGAAGGGTTCGTCTGCTTCTACGACGTGCCAGGCAAGAAGGTGCTGAAAGCGGAGAAGGCCGGCTCGCACATCCACGACCTATGGATCAATCCCGACGCGACCGAGTTCGTGGTGAGCAGCCACAACAAGGTGGGTGTGTACAAGCTGGGCTGAGCCGGAAGCGGCGTGAGCCGTGCGCCTGTGGTATCATTCCTGCACCACCGCGAACGCCCTTTCGGGGTCTGCGATCATGCTCGACATCTCCCTCGGCCGTCGCTCCTCACGCCTCTGCTCCGGGGCTTCGCGGCGAGATTTCCTGCGGGTCGGCGGCCTCGGGGCGCTGTCGTTGCCGTTGTTGTTGCGGGCCGAAGCCCAGGCGAAGAAAGAAGTTGCCCCGCACAAGGCGCGGGCCAAGTCGGTCATCCTCGTGTTCCTCGGCGGTGGCATATCGCACCACGACACCTTCGACCCCAAGCCCGACGCCCCGGATGAAGTCCGCGGTAAATACGGCACCATCCCGACCGTGTTACCCGATCTGCGGGTGGCGGAGAAGATCCCGCTCCTGGCGAAGCGGATGGACAAACTCGCCCTGGTACGCAGCGGTGCCCACACCAACGACCACCACGAAACGGCCACCAACTGGGTGCTAAGCGGGCGGTTTGGCACGCCGTTCGGCGACTACCCGGCCATCGGTGCGGTCGCCGCCCACCACTTCGGGTTCACCGCCGCCGTGCCGCCCTATGTGGCCGTGCCGCGGAATCCCTCGTTCACCTGGGAACTCGGCAAGAGCGCGTTCCTCGGCGGGCGGTTCGAGTCGTTCAAGGCCGGCGACCCCAACCAAAAAGACTACAAGGTGGAGAACCTGACCGCGTCCGAACCGCTGAGCAAGCGGAAGGTGGAGCGACGGGAGAGCCTGCTGAAAGCCGTGGACGGATTGGCGAAGCGGGTGGAGGGGAACGACCAGATCGCTACCTACGACGAGTTTCACCAGCGGGCGGCCGAGATGATCCTGAGCAGCGAAGCCCGCAAGGCGTTCGCCATCGACGACGAAGACCCGAAACTCCGCGACCGTTACGGCCGCACCACCGCCGGGCAAAGCCTGCTGCTCGCCCGTCGACTGGTGGAGAGCGGCGTGCGGTTCGTGACGGTGAACTACGCCGGCTGGGATCACCACGCCAAGATCTTCGAGGGCCTCGACAAGAAACTCCCTGAGTTCGACCAGGCGATCAGCACGCTGGTCGACGACATGCACGACCGCGGAACGCACAAGGAGACGCTGGTGGTGGTAATGGGCGAATTCGGCCGCACCCCGAAGCTCAACAAGGACGCCGGCCGCGATCACTGGGGTCCAGCCGGTAGTCTGCTGTTCTGGGGAGCGGGGGTGAAGGAAGGGTTGGTACTCGGCAAGACCGACAAGCAAGGGGCTTACACTACTCAGCGCCCGGTATCGCCGGCCGACGTCTGCTACACCGTGCTGGATGCGATGGGAATCGACCCGCGAAAGCAACTCCACACCCCCGACGGACGACCTCTGGAAGTGCTCGACCAGGGCGAACTGGTGCGGGAATTGTTCTCGTAGCGGCCAGCCACTCGGCAGAAGTGCCCACTCGACACGGGGCATGTCTTCACACTTTCTCTCGTGAATCATTCACGGCGTGGCCTGCTCCTGCGTGCGTCGGCGATTGTGTCATCCCGCACCGGGTCGGGAGCCGATGAGAACAATTGGCATCCGCCAATTGGGCCAGACCCTTGCCCGCCGACCGGATCGAAGTCATGAGCGACCTGCGCGTCATTGCCGACCCGACCGTGTACCTGCTCAGCAAGCAGGTACTCCAGCAGGGCGAACTCGACCGCTTCCTGGCCGATCACGGGGTGACGTGGTCGTCGGATTCGACGGTAGCGTCGGAAGTCGTGACGGAGACGGCCGGTCGGGTGTGCTACATGAGCTACGCCAAGCCGCGGCCGGGGGGGAATGCCGCGTACCTCGGGCACATCAAGGAAGTGGGCCACGGGTCGGTATTCGAGCACGCCGTCTGGACGTTCCTGCTCACCGGTTTGAGCCGCAGTCTGACGCACGAGTTGGTCCGCCACCGGGCTGGCTGGGCGTACAGCCAACTGTCCCAACGCTACGTCGATGAATCGGTGGCGGAGTACGTCGAGCCGGACATCATCGCCAGGGATCCGGAGATGCACGCCGTGTGGCATGAGGCGGTGAGCCACGCCCACGCCGCCTATGTGAAACTGGCCGAACTACTGAACGCCAAGCTCGCCGACCCCGCCGCCGCGGCTGCGGCCATGCTCCCGCCCGACGCCGACCGCACCACCCGCCGCAAGACCGCCCGCCAGGCCGCGCGGAGCGTACTGCCGAACGCCACCGAGACGAAAATCACGGTGACGGCGAACGCCCGTGCCCTGCGGCACTTCCTCGAACAGCGGGGGAGCGTCCACGCCGAGCCGGAGATCCGCAAGCTGGCGAACGCCCTGCTGGAAGTACTGGTGAAGGACGCCCCGAACCTCTTCGGCGACTACCAACGCACCCCGCTCCCCGACGGCACGTTCGAGATCACCACCGAGTACCCGAAGGTGTAGGGGCGTCCGCTCTCGGAGAGAGGGGACCACCCGACCGGCCTTACACCACTCCCAGGCTCACACGTCGTGGGCGGGGCGGGGTGTATTCCCCCTCCCCGGTCACACCGACCAACTCCTCCGTTCGCACGCGGCCGAACAGGGTGAAGCCGGTGGCGTCGTCGATGTCCACCGTCACCGTGCGGCCGGTCAGCCGTTCCGGGGCGTCGAACACGGCGATGTGGTCGGTCATCGTGCGGCCGGTGAGTTGAGGCACCCGGTCGGCACCAGCCCCCTCACGGGGGCCGCTCGCCAGGTCGCGCTTGCTCCGGCCTTCCACCAGCACGCTCACCGTCTTGCCGATCCACTGGCGGTGGTCGGCGAGGCTGTTCGCGTTCTGCACCGCCAGCAGTTCGTTGTTCCGCCGTTTCTTCGTCTCCTCTGGCACGTCGTCCGGGTAGCGTTCGGCCGCCTTCGTGCCGGATCGCTCGCTGTACTTGAAGATGAAGCTGTTCTTGAACTTCGCCTCGGCCACCAAGTCCATCGTCTTCTGGAAGCTCTCGTCCGTCTCGCCGCAGAAGCCGACGATGAAGTCGCTACTGATCGCCACACCGGGCACTCGCTCGCGGCAGCGGTGCAGCATCTCGCGGTACTCGGCCACCGTGTAGAGCCGCTTCATCCGCTTGAGCACCTCGTCGCACCCGCTCTGCACCGGCACGTGAAGGTACTTCACCACCTTCGGCAGTTCCCGCACAGCGTCGAGTAGGTCGTTCGTCATGTCCTTCGGGAAGTTGGTGACGAACTTGATGCGTTCGAGGCCGGCGACGTCGTGCATGCGGGCGATGACGTCGCTCAGCCGTGTCCGCCGGCCGTCGCCGTGGTCGAACACGTAGCTGTTCACCGTCTGCCCGATGAGCGTCACCTCTTTGCACCCCTGGTCCACCAACGTGCGGACCTCCTGCACGATGTGGTCCGGGTGGCGGCTCTGCTCCGGCCCGCGGGTGGAGGGAACTACGCAGTAAGTGCAGAACTTGTCGCACCCGATCTGCACCCGCACGAACGCCTGAAACGGGGTCGGCCGCATTTCGGGGTCGCGGGCTGGGTCGTAGCTCTCGAAGCTGGCTTCCACCTCGTGCCGGCTGGCGTCCTTGCGGCCGAGGCTGAGAGCGTACTGCGGCTGACGTGTCTCTTGGACCGTCCGCACCAGTTCGGGAATTTTGGCGAGTTGCCCGGTGCCGACGACGAGATCGACGAGCGGCTGGCGGTGCCGCACCTTCTCCTGATCCTTCTGGGCCATGCACCCGATGACGCCAACCACCTTGGCGGGGTCGCGCCGCTTGTGCTGGATCACCCGCCCGACGGCGGAATAAGTCTTCTCCTCGGCCAACTCCCGCACCGAGCAGGTGTTGAACAGGATGACGTCGGCGGTGGCCGGGTCGTCGGTGAGGGCGTAGCCGTCACGCTTGAGGGCGGCGATGACCAGTTCGCTGTCCAGAACGTTCATCTGGCAGCCGACGGTCTCGATGTAGACGAGTTTGGCAGGCATGGGATCGGGAGTCCGTTGTGAAGACGGGGCCGAACCGCCATTGTAGCGGGGCTAGCCGCTACTTCTTGCCGAACTTCTTCTTGTCGTCGTCGGTCACCACCCAGGTGAAGATCTGGTATTCCTCGCCGTCGGCGTTGGTGCCCTTGCGGGTGTCGGTCGGCTTCCAGTCGCCCATACCGAAGCGGTACGAGACGATCCGCGTGCCGGGTTTCAGTTCGGCAAGCAACACCGAACGCAGGGCCAGGTTGCCCTCCTCGCCGGCGTACAGAAAGACCACTGTCGCCTCGGGGTAGTCCTTGCACTCGGCCGGGTCGAGTTGCTGGATGTCGATCCGCCCTTCCAGTTCGGCCTTCTTCACTCGCTCCCGGGCCGCCTTCACCTTGTCCGGGTCGAACTGCACACCGACCGCCCGCTTGGCTCCGGCCAGTACCGCCGCCACCAGCATGCGGGCATCGGCCGACTTCGGCTCAAACACCACATCCGTCGGCGTGATCTTGGCGGTCGCGACGAGTTCGTTGAGTACATCATCGGTGGCCGGCTTGAGCAACACGTCGGCGGTGTCGGTCGGCTGTGGGGTGGTGAGATCGACCGTCACCTCTTCACCGGCGACGAACTTGACCACACGGGTGCGGGTGAGTGTGGTGAACTTGTTCGGCTTCCACACCACTTTCACCTCGTAGAGGTATTTCTTCCCCGGCTCCAGATCGGGGGTGTCGTACTCACGGTTTTTGCCCGCGGTGCGGGTCGGTTTGCCCTCGATGAGCAGTTCGGCGTCGTCCTGGGGGACGTTGACCTTCACTTTGGAACGGGTGCTGGGAGAGGCTGGCGGCTGGGCCGCGGCCACGCCAGTGAGGGAAGCCAGCAGCGATACGAGAACGACGAGGATGAACCCGACGCCGAACACCGTCCAGGTGAGGATGCGGATCACCTTGTCCATAAGCTGCCGCTCCGAATGGGGGATGACATACCTGTCATCGGGTATTGTGGCCGGAAACGGCGGGCGGAGCAACGGCCGAACGGCGAGCAACCCTGCCGACGAGCGGCGGACCGGCAGAAGTGATGCGAACGGACGGTGAGGAGACCCTTTCCGGGGTCGGTCGAGTTTTGGGCATCGAACGTGTGTTCGGTGGTCGGGGAATGCGTCGCACCGACGGCGATGGCTCACCCCCCCTCTCTGCCACACTGCCACCTGCCACACACATACCCCCCCTCCGCCACCGTCACCCGAAGTGTTGCGCCAATCAGGCTTTGGCTCCATTCGGCCACTGCCCGTCTCCCTCTCCGGAGCGGAGGGAGACCGGGGGCGAGGCTCAGAC
>JALOQR010000044.1 GCA_025459365.1 Fimbriiglobus sp.
TAACACGAGCCGATCAGCCGGTCGCCGAAATTCGACCGCTGTCGAGTCGGAAAGGCAAGCGGCCGTATGGCCTCGCCGCCGGCCAGTTCACCGTGCCCGACGACATCAACTAACCCTGGTCTTTGGACGTAGAGCGAACCGCCCGTTCGCCCGGCCTGCGAGCGAGGGTAGAACCACTTGTCCTCATGAGCGGTACGGCCCTCGCTCGCGCGTCGGGCGAACGGGTGGTCGGTGTCCCCTCACTCGTTCTTGAACGTCGCCGTTCCCTTCTCGCTGACGCCGCCGGTGAACGTATTCTTCCCCGCCCGCACGGTGAGTGTGCCGCCGAGCCAGGCCTGTTCGATGACCGGCTTGTCGTCGGCCGTGCGGTACAGGTGCTTGGCGTGCGCGGTCCAGTCGTGCGGGTTGCCGTCGCGTTCCACCTGCGTCTTCTCCACCTTCTCTTCGAACGTAAGCGACACCTTCCGCCCGCTCGTGCCGGTCATCTCCGCCGAACTGAACTCAGCCTTCGCCGTCACCTTCGCCTTCGCCGCCACCGCCGCCTTGAACGCGGCGAAGTCCTTGTGCTCGCCTGCTTCACCCACCTCCACCGCCACCCCGCAGAACTTGCCGCCGCTCCCTTTGGCGGTCAGCACCTTGTGACCCGCCCACGTCTTGTCCTTCGCATCTCCGGTGAGTGCCTTCGTCAACTCGTCGTCCACTTTCACCTCGCCCGTGTTGATCGGGAACAGTGCCACCCACGTGCCCTCGCACTTCAGGAACGTCACGCCCTTGTCCGTCTCCACGCCCACGCTCTCGGGCACCACCCACACCCACGGCGATTCGCCGCCCTGCACCAGCCACACGGCCACGTTGCCGTTCTGCCCGACGCGGTTCTCTCCGCTCACCTTCCCCTCGACGTACTTCGCGGAGCCGACGAACTTCGGGTCCGGGCCAGGCACGCCCTGAATGGCGATCCCCCCCCGCTTCTCGTCCGCCGCCACCACCTTGAACCCGTTCACCGCCGTCTTGCCCGCGGTGGTGCCGCCGACGAGTGACCCCATCTGGAAGGTGTGGCCGAAGAACTGCGTTTCGAAGTACACCGGCGGATTCTTCTGGTCGTTGCCCGTCGTCGCCGAGTACCCCGGCTTGCTGGCGAACAGTTCGGCCGGCCTGCCGAAGTTCTTGCGGGCCAGCTCGACCACCGCGACCGGCGGGCGGTACCCGCTCGTCAGCACATGCACCTCGTCCGATTCATACGCCGTGTTCTCCAACGGGGTGTCGCCGAAGTAGAGCCAGAGCATGGCGGGGGCACTCCCCCCGAACGGCTGCGGGTGGGAGTAGTCGCGATTCGTCGGCCCGTTGAACGCCCCTCGGTAGTACTTCACCGCCCCGATGGCGCACATGTAGTCGAGGCACAGCTTGGCCGCCGCCCGCACCTCCCCGTCCTTGCTGAAGTCGAACAGGTTGAGCAGCGGGGCGATGGAGTGACCGTGGTAGTTCTCCGAGTCCCACTCGCCCATCCCCACGCGGTACAGGGCCGCCGCGTACTTCAGGATCGTCTCCTTGTACTTCGCCCGCGTTTCTTCGTTGCCCGTCTCCTCGGCCATCAGGTAGACGCTCGTCACCCGCATCAGGAACAGGTTCTCGGTGCCCCGCACGTCCACCCAACTGTTCTTCACGTCCGGCCCCCACCCGTCGCCGGCCTTCTTGAACGCCGGGTGCGGCCGCCACAGCGGGTCCTTCTCCGTCCACGCCTTCGCCCCGTCGAACATCCGCTGCTTGTACTTCGGGTCGAACTGTTCGCCGAAGAGGAAGTACTTCCGCACCTGGTGTTTCAGGGTGAAGCAGGCGTAGTAATCAATTCCGGCGGTGGCCGCGTGCCACTCCTTCGCCTGGGCGTCCTCCTTCTGGAGTTCCTTGATGGCGGTGTCCTTGTCGCCGGCCACGGCGTGGGCCATGAGGAACCCGTAGGCTCGCTTCTCGTTCTCGAAGTAGGTCCGCCCGCCTAACCCGTTGGCCTTCTCTTTGGCGCACATGCCCTTCAGCACTTTCTCGCCGCGAGCCTGGAACTCTTTCTCCCACTCGGCCGTCCAGGGGTTTTTCAGTTGGTCCGGCACCGGAACGGGGATTACCGGGGCGGCGAACGCGACGGAGGTGGAGACGAGCACGATCGCGATCACGAACCGCATGAGAGGCCCTCGGGGACGGCGGGTGGAGTGTAACGCCTTCCGCAACCGCCCACATCGGGTACAATATCGGCCACACGGGGCCTTAGCTCAACGGTCAGAGCAGGGGACTCATAATCCCTTGGTTCTGGGTTCGAATCCCAGAGGCCCCACTGGTGCGAGTCGATGCCGGGCGGTGCTTGCGAGCGCCGCCCGCCTTCATTTCCAGGCTTTTCGTCACTGTCTCCCCGGTGTCACCAACGCCCGCAGGTGTGCCAGTCGGTGCGGGCGAATGCCCCCGAATGCCCCCGGTTGGTACAGCAGTCGCCGCCAGCAAGGCATACCCTCGATGCCAGCGGTCGTACACTGCTCCGCACCGATCATCTCACAACTGGCCAGGCGGTGATCACTCCGTGTCCAGTACCTCCCGGACCTTACGGGCGAGCGCAAGGGGTGAGAACGGTTTCTGAAGGAAGTGATCGGCGGCCTCTCGTACCCCGTGCCGAAAGACGGCGTCGTCGGTGTATCCACTCACAAAAAGCAGTTTCAACCTTGGATCGAGGCTAGTCGCTGCATCGGCCAGTTCTCGACCGCTCATCTCAGGCATCACCACGTCGGTGATCAGCAAGTGAGCGCGACCAGGTTCGGTACGAAGCAATTCCATCGCCTTCAGCCCAGATGCTGCGGCCAATACGGTATAGCCTTGCGATTCTAGGGCGAGCGTGCAAAGCGCCCGTACGGCGTCGTCGTCTTCCACCAGCAGAACGGTTTCCGTTCCACGCCCGGCAGTCTCCACTACGGCCTGGGTAGCATCTGGGTCGGCGACTGAGATCGAGGGGAACAGCACTCGGAAGGTGGTGCCGTGCCCGACCCGGCTCGACACAGTGATGTGTCCACCGGCCTGCTGAACGATGCCGTACACGGTCGCCAGTCCAAGCCCGGTTCCCTGGCCTACCCCCTTGGTGGTGAAAAACGGTTCGAAGATCTTCGCCATGACCTCGTCCGTCATCCCGCAACCGGTGTCACTCACAGTCAACTGCACATACTCGCCAGGGGTCGGAGAACTGTCGGTTCCCCTGGAGAGAGAGATGACTTTTGTTTCGAGTGTGAGCCGGCCGCCGGTGGGCATGGCGTCGCGGGCGTTCACCGCCAGGTTCATGATCAACTGGTCGATCTGCGCCGGGTCGGCATGGAGACGGCAAGGTGCAGCGTGCGACACCACATGGAGAGAGATATCCTCGCCGATCAACCGATGGAGCAATCGCTCAGCCTGGATGACGACATCGCGCAGATCGAAGACTTTCGGAGCGACGATGGTCTTGCGGCTGAAGGCCAAGAGTTGGGAAGTGAGGGCAGCCGCCCGTTCACCGGCATCTCGCACCGCAGCTAACGACGCTCGCTTGGGGTCGGTGGCCGACACGCCCATGAGGAGCAGGTCGGCGTACCCGTTGATGACAGTGAGCAGGTTGTTGAAGTCGTGCGCCACGCCGCCGGCCAACCGACCGACTGCCTCCATCTTCTGCGACTGTCGAAACTGCTCTTCCAGCCTCCTACGGGCGGTGATATCTCGTAAGACCCCAGTGAAGTGGCGTTCGTCACCCAGGCGAAGTTCGGTCACGGTGAGTTCAAGCGGGAACTCCGTGCTGTCTTTCCTTCGGCCGACCACCTCGCGGCCAATGCCGATTACCTTCGCCCGACCAGTGCGAAGGTAATCGACGAGGTATCCATCATGTTCGGCCTGATACGGATCAGGCATGAGGGTACTGATGTTTCGCCCAATCAACTCGTGAGGTGGGTACCCAAACATCCGCTCGGTGGCAGGGTTGGCAAGCCACACGGTGCCGCGGGCGTCGACGGTCAGGATGGCATCAGCGACGCTGGCCAGGAGCGACTGCATGAGCCGATCTGCCCGTTCCCGCTCGCTTGTATCAACTACCACGACCAGTACCTCGCCACCACCGCCGAGTGGCATGGCGATCGTGTAGGCGGAATAGTGTGTACCGTCGAGCCGCCGCGCCTGGATGTCAAGCGGCCGACTGGCCCGTCCGGTGGCTTGTATGTCGGCCATAACAGCGACTACGGCCGGTCGTGAATCAGGATGAATCGCATCGTCTGCATTTTGCCCGATCAGCGAATTGGCGTCGGCTGCCCCGACTGTCTGGGCGTAGGCCGGGTTGGCATACGTGATCTGGCCGTCAGCATGGACATAGACCCCGACCGGGAGCAACTCAACCAACCGACGGTACCGCTCCTCGCTCGCACGGAGCGCTTCGTCGGCCCGCTTGCGGTCGGTCACATCGATGGAGATGCCGGTCAGCCGAAGAGGGCGGCCGTCGATTGCCCGGGCGAGCACGCCCCACTCCTCCAACCACCGCACTGCCCCGTTTGGGTCGCACACCCGGTACAAGTTGCGGTAGTCTGATCCCTCGCGCAGGCATTCGTTCACACTGGCATCGAACACAGGTACATCGTCTGGGTGAACACGCCTGCGGACGGCAGCCACCGACTCCGGGGCGTCGGTATTCACCGGCAGGGTGGGCACGGTGCTAAAGTACCGCACGACGGAATCGGAGGCGGCGTCCCACACAAATCCGATGGCAGCGGTGGCAGTAAGGGCCAACCGCAACCGTTCCTCGCTCTCCCGCACTGCCAGATCGGCGGCTTTACGGGCGGTGACGTCTTGAACAATGCCGAGCATCCGCACTGGTTGGTCACCTACCCCATACTGGAACTCGCCCCGCCCGGAGATCCATCGTTGTTCGCCAGATGGCAGCACGATCCGGTATTCGTGCTGGTACGAAGTACGGAACTGGCGGGACTGTGTGATGGTATCCTCAACCGTCTGGCGGTCGTCCGGGTGGACACGGCCAATGTAGGTGCCGAAATCGACCTGCGGCCGCTCATGCGGCGGGTATCCCCACAGGTCGAAGTGAGTGTCCGACCACACCACCAAGTTGGTGCTGAGGTCCCAGTCAAAGGTGCCCATCTGCCCTGCGGTTAGAGCGAGTCGCAACCGTTCCTCGCTTGCCCGCAGAGCCGCGTCAGCGGTCGCCCGATCAGTGATATCTCGCATGACCGCGCAGTTGTATTCTCGGTCCTCGTGCCTTACGTAGTTGACTGTGACTTCGGTTAGGATAGCCCGACCGTCCTGGGTGCGGTGTCGAGACTCAATTGTAAACGACCCTCGCTGTTTCACCTCATGCCAGTGGGCTGGCCACGCCTCGGAAGGGAAGTTCGGGTCAATCTCGGATACCGTCTTCCCGATGAGTTCGCCGGGTGAATAGCTGAGCATCCGGTGTGCGGCCTCGTTGGCGAACTGGATCTCGCCCGTCGGGGCGATCCAGAAGATCGCCTCGACTGCCCGTTCTACACTGAACCGGGCCAGTCGGAGAGCACGTTCGGCCTCCCGCTCGGCCGTTACGTCGCGGCCCACCCCGATCACACGGTCCTGGTACCCGCCCGTGGCCCGCAACATCCGGCCAGACGACGAGTGCCACCGGACCCGACCATCTCCGCAGATTGCCCGAAACTCGCAGGAGTAGTCTCCCTCTCCGGCCACACACCGTTCGAAGGCTGCCGTCACTGCCGCGTGATCGTCCGGGTGAATGAGTGCGTAGAACTCTTGTTCGGTCCGTGGGAGTTGGGCCGACGTGAGGCTGAAGAGTTGCCCATAGGCTTCGTCCCAATGAATGACGCGGTCCGAGTGTTTCACGCCATCCGGCAACCGCACTTCCCACACCGCCATCCGAGCCGCCTCGAGCGCCAGTCGGAGCCGTTCCTCGCTCTCCCGCAGGGCGGCCTCGGCTCGTTTACGGTCCGTGATATCGACCAGGGTGACCAGCACGGTCACTCCATCGTTGGCCGGGTCGATCCGCGGGACGGCGGTCACTTGAAGCCATTGACGGGTGCCCGTGTTCGGGTTGCTCACCCCAACCACCTGATTCGAGATGGTCTTCCGGGTGCGGGCCGCCGCCACCGACGGCACCTCGCTTGCCAACAACGGACAGCCATCTTCATGGACCAGTTCCCAGCCGGGATCACGGGAGGTGCGGCCGATCAACTGATCCGCCGTCAACCCGAGCACCGCGGCGGCAGCCGGGTTGTTCACCAGGATGCGGTCGTCGGCATCCTGAAGGATGACGCCCACATCAAGTTGTTCGATGAGCGTACGAAACCGGCCCTCGCTCTCGCTCAGTGCTTCCTCTGCTCGCTTGCGTTCGGTAATGTCCTGGTCTGTTCCCTCGATCAGAATCACGCGACCATCGGGGTCACGAGTCGTCCGTGCGCGGCTGTGAATCCACACGATCGTCCCATCCGGGCGGACGATTCGGAAGTCGTTTGCGAACTCGGTCCCGCCAGCAACCATCGCAACAGCCCGGGCGGATGCCTCGGACCGGTCGTCCGGATGAAGACAATCC
The DNA here is from genome assembly GCA_025459365.1 of Fimbriiglobus sp. Taxonomy (GTDB): domain Bacteria; phylum Planctomycetota; class Planctomycetia; order Gemmatales; family Gemmataceae; genus JALHQU01. Next base: position 6,566 of record JALOQR010000044.1, read on the forward strand.
AGGAACACCTCCAGACGGGGAGTGTCGGTATTTGAGTCCAAGCCAAACAACTCGAACATGGCGCCGGACCACCAGACCTCACCGCTGATTGGGTCCCACGCCCAACTCCCCATTCGGGCCACCCGCTGAGCCTCGGCCAACCGCGTTTCGCTCGCCCGAAGGTCGCCCTCCACACGCTTGCGGTCGGTGATGTCCACGCACGATCCGATGTATCCAGCGAACGTTCCACCGGCTGTTCGTGGTGCGCCGGTGTCGAGTACCCACCGATACTCCCCGTCGTGCCGCCGTAACCGGTACTCCATGACGAAGGGCTCGCGGGCATCGAACGCGGCTTCGTAGCCCTGCACGCATCGATCTCGATCCTCCGGGTGAACGCCATCGACCCAGCCGACCCCGAGTTCCTCAGCCATCGACCGACCGACAAACTCCATCCACTGCCGATTGAACCACACGCATTCCTTGCTGGTATCACTGAGCCAGATAAGCACCGGGGCAGCGTCGGCCATCTCGCGGAACCGCTGTTCGCTCTCACGAAGGGCGACCTCGGCCTGACGGGTCTCGGTCACGTCTCGCGATACACCGACCACCCCAACCACAGCCCCCATTTCATTTCGGTACGGAGCCTTGGTGCCCAGATAGGTGCGAGTGACCCCGCCTGCGGTCAAGGTTTCCTCCTGCGTCTCGACCCGCCCTGTGTCCATGACTCGCCGATCCCGAGTCATCACGAAGTCGGCGCTGGCTGGGTCGAACAGGAAGGTATCATCTCGGCCCAGTACCTCCTCGGCCTGCTTTCCAACCAGCCTGGCAGCAGCCTCGTTGAACAGCAGGTACCGGCCGCTGCGATCCTTGACGAACACCGCGTCGTCGGTGCCCTCAGTGATCGCGCGGAGCATGGTTGAGCTACGAGCGGCGGTCTTTAGTTCCCGCTTCACGAGCCAGTACACCAGCCCGGCCGTCAGGAAAACGAACACCGCTCCCTTCGCCAATGCAACGCGAAACACGTGTTCGCTCATCTCCCCTGTGAGGGCAAGAAACGTGTCGGAGACACCCACCCACGCTAGTCCAATGAACGCGAAGATGACGGCCACACGGACGGCGGCGGTCGGGAAGACAGGACCCGCAAGACCGGGTCGTGAGCGGGTATCGGGCATAGCGCTGGGTCGTTCAGTGAGCGTGGTTACCATCTCCACAGATGGTCGGAGTAGGACAGGACTTCGGACTCACAACGGGTGGAGAGAGAAGCATCGTCCTTCGGCGATGGATGCATTGAACTCTATCACAGCCTCCATGAAAGCGAAACGATGTGTCTGGCGAAGCAAATCTGTCACCCGAGGAGCGAAGGGCGGGCCGTCTCTGCATTTATCATCGTTGCAGTTCTCGCCGATTTGAATGACCACCAGCCGTTGGGAGCAGAATTGCCGGAGCGGGTGAGGCGTGAATCTCGAAGTTCACGGCAGCTTGCAATCCACGCGAAGCAGCCTGATTTTTCAGGCCTTTTTCTGCACCTGCGGGTGTCGAACGCATCCTGCGGAGGGAGTTCTAATCCCGAGGTGCCTGGACGTTCACTCTGCCCCGATGGGGTTGTTGTTGAGTAGCAATTTCGCTGGCAGGCGAAGGAACTTGTCGTCCGGGGCGTCGGGGGGCGGGGCGAGCAGCGTCACTCCTGATACAGCGTCGATCCCTGGTAGGGCCGCCTGAGTGAGGGCATCTCGCCCGTTGCCTACAACCTGCACGCCCACGGGGGGCACCGGGGCCTTTGTTGGTGCTGGCGAATGAGGGGGCGGCGATGGGGCCACCGCCATCCCGCCGCCCGCGAAGTAATTCCCCGTCACGCGGACCTCACGCCCTACGGCCGCGGGTTGGTCGACTCGAACCCCCGTCTTGGTTGTGTGGAACGTGTTCCTTTCGATCGCCATCTGACACACCTTCGGAACGAGCGAATCGAGGTGAAACAACACTCCCGCGTCCAGGTTATAGAAGCGATTGTTACGCAACAGTACGTCTTCGGATGCTCCCTCCACTCGCACCCCACTGCCTGCCCCCACCCCTTCGAACCGGCAGTCGTTGATTCGCACTCCGCGGCAGGCCAACTCGGCCGAACCCGACAGATGAATACCCGACTGACCGCCGCCTACCAACAAGCGGCACTGTGACAAAGTGAGGGGCTGAGCTGCGGCGGCCGTCACATTCAAGAGGTTGACCGCGTGCTTGCGGGCATTCCGCACCGTGACCCGCTCCAGTGTCACCCCGTTCGCCCCCCCCGACACCTGCACTCCGATGTCGTGTTGCCCGCCGGCGTCGATCACCAACCCCGATAAAACGACGTTCTCGCACCCCCTCAGGTGGAGCACGGCCCCCGCCCCTTTCGCATCTCCTGACTTGCACGTCACCGTCACCGTCTTTCCGGAGGTACTGATGCGGATGTTCTTGTAGTCGGCCAGCGTGATGGGGGTAATCTCGATGGTATCATCGAGAATCGTTACCTCTTCGCCAGCCTTCGCATCGCGGAGAGCTTGCTGAAGGGTATTGCGGGTGGTGGCCGGGTTCGGACCCACTCCCGATTTGGCGACGTACCACACCCGCTTTCCATCGATCGGGGAGGTCACCGCACTCGGAGCGGTGTTCCGTTTCCCGCCGAGGAAAATGACAGCCAACACCACCCCGACACCACCGAGCAACCCGACCAGACCCACAGCAGCCAACAACACCCACAGCAAGACCGGGGGGCCTTTCTTGGGCGGCGTGACATCGTCGTCACGCGGGCGGGCCTTTTTCCCAGAGCGGGCAGACGACAAGGCCTTGCGGGGACGGTCGGCGTCGCGGTCGCGGCGTGTGCGGGCTGTGTCCTGAGCGGAGGGCGTGGTTTCGGCGGCTGTCAGGTCAGCCCAGGGATTGTCTGATCGTTCGGGGACGACGTTAGAGGCGGAGGTCACGGCGGGTGTCGGCAGAGTTGACATCGGGCGGGCGACGGGAAGCGTGGCCGGAGTGAGCGGTGCGGCCGATCCGCCGACTGTCGGTTCCGAACCCGTGGGCCTGCCGCCAGCAGCCACCGATAGGGTTGGCAGTTCAGTTTCGGACGGTGGGGCGATTGGCGTTTGCACCCACGGTGCCAGGGCGGCCATCACCTCGGCCGGGGTCTGGTAGCGGGCGGCTGGGTCTTTCGCCAGCATCTTGGCGACCACGGCCAGCAGAGGGGCAGGCACATCCTGGCGGTAATCGCTGATTGGCTTGGGCGGCTTGCTCTGGTGCCAGAGGAGTTTTTGGGCAACGGTGCCATCCGGGAACGGCGGTTGGCCAGTGAGCATGAACTGGAAGGTGCCACCCAGACCGTAGATATCCGCCCGAATATCAACGGTCGTGCTATCCATCGCCTGCTCGGGGGCGAGGTAGTCGGCCGTGCCGAGAACGTTCTCCTCGAACTTTTTGGTGAGGTGATCGTCTTCGTCGGGATGGAAGAAACGAGCCAGGCCCATGTCCAAGATCTTCACTACCCCGGCCCGATCGACGAGGATATTGGCCGGCTTGATGTCGCGATGGACGAGGCCCATCTCGTGGGCGTGCTGGAGGCCAACGGCCGCCCCGTAGACGTAGTGGCATGCCCTCAGCGGGGGCATCGGGCCGCCCTTGCGCACAAGATCGTGCAGATTCGCCCCGTCCACGTACTCCATGACCAAGAAGTGCAGGTCGTCGTCGTCGTCAATATCGTAGGCGCGGACAATATTCGGGTGATCAACCGCCGCCACCGCCCGTGCCTCGCGGTAGAACCGCTGTAGCGCCGCTTCGTCTTTCGATTTGGCCGCAGGCAGTACCTTCACCGCCACCTTGCGTTTCATCAACTTGTGTTCGCACAAAAACACCTGCCCCATCCCACCGACGCCCAGCCGTTCCAGCACCTTGTATTTACCGATGCTGAATCGCTTCCACCGCCCTTGCAGCAGTTGCTCAGCCTGAAAGTGAGTCAGTAACCCGTCCAGCACCATCCGCCCGCCGAGCGCGATCGGATCGGTGGGCACTCCGTCTCCCTGAGTGAGTTTGTCCAGGTACGCCTTCACCCGCACGTCGTCCAGCACCCCGCTTTTGGCGATGAGGGCGAACAACTCAGCGTTCGTCGCGGGGGCCGGCATGGAAAAGAGTCCGGACGCGGAGGGTCACAGCGTGGCGCTGCCGTCAATATAGGGCAAGGGCAGAACCGACGGGCGTAAAACGTGCATACGATGCGGCGATTGGGTTCGAAACAGGCCGAAAGTTGCGGCTGGGAAAGAAGGGAGATGTTGAGCGGCGAACCTCCCCCGGCAGTTCATTTCACGAGGAGCAAAACGATGAGGTAGATAACGCAGACGGCGATCATGAACGACACCCCACCGACGGCAAAAAGGATAGCCGTGGTCAGGCTCTTTGGCCTCGGAGCAGGGGGAACGGCAGGGGCCGACCTGGCCGATCTCGCCGAGGGGCGACTCGGAGTCGGCAGTACTCGCACATCCGACGTCGACGACGGTCGCATACGGGCGGTGTTTGTTGGCCGGCCGGTTGGTACGCTCGCCTCGGTGAGATCGACCGGGCTGACACGAACCGACGAACTCGACCCGACAGCTGCGGGTAGAAACATCACCCCGCTGTTCGACCGCCCCGGCAGCGGGTTGGCCGTCATCCGCTCCATCACCGCTGGCGATAGTTCAGGCATCTCGGCGGCTTCGGGTGGGCCGATCGGCTGGGAGGTCCACGGGGCAAGAGCTTCCATCACCTCACCCATCGTCTGGAAGCGGTCGGCCGGGTTCTTGGCCATCATGGTCTCGACCACAGCGACGAGCGGGGGGGGCACGTCGGGGCGGAACGAACTGATCGGCTTGGGCTTCTGCATCTGCGCGGCGACGAGTTTCTGGCCGACGGTGCCGTCTGGGAAGGGCGACGAACCCGTGAGCATGTAGTAGAGAGTGCCACCGAGGCCGTAAACATCGGCCCGCACGTCCACAGGTTTGTCGTTGGTCACTTGCTCGGGGGCAAGGTAGTCGGCGGTGCCGAGCACGCACTTATCATCGAGCCGTTGGGTCAACCCGTCGTGCCGGTGATCGAAGAACCGGGCTAGCCCCAGGTCAAGTACCTTCACCAGCCCGTTGCGGTCGAGTAGCAAATTACCCGGTTTGATGTCGCGATGGATGAGGCCGAGTTGACCGGCGTGCTGCAACCCTGCGGCCGCCTGCGCGACGTAATGCGCAGCCCGTACCGGATCGAAGAACCGCTTCCGGACAGTGTGCCGGGCGACCACGTCTTGCAAGCTGCTGCCGTCAACGTATTCCATCACCAGGAAGTGAACGGTATCGAACTTGTCGATGTCGTAGGCCTGCACCACGTTCGGGTGATTCAGTGCCGCCACGGCCCGTGCCTCGCGGTAAAAACGTTCCAAGGCGGTTGGATCGGCGGCAATCTTGTCTACCGGCAATACCTTCACTGCCACCAGTCGCTTCATCAACTCATGCTCGCACAGGTACACCGCACCCATCCCGCCCACACCGAGTAGTTCGAGCAGGCGGTACTTGCCCGCGATCTGGAATCGCTTGTACCGCCCTTGCTGGATCTGCTTCGACTGGAAGAACGTCAGCAAACCCGCCTTGACCAGTTCAGTGGCGAGTTGGGCAATGGGCGTGTTGCTGGCATCGAGGTTCCGCAGCAACGGGGCAAGCCGGTCGGCCGGGATCAGGCCACTCTTGCGGACGAGGTCGAGGAAGTCGGACGTGCTGGCAGGTGCGGGCATGGCCGTTCGCTCAGGCGGGGTGGGGGGTCGCGACCCCCCGCCGAACCGTAATATTGTTTCGACGACGCGGGAACCGCAAGCGCCTAGTCCGCCGAATTCTGATAATTTCTCACTCGCGCCGTTTTTTCCTGCAACCTGTTCGGAGGCTGCAATGCCTGTTCCCCTGGCCACCATAGACGTGCGAGGCGTCTGTCCACACGACTGCCCCGACACCTGCGGGTGGGTGGTGTCCGTTGATCCGGCAACCGGCCGGGCGGTGCGGATGCGGGGGGATCGTGCTCACCCATTCACCGACGGGTTCTTGTGCCAGAAGGTCGCCAACTACCTGGAGAGGGTGTACCACCCTGGCCGCCTGCTCACACCCCTGCGACGGGTCGGGCGCAAGGGTGAAGGAAAGTTTGAGCCGATCGGCTGGGGCGAGGCAGTTCGCGTCATCGCCGATCGTTTCCAACAGATCAGCATGGGGTCGCACGGTCCGCAAGCAATCCTGCCGTACAGTTACGCCGGCACGATGGGCAAGCTCCAGTATGCCAGCCTCGACCGCCGCTTCTTTCACCGCCTCGGCGCCAGCCTCCTCGACCGCACCATTTGCGCTACGGCCGGTGGAGTGGGCTGCGACATCACTCTCGGCACGCGGGCCGTGGTCGACCCGGCGGCGGTCGAGCAATCCCGCTACATCGTGAACTGGGGGTCTAACACCAAGGTCACCAACGTCCACCTCTGGGCAGTCATGCTGCGGGCGCAGAAGGCCGGGGCGAAGATCGTGACGATCGACCCACACCGGAGCCGCACAGCAGCCAGTTCCGACTGGTGGATCCCTGTACGTCCGGGAACCGACGCCGCCCTCGCGCTGGGTATCCTGCATGTTCTTTTCCGCGACGGCCTGCAAGACCAGGACTTTATCGACCGCTTCTGCCTGGGTGGTGAAGAATTGCGCTCGCGGGTGATGAACAAATACCCGCCCGACGTGGTCGCCAGCATCACCGGCCTGCCAGTGGATACGATCGAGAGGCTCGCCCATGAACTGGGCACCACGAAACCGGCGTTCATCCGCCTCAACTACGGCCTACAGCGGCACGGTGGCGGGGCGATGGCAGTACGAACGGTGTGTTGCATCCCGGCCGTCACCGGCGACTGGAGGCACCCTGGCGGCGGGGCGATGCTTAGCACCAGCAAGCTGTACCCGTTCGACGACGCCTTCCTGACTCGGCCCGATCTGATCCCGCCCGGCACGCGGACCATCAACATGACGCAACTGGCTGAGGCGCTCCACGGCGAGTTGCCCGGCCCACCGGTGCAGGCGTTCTATGTCTACAACTCGAACCCGGCCGCGGTGTGCCCGGATCAATCTCGTGTGCTCAAGGGACTGATGCGGGACGACCTGTTCACTGTCGTCCACGACCAGTTCCAGACCGACACCGCCGACTACGCCGACATCGTGCTCCCCGCCACCACGCAACTGGAGCACTTCGACATCCACAATAGCTATGGGCACCTGTACGTGCAGGTGAACCGCCCGGCCATCGCCCCGCTCGGCGAGGCGAAGCCAAACACGGAGGTGTTCCGCCTGCTCGCGAAGGCAATGGGATTCGAGGACGAACTCTTCGCGATGACCGATGAGGAATTGGCCCGGCGGGCGTTTTCGGCACCCAAAGGGAACTTCGCCGCCAACACGTTCTCAGGCATCACCTTCGAGCACCTGCTGACGAACGGCCCCGCCCGCCTGAACTTGCCCGAGAACTGGACGCCCTTCGCCGAGGGGCAGTTCCCCACACCGTCGGGCAAGTGCGAGTTCTTCTCCCCCCATGAGCAGGCCGCCGGCCGCGACCCCCTGCCCCACTACATCCCCCCGCACGAAGACCCACAGACGAAACCAGAATTGGCTGCCAAGTATCCGCTCCAGCTCATCACCCCACCCACACCCAGTTTTCTCAACAGCACGTTCGTGAACGTCGATACCCTGCGGGCGCGAGCCGGCGAACCGGTAGTGGAAATACACCCGACCGACGCCGCACCGCGGGGGATCGCCAACGGCGATCGTGTGCAGGTGCGGAACGACCGCGGCCGCCTACTGGCAAAGGCGGTGGTGGGCGAGACGGTTCAGCCAGGGGTTGTGGTGTCGTTCGGCATCTGGTGGAACAAGTACACCGAGCAAGGGGTGAACGTGAACACCATGACGAGCACGAAGTTGACCGACCAGGGCGGCGGGGCGACGTTCTACGACAACCTGGTGGAGGTGGAGAAGGCATTGTGACGCGAAAGCGGGCCGGTGGCGGGGAGTCGCAACCCCCTGCTACCGGCCCGCCACGTCGCCGAGTCTGCTTAATGCCGCTGGACAGCCTGGAACAGTTCGCTCATCTTGATGCCGAGTGCCAGGCAGATGCGATACAGCGTCTCGATGCTGGCGGAGTTCTTGCCGAGTTCGATCTGTGACAGGTAGCCGAGCGACACGCCCGTCTTGTCCGACACATTGCTCAGGGTGAAGCCGAGCGACTTCCGCCGCTCGCGGATCGCTCCGCCGAGGCTCTCGCGCAATGCCTCTTCTGTCATCCGCAACAGCCCCTTACTTTCGAGGCAGCGGATGACGATCTCGCGGAGTTGATCAACCTGGAACGGCTTGGTCAGGTAGTCGTAGGTGCGAGCGCGGAGGCAGTTCAGGGCGCTGTCGACGCTCGGGTAGCCGGTGACGACCACGATGTTCGCGTCGGGTTGGTTGTCTCGCACCCAGCCGAACACCTGATCAGGTTCCAACCCCGGCATCACATAGTCCATGATGATGAGGTGGTAGTTGTTGCGACGGCTAAGGGCCGCTTCCACTTGCATCGGGTCGGAGACCGACTCGATCTGGAAGTCGCGGCTGGCCAGTGCGGCCTGGATGACAGCACAGGTGGCCGGCTCATCGTCCAGGATCAGGATTCGGATATCGCCGCTACTCTGGAGTTCAGACAGCGGGGTGGGCATACGGACTGGCCGCGGGGTCTGACGGAGGCGGTCGTCCAGGTCGAGTGGCATCATGGGGGAACCTTACCCTCCGAACGCGGAGGCGTGAGTAATGACGGTAGGGGAAGCCGCGACCGGCGGGCGAACGGCCGCCGGCGGGAGGACCACGCGGACGGACGTGCCGATGTCCGTCGCGGACTGCGGGTCCAGGCGGATCCCTCCGTGGTGGGCGTGAAGCGTGCGGTATACCACCGCCAGCCCCAGCCCCCGGTGTCTCGTCTTGGTCGTGTAGAACGGCTCGGCGAACAGCCGTGCTCGGACCTCAGGCTTGATGCCGCCGCCGACGTCGGTAACCCGTACCTCCACGTGCGGGCCAGGGCGAACAGCCCCGAGGTATCCCTTGGCGTCGGCCGCCGAGAGTTCGACCAAGCGGGCCGACACGGCCGCCCGTGGCGGCTGCCCGCCCGCCTCGACCGCGTTTTGGAGCAGGTGGCCAACCACCACCCCAAGCGGCCCGGCTTCCATCCCGACCGCCGGCAACCCGGCCGGCACATCGGTGGTCAGTTGGAACCCCGCCGGGTGGAGCGGTCGCAGGCGTGCTTCTTCCTTGGCCAGCGCCGCCGCGATCACACCCGGCTGTGGCTTTGTCTGCCCGGCCCGGCTGAGTTGGTGCAACTGTTGGGTGAAGACAATTCCACGCTTGCCCACGTCGGCAATCTGCTGGACGAACTTGGTCGGTTGCGATCCAGACGGCAGGAGCGGCACGGTCAGGTCGGCAAACCCGATGATGCCAGTAAGCACGTTATCGAAATCGTGAGCCATCCGCCCGGCGATGACCGAGGCATCATTCAACCGCTGCTGTAACCGCTCGGCGTCGAGGATCGGCCCGACTTTCCCGGCGAGGAGCGGCGACCGTTCCATCAGGGCGACCGACAGCAGCAGGTATTGGCGATCGGCGTCGGTCCAGGTGTCGGTGCCGACACGCTCCACCCACACCAGCCCGGCCGCTCGACCGGATGGCTGGAAGGGGGCGTAAAGCCGCCCGCACGAGCCGGGCAGTTGCCACAACACCGTCGGGTTACCCGACTGCAGCGTCTTGAGCACTTCGGCCGCTTCGGGTGCGAGAACCGCCGGCTCGGTGACTCCGTCTCTGACCTGTACGGAGAGTTGTGGATTACCGACCGGCCATACGATCCCGGCCGTCCGCCACCCGGTTGCCCGGCACCAGGCAGCAAGGGCAGCGTCGAAGGCTAGCGGATCCTTCGACCCATTCAACCAGGTCGGCAGGAAGGCCAGACCAGCCGGTAGCCCCGTGGGCGCGGACATTCACGGACCTCGTTCAATGGACGACCGAAGGACGAGCCGCGAGCCGTCTATGGCTCTGCCTGAATTCGTTGTTCGGTGTGGATATGTAGAATGGGCCTGAACGATGTCAACCAGATTTCGCAACTTGCTCGCCTACAGTTGCCTGCGGTTGCACACAGTCAGGCCCGAGCGTGAGCCGGGTCCAACAGGACGGGCCACACACCCTCGGCTGGCCGCTGAAAGGTGATTACTGGCCGGGGCTTACTTATCCTTCTTCTCTTCCTTTTTGGCGATCACTTTCTTGATGGCGAAGGTGGCAGCGTCGCGGACCTTCACCTCGGGATCTTTCTGAGCCAGCCGCAATGCCGGGACCGCCGACTGGGCCTCCGGGCCGAAATCGCCAATCTCATCACAGATGGCGATCCGCACTTCGCTTTCTTTCTCTACCGTGGGGTCGAGGCGGGCGGTCAGTTCTGAGAGAATCTTGGCCGGGTCGTCTTTCAGCCCGAGGCACAGGCTCCGCACCGAGTAGGCCTTCACCAACTTGTCTTCGCCGTCCTTCCGGATCGCCGCGAGCAGTTCCACCTCCGCCTCTTTCGCGCCACGCTCGAACGTACCCAACCCGGCCGCCGCCATCCGCCGCACTTCCACCGAGGCATCTTTGAGGGCCACCGCCACCGCCTTCACTGTGCCTGGGCTACGATCCTTGAGCAGGCAAAGCGAACTGACCGCCTCTTTCCGGGTCTGTTCGTCCAGATCGGTGGTGAACTTGGTGATCGCTTCCGACGCCTTCACGGGGTCGTCCGGTTCGACCCGGCCGAGAGCGAACACTGCCGCCCGCCGGACATCACCCGACCCGTCCTTCACCAGCGGAAGCAGTTCGTCGGCCGACCGCTTGGCGTCCTTCCCGATCAGGCCGAGGGCGAGGGCGGCGGCGGCCTTCACCCGTGGGTCAGCGTCGGCCAAGGCCGTTGAGAGGTTTTCCACGGCCGGCTTGGCCTGCGGGCCAAATCGCTGGAGGGCGGTTGCCTGCTCGTATCGCACGTCGGAGTCCTTTTCGCCCCGCACTCCCTCCGACAAATCCACCACCACTGAACCAACGTCCGACTTGGTGTCCCGGAGCAGGTCGTCGGCGAGCCGCGAAATGGCCCGGGCCGCCTCGGCCCGCACTCCGGCGGCGGTGTCGTTCCGCATCGCCTTGCCGACCGTCTGGGCGATGTCCTTTACCAGCGTGCCGTTGTTCGGATTGTCGGTGGCGATTTGCCCGAGTGCTGCCACGGCGGCCTTCCGTAGCCGCGGGCTGTCGCTCTCCCGCAGCATGGCCCGCCACTCCGAGAGCTTCTTCCCGCCGGTTTCGGGATCTTGGTCCTGAGCGTTGGCGGGTGCGAGGACGACGAACAGGGCGAACAGCGGAAGAAAGGGGCAGCGCATGGGGAGCCTCGGTGGGCCGGAACTGACCTCATGTTACTACGAGCGACGGAGGGGGAGCAAACGGTTTGTTCCAGGGCTAAGCAAGGAGAGGTCATGAACAGCTTTGCCGTGGGAAGTTCGCATTCGTAGATCGTCGGCGTCAAATCCTTCCCCTGCTCGGATCGGAACCCCTTGGCAGGACGCATCAAGTCCCGCCGCCTGTTCACCGCCGACGGACTCCAGGAACTCCGCCAACTCGCTGCAAACTGGGGCAAAATTGTCGCCCGTTGAGCATTCGACGACGACGGCCCTGCGCTCGAGGTCGACTTCGACGCGATGGAGCAGATCGCCCACGCCGTCGCCCAGGGACTCACCGACGGCACCCTCCAGACTTTCCTGGAGAGCCAGGCCGCCGCCCTCGGCGACGAGCAACCCTGTCCCGACTACGGGCTCCCCTGTCCCGTCCGCCAGCAACCACGCCCGCTCCACGCGAAGGGCGTCGAACTCCGCCCGAACGAACCGGTCGCCCACTACCCCGCGTGCCGACGGGACTTTTTCCCCCCAACGCCGAATGCCATTCACTTAGGCCGCAAGTTGTTGCTGGCGAATCTCTTCGCGGAGTGTCCGGCGAGGGCGGATCATGTATGGGAAGTTCTTGGCCCGTCGTTTCTTACATCTCGGTTCGATCCGGTGCGGTCGGATCGGGTTGACGATCAGGCGAGGCAGCGGGGTGCTGCCGGGCGGTGCCAAGGACAACCACCGCAGGGCGTCCACGAAGCTGATCCGATCCGGCGGTACCTCCTGACGCTGACCCGCCTCGCACATCACCACCCGCACCAGGTTGTACACCACCGCGAACGCCGCCAGATCCTTCAACACCCCCTCCACACTGCGGCACTTCAGCACATCCATGCCGAGCGTCGTCTTCATATGAGCCAGATCCGTTTCCGCCTGCCACCGCGTGCGGTACAGGTCGGCGAGTTGGTCGAACAGGCCGAGCAACCGCACCCACCGCGACCGCGGTTGGCCGGAATGCCGCAGGTGCGAGCTGGGGACGGCATGCGACCGCCCCGGTCGG
>JALOQR010000045.1 GCA_025459365.1 Fimbriiglobus sp.
TTGAGGACGGGTAGCACGTCGGCATCGTAAGTGGGGTTCTTGGCGTCGGCGAGCACCGCCGCAGGTAGGGCGGCGAGGGCGAGCAAGGTGAGCGTCGGGCGGGGCATGATATCAACTCTCCGGTGTCGTTCGACTCATTCACCCCAGGGCGTCAGCCCTGGGCTACAGCCGGCGTTCCCTCCGGGACGCAGGCGTTTAGATCAACACACGCCGCGGAGCGGCCGGCGGATGTAGCCCAGGGCGTCAGCCCTGGGAATCGTGGAGAGAAACCACACCCGCCCCGGAGGGGCCGGCGTCACTCCCACAGGTACTGCACGTCATACTCGACCTCGTTCCGATTCAGCAACTCGACGAATTCGTCCTGAAACGTCTGCGCCCGGTGGTGTTCTCGTTGGCGGGTGAGGTACTTCACCACGTCGGGCAAGATGGAAGTCGTTACCGTGAACCCGGCGTACCCGTTCTGCCAGCCGAACCCGGAATCCCCTTTCTCCCGCCGCCAACCGGACGAGTTCGTCTTGATGTCCCGCATCAGGTCGGCGACGGCGATGGTGGCCGGGAACCGCAGGAGCAGGTGGATGTGATCCTCCACGCTGCCGGCGGCGAGCAACTCGGCATTGCGGTGTTTGGCGATCCCTCCGATGTAGGCGTGCAGGTCGTCCCGCCAGTCGTCCGTGATTAGCGGGGCGCGATGTTTGGTACTGAACACCGCGTGCAGTAGGAGGCGGGTGTACGTCTGGGCCACGTGTTACCTTCGGGGCGGTTGGGTTGTTCAGATTCCCAGGGCTGACGCCCTGGGCTACATCCGACGGCCGCTCCGCGGCGAAATGAAGACCACGCGACACGAGCCGGTTGTCGCCACGCTCAATCCAAGCGAGCGACCCGATTCATGGGAATCGGGAATGTCAGATCCACTACGGGTGGGTTGCTCCCTCTCCGAGGGATCGGCATCGGAAAGAACCAGTTTCGGAACACGACTCCTCTCAACCGATTGCCATGCGCCCGGTAGAGGTCTTGGATCACCACAAGAAGCTCGTTGAGCGGACGTAGCTGTTCTTCCGGTGTGCGGTTTAAATCCCCCGATGCCACTGCATCGATGATCTCGCCGTTCGCAATCCATGCAGATGCGGCTGCTTGGAATCTTCCACGTTCTTCGGCTGTAAGTTCGTCCATTGCCATCCTCGATGAGTTTTCGGTCGGACCGACGCTCGCACTCCGCATTCCGGCTCAGTGGTTGAACATGAACTCCCGCGAGTTCAGCACCGCCCAGAAGACGTCTTCGAGGGCCTGCTTCTTGTCCTTCGCCGCGTCCACCACCGCGAGCAGTTTGTCGAACTCGGCTTTGGTCGGTGGGCGGCTATACGCCCGAATGTACATCGTTTCGATGACCGCCGACGGCGGCTTTTTCTCCGAGAGCATCTTGGCCACCAGCCCGCCCTGCACCACTTTCGGCTCCACTGTGTTGCCGTTCATCAAGTGCAGGCTCTGGCTCAGTGTCGGCTCCAGCCGCACCTCGCAACTGCACACTGTCTCCCGCATCGGCCGGCCGAAGGTGGTGAGGAAGTAGTTGCTCGTCTGTCCGTCGGCGATCTGCACGGCGCGGGCGCCGAGTGGTAGACCGGGGAACTTGTTCTTGGTGTCCGTCACCTGGGTGATGATGTCGAGCATCGTCTCGGCGCGGATGCGGCGGATCGGCCCGCGGGCGAAGTTGCGGGAGTCGCCGGCGTTGCTGGCGGTAGCCTGAGTGCTCCGCTGGTAGGCAGCGCTCATGCAGATGTCGCGGACCAGCTTCTTGAAGTCGTATTTGTAATCGGTGAATTTCTTGGCTAGCGCGTCGAGCAGTTCCGCGTTGCTCGGCGGGTTGCTGATCCGCACGTCGTCCACTTCGTTGATGATGCCCTGACCGAAGAAGTGGTTCCACACGAGGTTCGACAGGTTCTTGGCGAAGTACGGATTGTCGGGCGAGGCGAGCCAGTCGGCGAGCACCGTGCGGCGGTCCTTGCCGGCCACGTCCGGGGCGGCCCCACCGAGGAACTTCGCCGGCATCGGCCGGTTCTTCACCGGGTGGTTAATCTCCCCCCCGCCGCCGTTGAACACCACCACCTCGCGGGGGTCGTCGCCCGTCTTCCGGCCGATCTGGGTGAAGAAACTGGCGAACCCGTAATAGTCGTCCATCGTCCAGCGGTCGAACGGGTGATTGTGGCACTGGGCACACTGGATCCGCATGCCCATGAACACCTGGGCGACGTTCTCCGTCACCTTGATGATGTCGCGTTCAAGTTGGTAGTAGTTGGTGGCTGGGTTCTTGAAGGTGCCGCCGTTGGCCGAGAGCAGTTCCTTCACCCACTCGTTGGTCGGCACGTTCTTGGCGATCTTCCCCTCTAGCCAGCCGTAGTACTGCAGCATCGCCTTTGGCGACACTTCATTACTGCTGCGGATTTGCAGCAACTCCGCCCACTTCAGCACCCACAACTCGGCGAACTCCTTGCGGTCGAGCAGTTCGTCGATCAGTACCTCCCGCTTGTTCGGCAGAGTGCTCACGGCGAACTTGGCGTATTCCTCCTGCGTCGGCAGTTGGCCGAGGACGTCGAGGTACAGGCGACGGACGAAGGTGTTGTCGTCGCACAACCCGCTCGGTTCGATGCGGAGTTTCTTGAGCTTGGCATAGATGTGCTCGTCGATGTAGTTGTGAACCGCCGCGTTGGGCCAGGTGAACTGCACCCCTTTTGGCAGGGTGATGAACGGCACGCCGACGGTGTACGTGTGGAAACGGGCCATGACGAACGCCTCGCCCCGTTCACCGGCGGTCACCGTGCCGTCCCCGTCGGGCTGGACCTTCGCCGATGTCTCGTTGCTGGTCATGAACAAGGTCAGGTTGGTCACGTCGCGGTCGGTACCATCCGAGTACTTTGCTCGCACCACCAACCGCTGCTTGCTGTCCTTACCGTCAAGCACCGCGCCGGGCGGGTAGACCTCCACTCCGGTCGGGGTGGCGACGGTCGGGGCATCTTGCGGGCAGTCGGCTTCGAGCCAACGGAGCAGGGCGTTGTAGAGGTGGTCGCCTTTCTCCATTTTCTTCCCGCCGGTGTGCGGCACGGCCCCGATGCTCTTCTCCAGCAGCAGCGAGTCGGCGGGGGAGGCGAGGTTCACCCGCCGACCATTCAGTTCGCGGGTGAGTCGGTAGTGGTCGCCGTCTGGGTCGAACCCGAAGAGGCTCAGTCGGAAACCATCCTTCCCGCGGGCAGCGCCGTGGCAACCGCCGGCGTTACACCCGGCCCGCATGAACACCGGCATCACGTCAAGCTTGAAACTGATGGGACGATCCGCTTTGGCCTGCGTCACCTTCACCGGCACCTTCTGCGTCTGCCCGGCGAACGTGACGACGAGTTCCGTCGTGCCGTCGCCGACCGGCTTACAGGTGAACTTGTCCACGGTCGCGATCGCCGGATTCGCCGACGTGATGCTCGCTTCGGCGGTCACGTCGCGGGTGATGCCGTCGGGTTGCGTGAGTTGCACCACGAGCGACTGAAAGTCGCGGCTGGTCTCGAGGTTCACGTCCGGGGGGTAGACGGCGACCTTCACTGCCGGGGCCATGGATGCCGGCGGAGCCGGAGGGGCAGGCGGGGTCTGGGCGACGACCGCGACGACGGTGAGGAGCGAGGCGAAACAGGCACTCAACGAACGCATGGCGGGCCTCAAACGGGGTCGGTCGGCGGTTGGGTCGTCGTTTGGCTTGCTGGAAGCCGTGGCAGTCGGCGGTTGACGTTCACGACGTCAAGATCTCGATCACTTCGTCACTCACCCGGTAGATCAAGTGCCAGCTTCGCAGTTGCCGCTCACGGATGTTGGGTGGTCATCGTCGGGCACCATCTCGCCGAGGAGCGGCATATCGGGGAGCGAATCGGACACGTCCTGGATTTCGTCGCCGATCATCGTGGCGAATGCGGGTGAGGTCCGCTGAATGTCTGACAGGGTGCGTTCGATGTCGAACACTGCCTGCTCGGACCACGTCAGCTCAGCCATTTGCCGAGCCTCTTCTTCGCTTCGTCATGGGTCAACGTCCGCCCCTCGGCGATGTCCTTCAACCCAGTGTCGATTTTCTGGCGGACGTAGAGGGCTTCCAGAATGTCCTCGACTGTCGCATCGTCCGGCATCAGGTAGATGGCGTCGATGACGGCGTCTTTCACCGCCGGTGTGGCGGTGGCAGTCACTTCTTCGGTTCAGTGCCGCCTTTCGCGGCCTTCTCGCGCTCCTCCTGCTCCAATCGCAACTGTTCCAACCGGGTCAGCCGCTTCTCCGGCGGCTTGGCTGGCGGGGCGGGTTGGTTCGGCATCGGGGTGGCGGTGGGTGTTGGTGCGGCGGCCACTTTTGGCGGCAGTGGCACGTCGATCCGCAGTTCACCCCCGCCGGCAGTCTGGTACAACGTCTCGCCGTTGTGAACGATTACCACCTGGCAGTAAGTGCCATGCTTACCGGCTGGCGACGACTTGTCGGTCGTCACCGCGAAAGCGAACTCCTTACTGTCCTTGGTGATCTTCACGTCCGGCGCGGTCACCTTCGCCGGCACGCCGATCAGTTTCACCGTTGCCTCGCCAACGAACGGCGTCAGCACGTTCACCTTGCCGAACACCTGGGTGCCTGCGCCTTGCTCGACGGCCGCACGCTCCTGGGCGATGGTCACCATCGGCGGGACTACCTCCAGTGTGAACAACTGCGAACTTGTCCACACTGGTCCTTTGCCGGCGTCGGCGACGGCGGTGATCGCCGTCTTCCATTTCCGCGGGGCGGCGTTTGGAGCAGCGTTCACTGCCAGCGTCGTTTCGGTCTGGTCCGGGGCGATGGTGGCGCTGCCCGCGATGCCCATGCCCGGTGGGGTGAACAACGGGTAAACCGTGATCGGCCCCTTGAAACTCGGGTCACGCTTCGCCACCACCCGCAGGTAGTACGCCGAGTTCTGCGGGATGCCGGCTTTCGGCTCCAGGACCTCGATCGAGTATGGGGCCGCGTCGGTCACCGCGACGGCGATACGGTCCACGAAGTGGCGGTGGAACGGGGTGTTGTTCAGCCCGATGTTGTAGTTCACGTCGAGGCGGGTCCCACTCGCCGCTTTCACGTTCGCATCGACTGGGGTGACGGCGAACCCGAGCAGTCCGCCGGCGTGGGCGGCGTCGGGCTTCGCCTCAAACACCACCGGTACCGTACCAAACCCGGGATCGACCACATCCGCCACCGGGGTGATGCCCACCGGCAGGCCGGGGAAACTCAGGGTGGCCGGTCCGCCCCAGTCGGCCCGCTGAACGTTTACCAGTGTGGCGTACCGCCCGCCCTTAGGCACGGTGACGTTCTGTCGGTCCTGGTTGCTCACGTTGTTCCCGTCCACCTTCGGGATGTTCACGCTCGTCGTCGCCACCACTGGAGTGATCTCGATGCGGAAGAAATAGTCTGGCCCGCCCTTGCGAAGGTGGTCGTGGACGTACAGAGCGTATTCCTTGTCCTCCGGCACAGTGAACCGGAAGTAACTGTCCGGCCCGCTGCTGTCGTCGTTACCCGTGATGTAGGCCCCGCCGAAATTGGTGATGTGCATCACCGGATCGAGTGGTGAACCGAGTTTGCGGGCGTGGCAGTGGATGTCGAAAACCTGCCCCTTCTTGGCTGCAAACTTGAAGAACTTGTTCTGGCCGGGTTGGGCGATGATGCCGTGAAACGCCCCCGGTGCTGGCCCGGCGATGGCCTTCGTCGCGTCGAGGTTGTTGCCGTCCTCGATCACGTTTGGCACATCGGCGATGCTGCACCGGAACCCGGTGGGGGCGATGCCGTCGGGTGTGGTGCAGTGCAGCCGGAAATTCTCGTCGGCTGTCGCAGGCAGTTTAATCTTCTGCTTGAACGGCCCGGCCGGGTCGCCGAGAAAGGTGAACTCAATCTCCTCGTTCGGCCTCCCGCCGGCGGGGATGACGGCCGTGGCCAGCGGAAAGTTCCCGACGTGTAGGCGGTACGCTGGCCCGCCACCAAACGACGCCTCGCGGACCATCACCGTGTACTTGCCGTCGGCCGGGATGATGACGGAGCAGCGGCCGTCTTGCCCGGTGAGCGTACTGTCGTCGGAGGTGGCCAGTTCGAACCGCTTGTCGTTCAGGATGGCAATGAACGGGTCCCAGAACCCACGGGCGAGCCGCATCCCCTCGACTTCGACCGAGAGTCGTTGCCCTTTCTTGCACTCAACTATGAAGTAGTCGACATCCTCCCCGCCGAGCGAACCGTGGACGGTGCTGTTCAGCGGGATCGGCTGCGGGGTGGCGAACTCGCTGTTCGGCTCCTTTTCGTCCACCACCGGCAGGGCGCCGACCCAGAAGGTGCGGGCGTCGGAAATGCCCGACGCGGTGCGGACGCGGAACACAAACTCACCGAGCCGGCAGTCCGGGGCGATGGTGAACGTCACGCTCACGCTGGCGTCGTTCACCACCTTCATCGCCTTGACGGTGATGCCGGGCTGATAGACGAGCACTTCCTGGGCGTCGGCAAGGCGGGCGCCGGTGAACGTGACGGTCGCCTCGGTGCCCCGCTGTGCGCCGGCCGGAGTGATACCGCTCAGGACCGGCGAAGCAGAAAACAGTTCACCGCAGAGGGCGCAGAGGGCGCAGAGAGAGAACAGAATCCGAGTCATCAGCAGGCTCCCAGGTGTCGTTGAACTCTCACCTACTCTCTGCGCCCTTTGCGCCCTCTGCGGTGAAACACTTCACCCCACTCACGCCAGCAGTTCCTTGCGTACGTGCCCTTCGCGGACGATGTCGATCGGTCGGTCGCCGGGCGACATGAGCTTCTTCGTCGCGTCGATGCCGAGGCACTGGTACACCGTCTGAGCCAGGTCCTCTACCGTCAGGGCATCCTCGTCTGGCTCGCTGGCGGTGGCGTCGCTCTTGCCGTACACGAACCCTTTCTTGATGCCGCCACCGGCGAGCACCACGCTGAACACCTTTGGCCAGTGGTCGCGGCCGGCGGTGCCGTTGATTTTCGGGGTACGGCCGAACTCGCTGGAGATCATCACCATCGTCTTGTCCAGCATGCCGCGGTTGCTCAGGTCTGTAATCAGCGTGGCGAACGCCTGATCGAGCTGAGGGAGCTGGCTCTTGGTGCCGGCGACGATGCCGTTGTGCAAGTCCCACCCGCCGTAGGTGAGGGTGACGAACCGCACGCCGGCCTCCACCAACCGCCGGGCCATGAGCAACCGCTGGCCGGCGGCGTTGCGGCCGTAGGCATCGCGGAGCTTGGCGTCTTCCTTGTTGATGTCGAAGGCGTCGCGGGCTTTCTCGCTGCTGATCAGCCCGTACGCCCGCTGGTAGAACGTGTCCATCGCGTCGAGGTTGTCCGACTTTTCCTTGCTGCGGAAGTGGTCGTTCACCGTGTCGAGCAGGTTTCGCCGGGTGTTGAACCGCTCTTCCGTCACGCCACCCGGTAGGGTGAGGTCTTGCACCTTGAACCCGCCATTGGCCGGGTCGGACCCCAAACTGAACGGGGCGTAGGCGCTACTCAAGTACCCGCTACCGGCGTAGTTGGTCGGCATGTTCGGGATGGCCACGTACGGAGGCAGGTTGTTCCGTACGCCGAGTTCGTGGCTCACCACGCTTCCCATACTCGGGAACAGGATGGCCGGGCTGGGGCGGTAGCCGGTGAACATGTTGTGCGTGCCCCGTTCGTGGGCCGCTTCACCGTGCGTCATGCTGCGGCAGAGGGTGATTTTGTCTGTCACCTTCGCCGTTTCTTTCAGGCACTCGTTGAGCAGCACGCCCTCCACGTTTGTCTTCACCTGGCCCATCTCACCGCGGTATTCCACCGGGGCGTTCGGCTTCGGGTCCCAGCTCTCCTGGTGAGCGGCACCGCCGGGCAGGAAGATGTGGATGATGCTCTCGGCTGCCGGGCCTTTCTTGGCCGGCGCTCCTTCGGCGGCCTGGGCGGCTTGTAGGCGGAAGAACTGCGGCAGGGTGAGGCCGAGGCCCCCGACCATCCCGACGTGCAAGAACATGCGGCGATCGAGCGGGGAACCGAAGCAGAAACGCGACATCGGGATCGACTCCGATCGAGGGTTGGGAAAGCTAGGAGGCTTCGGCGAAACAGTGTGCCGGACGCGGTCGTACCGGGCAACTTGATGGTAGTCGGTTGGAGGCTTTCAACCGGGCAAAAGTTCCGTCCTGGGCGGGAGTTCGGGCGGGGGGCGTCTGTCCGGGGAGGGTGGTTTGTGGCGGCTGTAGGAGTGGCGAGCCATGTGAGGCTCGATTGGCGGGAGGGAGCTACAAAAGCACCAATTAATGTAGCGAAGAAATCGCCTGGGTCAACCGGCCGTCGGTTCGGGGGGCGTCTTCATCGGTTGGGGTGAAGAAGCGGGTGGTTCGCAAGTCTCCGCAATAATCGGCGTTCGGCCAGAATGTCATGCCTACCCCCCCTCTCTGCCACACTGCCACCTGCCACACACATACCCCCCCTGGCCACCGCCACCCGAAAAGTGGCGAAAATCAGCCTTTTTCACTACTCGGCCACTGCTCCCCACCGCCGTTTGGCCCGAAAACAGTCGCCCGATGGTGATAGAGTGCCCTCCCCAAACGAACGACCCCCGGCACCGGCCGGGGGTCGCGGGGTGTGTGACTCGCCGGCCGATCACTCGCTCGTCAGGTTGGCGAGGAAGTCTTCGTAACCCTTGCGGGCCTTGAACTCGTCGGCCATCAACTTCTTCTGCTTGTCGGTCAGGGCGTCGAGTTCCTTCTCCTGGTCGCTCAGCTTGGTCAGGTACTTCTTGTACACTTCGGCTGCCTCGGGCGTCTCGCGGAGGTTCTTGCGGATGCGGTCCTGGTCGGCGGTGATGCGGGCGAGGTCGGCCTGCACCTGGGCCAACTCCCGCCGGGCGGTGTCCCATTCGCCTTTCTTGCCGAGTGCCGCCTTCAGTTGCTCCTTCAGCTTGGCCGACGATTCGTTCAGGTTGATGACATACCGGATGGTGTCGTCCGGGCTGTTCGAGAGGAAGATCTGCTCGCCCTGGTCCCGCTCCTCCGTCACCTTGAACTCCGCCGACTGCTTGGCTGCCACCTTCGTTTCAAACCGCCACAGGGCGGCGGTTTCTTCCACCGCCTTCGCCGTGTCGACCAGCTTGAACTGCTCGTTGGTGCGGTTCGGGTGTTCGATGAGCAGGGTGCGGTCGGTGTCGCTCTTGTTGGCGATCTTGTAGACCCGCTCTTCCCGCTGGCGGCGGGTGATCTGCACGATCCCTTTCACCGCCTTCACATTGGTGATGCGGCTGCTGCCGGGGCCAGTCTGGGGGATGACTTCGGTGCCCAGGTCGATGGCGTAGGCGAGCAGTCGCTCATCTCCGGCGGAGGTGTCCTGGATGCGGCTGTCGCCGGCGTACACGCTCTGGTCGATCACGGTGATCGGCCCTTGCGGGAGGGTCGCCTTGGTGGTGTTCTTCAGCCGGAACCCGAGGAGTGGGTGTTTCGCCTGCACGGCCGGGTTGAAAATGCTGACCCGGTCGCCGGCGATGTCCTCGCCGATGATCGGCAGAAGGGCCGATTTCTGCCGGGCGAGGCTCACCGGGTGCTTGATGCCGTACTGGAAACTGTCGCCCAGTTTGGCCGCGGTGGCGGAACTTTGCACCGACCCGCCGAGGGCCAACTTCTGATCCATCTCCTTGGCGAACTCGGCGGCGAACTCCTTGTCGGCGGCCCGATCGATGGAGTCTCGCATCGCTCTCGCATTCTTCTTGGCGTCCGCCGGGGCGTCGAACGCCGGTCCACCTCCAGGGCCGCCCAGCCCGCCCCGCCCGCCGCCACCGCCGCCGAACCCGCCCGACCCGCCGGGGGCCATCGTTGGAGTGGGCGGTGCCGCTGGCTTGGCAGCCAGGGCGACTCCATCTTTGCCGCGGAACCCGCCGTCGTAGGCCGGTGGGCGGAGGCTGGCGAACAGTTCTGGCTCGACCGTTGGCCGCTGGACGTACAGCGGGTTGTAAAGGTCCATCTTGAAGCTGATCGGCCGACCGCTCACCAGGGCCATCTTCACCCCGCTCCAGTCCTCGTCGGTCGGGTTCTCGACGATCGCCCAGCCTTGCAGGTACGGCTTCTCGTCCTTGTCGAGCACCAGCCGGTAGCTCGTCTTCCACACCGGGGCTTCGATGACGTACCCGACTTTTACCTTCCGCTTACCCTCGCCGCTGAACTGGATGCTGACCGCCTTCTTCTGGGTGTCGTGGCTGAGGGCGAGGGTGTCGAGTGCACGCTTCAGTTCGGCTTCGAGCGTCGGGTTGAGGAACCGCACCCGCTGCACGTCCATCATCTTCACCGACCGCAGCCCCTCGGCGGTGCTCACGTTCAGCACGGTGCAGTCGAGTTGGGCGGTGCCCACCGGCACCTTCTGCAACTCGGTGCCCACCACCGTGCCCTTGATGGTGCCCGGCTGGGTGGTGACAGTGGTGTTCAGCACGACTTCGACCTGTTCGCCGCGGGCCTGGCGGAGGATGTCGGCGAGCGACGGCTGGTTGTTCAGATTGATGGCGTAGCTGGAAAGCGTCCGGGCGACCGGTTCGCGGCTGTCGTAGCTGACCGCCGAGATGATGCCATTGTTGAAGTCTTGCAGGGTCATCGACTTGAGCAGGTCGTTGATGTCCGTCTCGGGGAAGCTCAGATCGACGCGAGACTCGCCCTCGACGTCACCCGTGCGGCCGAAGTACCCGACGCCGCTGTTGAACAGCACCACTTGCTTGATGGGCAGGGAGACCGCCTGCTTCGGGTCGCCCTCGGCCTTGTTGGCCGCATCGGCCACGGGCACGAGAGAGTTGGCCAGAAAGCCGACACCAGCCGCCCCGACAACGGGGGCCGCCCACAGGAGTTGACGCAGCCGCATGAGAGGAGCCTCGGAACGTGAGAGGGTGTCGGGGCGAGTGGCCCGAGCACGGCACGGACTAACCTACAGACGGTGGAGGGGAGGCGGCGGATTGGAGATGTTACGCGATGTGACCGGCCGGCGTTACCCGAACAGCTTCGCCACCGGCACGCCGAACCCCGGTAGCACGTCCGGCAGGGTGAGCGTGTCGGTCGAGCGGAAGATCTCCTGCACCACGTTCGACCGGTACGTCGATGCCGTCCGCGAGTCCCCGTCGAGGATGACGACCACCTTCACCCCCGCAGCCAGGTACTCGTCCACCTTGGTGAACAGCCCGGTCCACAGGTTGGAGGGCGACACCACCTCCACCACCAGTTCCGGGATCACGTCCAGCACGCCGGGCGGGATCTCGCCTTTCGGCAGCCGCTCGTAGCTGACGAACAGCACGTCCCCGCCGCGGAGGGTGTCCGGGTTGGTTGCCACCTTCACGAACGTGTCGTTGCCCATGACGTGACCGATGTCGTTCGTCTCGGTGTACGCCACCAAGTGGTATGTCATCCTCGCGCAAGCCTTGCCGTGGCGTTGATCGGGCATGGGCGTCTCCACGGGGACTCCACGGACCAGCTCCATCCGATGGCGGGAGTACCTCTCGGCGAACTCGGTGGCGGTCAGTAACCGGACAGCAGGCGGGTTCAGTACGGCAGACACGGGAAGGCCCTCCCAGGCGATTGTGCTCATCATACCCGGCGGCTGACTGTCATCCCATCGGGCTGGCCCGGCTGATCCGCTGCTCGGCGGCAATGGCCCAGACCTCGCCGAGTTTCTCGGCCAGCGGTGCCCAGTCGTACTCCCGCAGCACGAGCCGACGCCCCTCGTCGGCCTGATCCGCCGCTCCGTCCGGGTCTTGCATCACGTTCAGAATGGCGTCGGCGATGCCGGTTTCGTCGTCGGTGACGGTGAGGTGCTGGCCGGGCGTCAGGCGTAGCCCTTCGGCCCCGACGCGGGTGCTCACCACCGGCGTGGCTGTGGCCAGCGACTCCAGAATCTTCAGACGGCTTCCCCCGCCCACCCGCAGCGGCACGACCGTCAGGCCGCAGGTGGCCAGGTGCGGGCGCACGTCGGGCACGCTGCCGAACACACGCACGCCGGGGGTGCGGGCCGCCGTTTCAGTCATCCACTGGGGCGGATTGCGACCCACCACACTCAGGCTCGCCCGCGGTTCGGCGGCCTTCACCTTCGGGAAGATATCGTCGAGCAGCAGTTTCACGGCGTCCTGGTTCGGCCGCCAGTCGAGCGAGCCGATGAACGCCACCTTGAACGGGTCGCGGTCGACGTCCCGCTGCGGGCGGAAGTGAGCGGTATCGACGCCGTTATCGACCACTTCGGTTTGCTCGGAGCCGCCCATCACGGTGCGGATCAATTCGGCGTCCGGCTCACTGACGGCCACGCTCCAGGTGGCGTGGGCGAACGCCCACCGCTCGAACCGCTCGAACTTCAGCCACTGCCGCTTGACGTACCACCGCTTCACCGAGTTTTCTTCCGTCTCGGTGTAGCGTTTCCAGATGAGCGACTCGACGTTGTGGGCCATCACCACCCACGGCACCCGCCGCAGCCGCTTCCGCAAGGCCTTCCGCAATACCTGGGCGTAGGGCGTCCACTCGCAGTGCCACACATCGACCGGATTTTCGGCGGCGTGTCGGCGGGCCGCTTCCACCAACTCGGGGCTGGTGTGCGTCTCGACGGAGTAGGGCAGGGGAGAGAGGAGGTTGCCGGCGAGGCGGGCATAGAAGCCGGGGCCACTCTTGGTGGGAATCGCTCGCGGTACCACCACCGTCTCGATGCCGAGCTTGCGAAATGCGGATTCAGCGGCCGGCACTTCGCTCGGATCGGCGTTGCGGTGGCACAGCAGGGTGATGCGGTGGCGATCGGCGAGGCGGGCGAGCAGGTTGAAGGTGCGAAGCCGCTTGCCCGAGGTGAGCGGGTACGGCAGTTCTTCGTCGAGTACGGCCACGCGGAGGGGGCGCATGGGGAAATCCTTTTCCGGCGAACGGGCGTCCTTGCGGAGATATTGTGCGTCGGCCGGCGGACGGTTGCAAGGCGGGGTGCGGAGTTCGCGGAAAGCACTTGCCTTACACCCTACTAGCAAGCTATTTGTTTGAACCAACGCGTTTGTGGCCTCGCGTCTTTCTCCCGGGCAACGACGCTCCGCGTCCGCGCCTCGTGGCCACCTCTCCTGTCGTCGGAGTCGCCATGCTCTCCCAGTTCCGTGGTCGACGTGGGTTTACGCTGATCGAACTGCTGGTCGTGATCGCCATCATTGCTATCTTGATTGGCCTGCTCCTGCCCGCTGTGCAGAAGGTCCGCGAGGCGGCCGCGAGGATGCAGTGTAGCAACAACTTGAAGCAGCTTGGCATCGCCATGCATAGCTTCCACGACGCGAACAACGTATTCCCGCGGAACTACCACCGGCAGGTGGGCGGGAACGTGTGGGAAGCGACCAGCGCGAACGTGCCGCTGCTGCCGTACATCGAGCAGGGCAACCTGTTCAGCCAGTTCGAGGCCAACCGCAGCAACTGGGGGGTTACCCGCGGCCTCATGAACACGCGGGTAAGCACGTTCATCTGCCCGTCGTCCCCGGCGGCTGTGCCGGCTTCGTCGGTGGCCTGGGGCGGGCCGGGGTCGAACTACGGGTGGAGCACCGGCAGCCGCGTCGAGACGGTGTGGGCCGGTGCCAACTTCAACGGCATGATCTCGTACGCCACCGACCGCCGCATGGCGGACGTGACCGACGGGCTGAGCAACACCCTGCTGGCGTCTGAATTGCTGTCCGGCACCGGGGCGATGAGCGGCTCCGGGCGGTACCCGTTCGATATCCTTTTCACCAACAACGGGCTATTCAACGCGGTGGCCAACCGCAACTTTCCGACGGCCGCCGAGTTGACGAACATCGGCACCGCCGCCCGCTCCTCCCCGAGCGGGGTCCGCGGGAACAACGGCGGGTTGTGGGCGTGGTACGCTGCCGCCCAATCGACCCTGAACACTGCCGCCCCTCCCAACTGGTCGTTCCCCAGTGCTGGCGGCGACTGCTGCCCTGGCGGCGCCCACGACTGGGGCTTTGGCGTCGTCCCCCCGCGGAGCATGCACACCGGCGGAGTGAACGCCCTGTTCGGCGACGGCAGTGTGCGGTTCATCCAGAATAGCATCGACCTGAGGACCTTCCAACTGCTCGGCGCCCGCGACGACGGCCAGCCGCTGCCCAACTTCTAACCCGGAGGATCGACGTGAACCGGACTCTGTTGTTGGCCGCCGCCGGCGGTTGCATGCTTGTCGCCGGGTGTGGGGAGGAAGGGCGGATCAAGCCGGAGACGATCGAGGTGAAGGAAGACACCCCGCTCAAGCGAGCCACGACCCTGCTCCAGAGCTACGCCAAGGGTCAAGCGCTGGGGAGTGAGGTGGAGTCGTTCCCCAGCCTGGTGGGTGACCTGCGGGCGACCGATGCCCAGCGGGCCGACGTCTTGGAGAAGGGGCTGGAAGAGTTGAAGAAGACGAAGGGGCCGGCGACCGCTGCCAAGGCAAAGGAGATCCTCGCCAGGCTCGCCCCGAAGCAGACCGGCTGACAGACGCGGACGAAACGCACCGGGCCGGCGGGCACCCCACACAGGGCGTCCGCCGGCCCGCGGCCGTTCCGGAAGAGGGCGAGCTTACAGAATCCCCGGTTTGCTGAACTTGATCCCCTTGAATGCCATCTTCAGTTGCTCGGGGTTGGGCGAGAACTCGAGCGCCGTCGGCTTGTCCACGTCGCCGCGCTCAACCAACTGCCGCAGGTTCTCGTTGAAGTCGATCATCCCTTCTTGGTAGCACATCTGGATGGCCGGCAGGATGCTGTCGTCCTTCGACTTCAGGATGAGGTCCTTGATGGTCGGGTTGACCATCATGATCTCGTTCGTCGGCACCCGGCTGACCCCGGGCTTGATACTCGGCACCAACTTCTGCGCCACTACCGCTTTCAGGTTGAACCCGAGCGTCTGGCGGATGGCGTGGTGCTGCACCGGCGGGAACAGGTCGAGGATGCGGCTGATGGTGCTGGCGCAGGTGCTGGCGTGGATCGTCCCGAACACCACGTGCCCGGTTTCGGCGGCGTGAACGCCCGCCTCGAACGTCTCCTGGTCCCGCATTTCGCCCACCAGGATCACGTCTGGGTCTTCCCGCACCGCGTGCTTCAGGGCGGTGTGCCAGTCGGAGACGTCCAGGTACACCTCCCGCTGGTTGACGATGCTCATCTTGTCGGTGAACACGAACTCGATCGGGTCCTCGATGGTGAGGATGTGCAGCGCCTCTCGCTGGTTCATGTACTCCAGCATGCTGGCGATGGTGGTAGACTTGCCCGATCCGGTCACACCCGCCAGGATCACCAGCCCCTGTTCGTAGTGGCAGAGTTTCTCGATGCTTGGCGGCAGGCCGAGCTTCTCGAAGCTCGGGATGCTCGTGTTCACCAGTCGGGCGACCAGGGCGAGCTTGCCGCGCTGCTTGAGGATGTTCACGCGGTACCGGCACTCATCGTCGCCGACCACGTGGGCGAAGTCGGCCCCGCCCTTCTCGTCGAGTACTTTCCGCTGCTTCTCGCTCATGATCGGGTAGAGCAGCTTTTCCATGTCGTCTTGCGAGAGCGGCTTCGTCTGCATCCGCTGGATGACCCCCCGCAGACGCATGGCCGCCGGCAGCCCCGCCTTCAGGTGGAGGTCCGACCCGCGGTGCTTGAGCACGGTGCGGAACAGTTGGTTGACCGGCGGTTCACCCGGCACCGGGTCGGCGAGGGCGAGGCCGTCCGGGCCGTTGATCGGGTACGGGCTGACGAACGCCCCGCCGGTGGTTGGCGGTGGCGGGGGCGGGGAGGCAGCCTGGGCCGGGGCGGTGACGGTGGGGGCGGCGGCTGGCGTCACCACCTTGGCGGCGGTGGGGGTGGCGGTCACTGGGGTGACCACCTTCGGGGCGGCGGCAACGGGCTTGACCACTTTGGCAGGCTGGCTGGGTTGCTCTGACACGCGGGAGACCCCTGGGGGTGTGAATGTCGGCGGAGACGTGAGGTCTTTATTGTAGCACCCGAGAGGGTGAGACGCTCTCTCCGAGAGGGGCACACGAACCCGACTCCCACAGAGAGTCGGCCACTCTACACGATTCGCACCGGCACGCCGGCGGCGGCCAACTCTCGCTTCGCCTGCGGGATGGTGTAGTGCCCGAAGTGGAACATGCCGGCGGCGAGCACGGCGTCGGCTCCGGCGGCGATGGCCTCGGCCATGTGCCGTGGGTTTCCCGCCCCGCCGCTCGCCACCACCGGGATGCCGACCGCCTTCGCCACCGCCGCCGTCACCGGAAGGTCGTACCCGGCGTTGGTCCCGTCGGCGTCCATGCTTGTCAGCACGATCTCGCCGGCCCCGAGTTCCTCGGCCCGCTTTGCCCATGCCACCGGCTCCAGCCCGGTCGGTGTTCGCCCACCGTGGATGAACACCTCGTACCGCCCGCCGTCCACCTTTCGCGGGTCGATGTTGACCACCGTGGCGCACGCCCCGAACCGGGCCGACACCTCGCGGATCAACTCCGGGTTCTTCACCGCGGCCGTGTTCAGGCTGATCTTTTCCGCCCCGGCCTGGATCAGGCGAGTGGCGTCGTCGAGTGTGCGGATGCCGCCCCCCACTGTCAGGGGCATGAACACGCACTCGGCCACCTTGTTCACCACATCTCGCAGGATGTCCCGCCCCTCGTGGCTGGCGGAAATGTCGAGGAACACCAGTTCGTCGGCACCCTCGGCTTCGTACCGTCGGGCCACTTCTACCGGGTCGCCGGCGTCCCGCAAACCGACGAAGTTGGTCCCCTTCACCACTCGCCCGCGGTCGATGTCGAGGCACACAATCACACGGTGAAGCAACATGGGGTGGGACGCTCGCGGGTGGTCGGGGTTGATCGTAGCCAGTGGTCGGGGAGGGTCAACCGTACCAGGGGCCGGGAGCGACCTGCCTACAATCTTTCGCGGCACACCTGTTGCTTGCAGCCCGGCCGTTCCCGGTTTCTCTTCGGAGGTTTCCCTCATGTTCCGCCCCCGGTTCGCCTTGCCTGCCCTGGCGGCTGTCCTCCTCGCCCTCCCTGCGGCGAAGGCCGCCGACACCGCCCCCGATTCCAAGGAACTCCAGCAGGTGCTCGACCAGGCCTACGAATACCTGAAGGGCAAGCAGGGGCAGGATGGTAGCTGGATGACCAGGGTTGGTCCCGGCGTGACCGCGCTCACCGCTGCGGCGTTAGTTAAGTCGGGCAAGCCGGCCGACGATCCGGTGGTGGCCAAGGCGATCGAGTACGTCACCAAGTTCGTGCAGAAAGACGGCGGGGTGTACAGCCGCGGGCTGGAGACGTACACCACGGCCCTCGCCATCGTCGCCTTTCAGGAGTGCAACAAGGAGAAGAAGTACGACGCCATCATCGCCGCCGCGGTGAAGTACCTGAAAGGCGTGCAGGAGTCGAACGGCACCGACGACAAGTCGCTCGAATTCGGCGGAGCCGGGTACGGCACCAAGAGCCGGCCCGACACCAGCAACACCGGGTTCTTCGTGGAAGCGCTGATCGCCAGCGGGGCAGGCAAAGACGACCCGGCGGTGAAGAAAGCCCTCACCTTCCTGAGCAAGGCGCAGAACCTGCCCGGCGAGTACAACGATCAGCCGTTCGCCAAGAAGGCCGGCGACGACGACCTCGGCGGGTTCGTGTACGAGCCGGGGGCACAGGGCGACGAGAAAAGCCCGAAACGCACCGCGGCCGGCGGGCTACGCAGCGAGGGGGGCATGACCTACGTCGGGCTGAAGAGCTTCCTGTACGCCGGGGTGGATAAGAACGACAAGCGAGTGAAGGCGGCGGTCGAGTGGGTGCGGAAACACTACACGCTCGACGAAAACCCCGGCATGAAGCAGAGCGGATTGTTCTACTACTACCACACGTTCGCCAAGGCGATGGACGCCCTCGGCGAAGACGAATTCGCCGACGCCAAGGGCACCAAACACCCCTGGCGGAAGGAACTCTTCGAAAAGTTGAAGGGGACGCAGGCGAAGGACGGGAGTTGGGTCAACAAAGATCCCAGCTTCATGGAGAACTCGCCGGAACTCTGCACCGCCTTTGCCGTGCTGAGCCTGAGCTACACGAAGGCGAAGAAGTGATCCGCCTGGGGCAGGGGCGGCCGTGTCGCTGTCGCCCCCGCCGCTCAGTCCTTCCCGTGCCGCTGGCCCTGTGGGTGCTGGTCGCTCACCACCCACGGGTCGCCGCGCATGTGGTAGCTGCCGTTGCGGGCATCTTCCCAGTATCCCGGCCGGTCGTCGGCCATGAACTCCACCCCTCGCACCCATTTCGCGCTCTTCCAGGCGTAGAGCCGCGGCACCACCAACCGCACCGGGTAGCCGTGTTCGGGCGACAACTCGCGGCCATCGTGGCTCAGGGCGAACAGGGCATCTTCGGCGAAGAAGTCGGCGATCGGCAGGTTCGTGCAGTAGCCGTACTCGGAATGGACCATCACGAACTTCGCTTCGGCCGCCGGGCGGACGTAGTCGAGCAACGCCCGTGTCGGCACGCCCTCCCACAGGTTGTCGAGCTTGCTCCACCGAGTCACGCAGTGCATGTCGGCGAACACCTTCACCCGCGGCAGTGCCTGAAACTGCTCCCAGGTGAAACTGACCACCTGGTTCACCAGCGGCACGGGGAAGACGCCGAACGTCCAGGCGGCCGGGTCGAACGGGGGCACCGGCCCTTCGTGCAGCACCGGCCACTTGTGCGTTCGCACCTGGCCTGGGGGAAGGCGGTTCGCCCGGCGAGTATCTGAGCTAATCACGGCGTCGTCGGACATCGGCGCTTCCTCCGTGCCGGACATGTTCGGCCCGGAGGGCAGCGGTTTCAAGGGGGAAGTGAGCCACGGGCGGTCGGCGATAGAATTCCCCGATGCCCGCCGCCGAGCACATTCTGTTTGTCACTGGAAAGCTGGCCGAGCCGGCCCTGCGGCGGGTGCTGGCCGATCTCGCCCCGTCGGCTGGGTTCACGTTCGATGTGGCGGTCATGCCGATCACGGTCGCCGCACTGCTCACCACGCCGTGGGTGGCGAAGCGGCTGAGCGTGCCGGCGGGCACTTCGCGGGT
>JALOQR010000308.1 GCA_025459365.1 Fimbriiglobus sp.
TTCATCACGTCCTTCTGATCGCATCCGGGTTTGGTGAACGATACGATCCCGGAACGGGCGTCGCCCTCGCGGCAACTGAACACCTCACACCCGGCCGCCTTCACCTGTTCACACAGGTAGTCGGTCAGTTCGAGGATTCGTGCAGCGACGTTTGGGATGCCGGCACCGAGCAGCACATCGAGGCTCGCCCCGAGTGCCCACAACCCCGGCACGTTCAACGCTCCGCCCTCCCACCGCCCAGCATGCGGCTTCAGGCGGAAATCGACTTTGTGGTACTCGAACGGGTTCACCACGCTGTGCGCGCCGACGCCGATCGGGTGCAGGCGGTCCACCCACTCGCGGCGAACGTAGGCAAATCCGGCCCCCTCCGGAGCGAGCATCCACTTGTGACCGTCGGCGGCGAGTGCATCGATCGGAGTACGTTGCACATCGATCGGGAACACGCCGAGCGCTTGAATGGCGTCGACGAAGAAGAACACTCCCCGACTTCGGCACAGTTCGCCTAGCGCGTCCAGATCGGCCCGGAACCCGCTGGCGAACTGCACGGCGCTCGCACTCAGCACCCGTGTTTTGCCATCGATGGCCGCGGCGACGTCGTCGAGACTCACACGATTCCCGCGACTCGGCACCCGTCGCACCTCCACGCCGCGGTCCTGTAAATTCAGCCACGGATATTGGTTCGAAGGGTATTCTTCCGCCGCGAGCACCACGTTCTCCCCGGCCTTCCAGGGGAAACCTTCGGCGATCAGCCCGATGCCGATGGTCGTGTTCGGTACGAACATTACGTCGTCAACCGCCGGTGCATTGATCAACCTGGCAGCCAGGTTTCGCACACGGTTGGTACCGGCGACCAGATCGGCCACGGCCGCGATGCCGTTCTCGCTGACCACCTGCGCGTAGCGAGCCAACTCCGCCGCGGCTGTGGTCGGAATGGGCGAGACTGCGGCGTGGTCGAAGAACGCCCAACGGCGAGTGACGGGGAAGAGCGAGCGGATGTGATCCCAGGTGTTCATGCTAACTAAGATGCTGTTGCGGGCTTGCCGCGAACACCCCCCTTCGGAATCGCCCATGATTGGCGTTGACTCCTCGTCTCCCCTCGACCTCCGCTTCCGTCTCGGCCCCATCCCGGTGACCATTGGGCTGATGTTTTGGATCTTCACCGGCATCTTCGGGTTCATGAGTGTGCAGAACCTGCCGCAGGGGGCACTATTCATCAACCTGCTGGTGTGGGTGGGCTGCGTTCTGGTGTCGATCTTGGTTCACGAACTTGGGCATGTGCTGGCGTTCCGTTTCTTCGGCTCGTGGGCATCGATCACCCTGCATGGGTTCGGCGGATACGCCCTCGCCCCTGATCCGCCGGCGGCGGCCTGGAAGCGGATGCTCGTGTCGCTGGCTGGGCCTGTTGCGGGGTTCACGTTGTTCGGCATTGTGTTCGGTGTCACGCTCGCACTCCGGGGCACCGAGTTGAATGTGTACGTTGTCCACGCACTCGTCTTCCTCTGGTGGATCAACCTCTTCTGGAACATCTTCAACCTGCTCCCCATTCTTCCGCTCGACGGCGGAAACGTGTGCCGCGAACTGCTCGCGACCTTCCGTGTGCGGTCGGCCGACACGATTGCCGCCGGGGTGGGGTTCCTATTCGCGCTGGTGTTGGCCATCTATGGAGCACTGTGGTACGCCCGCTTGTTGCCCGAAGCGGCCGCCGATCTCATTCCCTCGTGGCTGCGGCCCGGCCCCATGATGACGCTCTGGTTCGCCCTGTTCGCGGTCGACAACTACCAACGAATGCAACTCGCCCGACGACGCCGCGGGTACTACGAGCCGCCGGACGACGACGACGATACCCCACCCTGGCGGCGATAGTGTAAAAATGTCCAAAATCCCGACGCCGGTTGGGGTGCTCTGCCACACTGCCACCTGCCACACACATACCCCGTCCGAATTCTGGACACCGCTGCCCATGTCTGCCATCCAGCTGAACCCCGCCGGCGGTTCCTTGACCGGCACACTCGACCGCCGCGGGTCGTTTGCGGTGCTCTGGGTTCACGGGTTCGGGAGCCACCGCGGGGGCGAGAAGGCCGAAGCGGTGCGGGCCGAGTGTGGCCGCCGCGGGTGGACCTTCGCCGCCTTCGACTTCCGCGGGCACGGCGAGTCGGCCGGCGAGATGGTGGACCTCACCGCATCCCGACTGCTCGAAGACCTGGGAGCGGTGTGGACGCACCTGCGTTCGGTCGGCGTCACCCGCCTCGGACTGGTCGGGTCGAGCATGGGTGGATTCGCGTCGGCGTGGTTCGCCAAACAACACCCCGACGCCGTGGTCGGTTGCGTGCTCGTCGCCCCCGCGCTCCACTTTCTGGAGCGACGGTGGAATAGCGTGACCGACGCCGAACGCGACAAGTGGCGTCAGACCGGCCGGCGAGCCTTCCGCAACGACTGGGTAAATTGCGAACTGGGCTACGGGTTGATCGCCGAGTGGGAGCACTTCCGGCTGAAGGATCTGGCCGACGGCTGGCGTCACCCCGCGCTCATCTTCCACGGGTGTGCCGATGATGTGGTGCCGGATCAGGACAGCCTGGAGTTCGTCCGCCGCGTGCCCCCCGGCGACGTGGAACTGCGGCTGCTGCGTGATGGCGACCACCGCTTGAACGTCTACAAAGATCGCATCGCCGCCGGGGTGGGGGAACTGTTCACCCGCCTTCTGGGTGGCGAGCGGCCCGCGTGAGCGGGCTGCCCTTCGTGCGACCCACACCCCCGCCCGCTGCCGCGGGCTGCTCGCCAAGGACCTTTCCATGCGACTCGCCCTCTCGGCACTGTTGTTCGCGTTCACGCTGCCCGCCCTCGCAGCCGACCCGCCGCTCACCGCACTCGCCGACTACGTGAAGAAAGAAGACAAGTCGTTCGCCTGGAAACTCAAGGACAAAGTCGAGAACAACGGCAACACTGTTTACACCCTCGCCCTCACCTCTCAGACGTGGCAGGGCCTGGAATGGACGCACGACCTGCAAATCTTCGTGCCGAAGGGGACGAAGGTGCAACCCACGATGGTCATCTGGAACCAGGGCGGCACCGCCTCGCCCACCGCAGCGACCCTCGGCACGCTCATCGCCGAGAAGGTGGGCGCCCCCATCGCCTTCTTGTACGGCATCCCGAAGCAGCCACTCTACAAGGACGAGAAAGGCGGCAAACTGACCACCACCCCGCCGAACCCGGCGAACGACAGGGAAGGCCGGCTGGTGGAAGACGCCCTCATCGCCGAAACCTTCGTGCGGTTCCTCGCCACCAAGGATGAGAGTTGGCCGTTGCTGTTCCCGATGGTCAAGAGCCTGGTGCGAGCGATGGACACAGTACAGGCGTTCGCCAAGGAGGAACTGAAGGCCGACGTGCAAAAGTTCCTCATCACCGGGGCGAGCAAACGCGGGTGGACGAGCTGGCTGACCGCCGCCAGCGGCGACCAGCGGGTGAAGGCCATCGCCCCACTGGTCATCGACACCCTGCACTTCCCGGTGCAGATGCAAAACCAGTTGAAGGCGTTCGGCAAGCCGAGCGAGATGATTGCCGACTACACCCGCAACAAGCTGGTGCCGATCCCGGACACCCCGGAAGCCAAGAAACTGTGGCAGATGGTCGATCCGTACATGTACCGGGACAGCCTGACCGTGCCAAAGATGATCATCAACGGCACCAACGATCCGTACTGGCCGCAGGACGCCCTCAATAGCTACTGGGGCGACCTGAAAGGCGAGAAGTATGTGTGCTACGTGCCAAACGCCGGCCACGGATTGCAACAGGAAGACGAGAAGGGAAAGAAGGAACTGATCCCGTTGCGGGCTATCAACACGCTGGCGGCGTTCGGCAAGGCCCAGGTGTTCGACAAGCCGATGCCCAAATTCGACTGGACCCTGGAGAAGGGCGCAATCACCCTGAAGGCCGGCGACGAACCGGCCAAGCTGCGGTTGTGGAAGGCGACCGCCGACACACGGGACTTCCGCAAATCGCGGTGGACGAGCGAGGAGTTGAACCCATCCGACGCCAAGAGCGGCACGGCGGTGAAGGTCGCCCCGCCGGAGAAAGGACTGCTCGCGGCGTTCGTCGAAGCCGAGTTCCGCAGCGATCTCGGCACCACGCACCAGTCCACGCAGATCCTCATTCTCGAAGCCAAGAAGTGAGCTGGGACTTTTCCTCTGAGTTGAGCCGCCACGGCCCGAGCAACCCCGGCCCCCCGCCGGGGTTGCTCGCCGCGCGGGGATACTGCGCCCGCGTCGCCCGCACGCACTACGAAAACTTCACCGTCGCCTCGGTGCTGCTCCCCCGCAAGTTGCTCCCGCACTTCCACGCCGTGTATGCCTACTGCCGCTGGGCGGACGACCTCGCCGACGAGACTGGCGGCGGTGATATCGCAGTGTCATTGCTCGACTGGTGGCGGGGTGAGGTGCGGCGGATGTATGCCGCCCTACCGAACCATTCCGCGGCTCGACGAACCGGCCTCGACCCTGAAGGGGTTGTTCTTCCAGCCCAGGGCGAGCGAGCGGAGCGAGCGACGCCCTGGGTGGCAAACCGTCAACCCGACGACCCTGAAGGGGTCGTTCAAGCTGGTCTGAACGACCCCTTCAGGGTCGCAGAGATTGGTACCTGCGAACCCAGGGCGTCGCTCCGCTCGCCCTGGGCTGGAGGAACGACCCCTTCGGGGTCGGATGCCTCGTTTCGCCACCCCGTGTTCGTGGCCCTCGCCGAAACGGTGCGGCAGTTCCGCATCCCCCCCGAGCCGTTCCTCGATCTGCTCACCGCCTTCGAACACGACCAGCGGGTGAAGCGGCACGCCACCTTCGCCGATGTGCTCGCCTACTGCCGTAACTCCGCCAACCCAGTCGGGCGGCTGGTGCTGTACCTCTTCCGCTGTGCCGATGACACCCGACTGTCACTCAGCGATGAGGTGTGTACTGGGCTGCAACTCGCCAACTTTTGGCAAGACGTGAGCCGGGATTTCGCCATCGGTCGGGTGTATCTGCCGCTCGAAGATCTCGCCCGGTACGGCGTGACCGAAGCCGACATCGAAGCAAAGCGGTTCACCCCGGCGTTCGCCGAACTGATGCGGTTCGAGGTGGACCGCACCCGTGGGTTCTTCGAGCGGGGGCGTGGGCTACTTCCGCTGTTGCCGCGGGAGGTACGGGTCGATGTGGAGTTGTTCATCCGCGGCGGCGAGGCGACGCTCGATGCCATTGCCCGGCAGGGGTACGACGTGCTCACCCGCCGGCCCGTAGTGACGAAGTGGGAGAAAGCGAAGCTCTTGGGGAAGGCGGTATGGCAACTGTTGGCGAGCCGTGCCGCGTGAGGGCCGGGTGGCGTGTGCGAGGCCTCTCACGGGGCACACTTCGCCAGCGTCACCACCGCAGCGGGGCTTGCCACGCTTCTTTGAGGGAACTCAGTTTCGACCAGATCAGCCATTCGCCGTCGCCGCCGGCGATTCGCAA
>JALOQR010000309.1 GCA_025459365.1 Fimbriiglobus sp.
TTCGGCCAACTTCTTCGACAACACCTCGACCCCCGTCTTGTTTGCCATGCTGACCGACCGGTAAGGAGAATGGAGCGGTGAGCGTTAGCGAGGCGTGGCAGCAGTGCGGAGCAACCCGATCAGCACGAGCAGCAGGGTGAGCAGCACCAACACCCACTCGGGGTTGCGGCGGAAGAAGTCGCCCATTCGGCCGGCGGCCCGCACACCCCACCGCTTCGGCCGCATCGCCCGAATCCGCTTCCGAAGGCCGGCGTAGCGAGCGAACAGCCCCACCCGCCCGGCCGCCCAGTCGGCCGCCACGGCCGCCCGCTGGCTTGGCACCAGTTCCCGCAGTACGGCCGCCGCGTGCGGTTGGGTGAACACTGCCGTCACCACCCGCCCGCCACGGTCGAGGTCGTCGGTCAGGTCCGGCCGCAGGTCGAACAGCCGGAGCAACTCCCGCCGGGTGACGAGCACCAGGTAGACCGCCTCGGCCGACCGCACCGGCTCGCTCGGCACGCCGGCGACCGGGCCGATGCGTTCCCACGCTTTCCGCAGTTGCCGCAGGAAGGCGAGTTCGCGGTACAGTTTGCGGCGGTCGGTGCGGGTGGCAGTGGCGCCCGGCGGGGGCGGAGTGTCGGCCACGTCATCGAGCACGAGCGGGTCGGCTTCAAGCTGGACGAGCGGGCGGGGCGGCGGCACTGGCGGGGGTGGCGGCAGTTCCACCACCTCGGCCTCCACCACTTCGTCGTCGCTTGCTTCGTAGTCGATGACGGCGGGAGCCGGCGGGGGGAGCGGCTGCGGCTGAATGGGGGCCGTTTGCGGGGCCGACAAATCAGGCAGGTCGTCGAGGGCGAAGGCCGGTGAAGGTGCGGGGGCCGCCGGGGCGGGCGGTGCCGACACGGCGATGAGCGCCTGGGCCAGCCGGTTCATCCCTTCGGTGACGAGTTCCGGGTGCAGAAGCTGGTGCGGGCGAAGTGTCTCCATGCGGGCGAGGGCGTTCTGCTCGGCGAGGGCGGCATCGACCGGCCCAGTCGGCAGGCCGAGCAGGGTGCGGTCGTCCGGCGGCCACCCGCCGGCCGGTAGCGACAACCACTGTTGGAGGAGAGCGAGGTTCATGCTGAGATGGTGTAGTGGCTCAGTCAAAGGCGGCGAACTCGGTTCGAGACCTCACCCTGCGGTCAGGGTCAATCTCAGCACCTGCGGGAACGTGCCCACCCGCACCACCTCCCGCCCGCTGATCCCGCGGCCCACCACCATCACCGTTCGCCCCTGCTCGAACACCCCCTGATCGAACCGCCGGCCGTACACGCTCGGCACGAAGATCGACCCAATCACCGGCACCCGGATCGCCCCGCCATGCACATGCCCGCACAGCACCAGATCGATGCTCTTGTCGCACGCCCAGTAGAAGTTGTCTGGCGTGTGGCTGAGGCCGAGACGGAAGCCAGCGAGCGGGGCACCCATCAGGCTCGTCGGCGGGCCGAACCACGGTCCTTCGTGCCCGATCATCACTACTGGCACCCCCCGCACCGGCACCACCTTCCACCCGTTGCCCAGCACCGTCAGCCCGACGGCGGCCAGTTCCGCCCGCACGCGGTCTGGCTTGTGGTGGATGTCGTGGTTCCCCAGGATGGCGACGCCGGCCTCGGTCCACCCGAGCTTGCCGAGCAGCGGGCGAATCCACTCGTGGTGCGTGTCGGTGTCGACGTAGTCGCCGACGAACGCCAGCACGTCCGGCTTTGGCTGGGCAGCGAGATGGTCGAACAGGGCGTCGAACCACTGCCGCGACGGCGTGCCGTGGAAGTGCAGGTCCGAGATCACCAGCACCGTCAGCCCTTCGAGTGGGGCGGGCAACCACTTCAACCGCAGCCGCAGGTCGGTGAACTGCACCTTCAGGGCGTTGTTGAACGGCAGTGTCGCCAACTGGCGGAACTTACCGTCGCCCACCGCCACCGTGCCGAGCTTCGCCCCGAAGTCGATGACCTCCGATTTCTCGGCCAGCACTGCCTCGGGCTTGCGGCGGAGCAGGCGAGCGACGGTGACGGCGGGGAAGATCACCCCACCGAACACCAGGCAGATGAGCACGTACCGCACCACCCACACCGACCAGCCATCAGCGAAGTCGTAGCCGGTGTCCGTCTCGGAGACGCGTACCGACCCAACGAGGAGCGGGAAGGCGAGGATGACAGCTCCGGTGAAAAGCCGCCATGCTTTCAGGAAGGCTTTCGGAAGCGGCCGGCCGTAGAGGTTGCTTAGCACCGAAGTCCAGGCGGCAGCGTGCCCCACCCAGGCAACGGCGAACAGGAACAGGCGAAGGGCGATAGGCATGGTTACGCCTGCGTGGGCTTCTGCTTCACCTTCCGCTTCCACCGGCGGGGCGGGGGGACGTGCCCCTCGTTCACCAGCACCAGGTTGTCGATGAACTGCCGGGTGCAGTTCTCCCAGGTGTACTTCTTCGCTTCCTCGATGCACTCGGCTCGCACGCCGGTCGCCAGTGCCCGCGTCACCGCCTTGCCCAGGTCGTCGTCGCACGCCCCAAGTTCCGGGCGGGTGATAATGTCGACCGGCCCGGTGGCGGGGAAGGCGGCCACCGGCACCCCGCTGGCCAGCGCCTCGATGACCACCAGCCCGAAGGTGTCGGTCAGGCTGGGGAAGACGAATAGGTCCGCCTGGGCGTAGCACTCGGCCAGCGCCTCCCCCTTCTGGTAGCCGAGGAACTTGGCCGCCGGGTACTTGCCCTGGAGCGGCAGGCGGGCCGGGCCGTCGCCGACCACCACCTTCGTGCCGGGCGTGTCGAGTTTCAGGAACGCCTCGATGTTCTTCTCGTTCGACACCCGCCCGACGTACAGCAACACCGGCGCCGGCCACGCCGACGCCGCCTTCGGCCGCGGGCGGAACTGAGTGAGATCGACCCCGCGGCTCCAGCGGGCATGCAAGCCGTTGAACCCCCGTGCCCGCAGTTCGGCCTCCAGGCTCGGGGTGGCCGTCATCATTGGATCGGCGGCCGAGTGGAACCACCGCAGAAACGGGTACGACCACGACTCGGGGATGAACGCCAGCCGCCGCAGGTACTCGGGAAACTTGGTGTGGTAGCTCGTGCTGAACGCCCAGTTGCGGTTGCGGCAGAACTGCCGCACGGCCAGCCCAAGTGGGCCTTCGGTGGTGATGTGGACGTGATCCGGGTTGAACTTCAGAATGCGTTTGTACAGAGGTCCGGTGCGGGGGAAGCAAAGGCGGATTTCGGGGTAAAACGGCACCCCGATGGCAAGCAGGCCGGTTGGTTCGATGATCTCGACGGTGTGCCCCATCGCCCGCAGAGTACGCGCGGTCATGTCGATGGTGCGGACCACGCCGTTCACCTGCGGGTACCAGGCGTCGGTGGCCAGGATGATCCGGGACATGGGGGCGGGGTCGCGGTCGAGTTCGGAAGAGGGTGATCGGCGAGAGGTGTTTTGTATGGGGATTCCGGCGAGCGGGGCGGGCACCACCCAGCTCACCAGGGTGACCTCACTCCCACAGCCAGCCGTACCCCACTCCCTTCAGGCCGGCAAGCAGTTCGTCGAGGTGGGCGTAGTAGCCGCGGCCGTCCTTCGCCGCCGCGCACAACCCAACCACCCGCCCATCAACCACCAGTGGCCCACCGCTCCGCCCCGCCACCGGTGCGGCCTCTGTCTCCCAGAAGAATGCCTGTTCGCCCCCTTCGCGCCGACCGAACCGCCGGGCCGCCACCGTTTCTTTCGTCCCCGTCGGGGGTTCGCCGCCGCTGCACCCGACGGCAATCGCTGCGAACGGTACCTTCCGTGGGCGGGGCGGCGGGGCGGCCAGCGGTAGTACCGGCACCGGTGTATCGCCGGTCGGCACCTTCAACAGGGCGAAATCGGCCTGGCGGAAGGGAAGCACCAGTTCACAACCGCGAAGGGTACGGGCGGGATTGGGGTACGACCGGCGGGTGAAGAACTGCACCTCGGCGGGTGGATCGTCGGCCACGACGTGGTGCGCCGTCAGTAGATAGGCGAAGCCGTCTTTCTGGCCGATCACAACAGCAGTGGCGCGGGACCGCTCCGACCCCCGGACGACCAGCCGCGGGCAGGCCTCAATGAGTTCCCACGGGGCGGTCGGGTCGGGCGTGGCCAGCGGGGCGAGAGCGAGCAAGAGAGCGGGGAACACAGGCAAACCTGGGCTAGGGTGCGTTCTACTCGGTGTAGGTGTTCCCGCGTGCGACTTCAACGGAACGCCGGCCACGTCCAGGCTGGTGGGTTCCACATGGTCGACCCGTCCATCGCCTTCCAGTTGGCCGACGTGGTGAACGCCCACACTCCGAGTACCTGGGGAACGGCGGCCACCACTGCCAACCCCGCCAGCACCCACCAACCCCACCGCCGGCCAACCAACCACGCGACCACCGGCACGCTCAACAGGCCGAGCGGCACGAGCATTTCGCACAGCAACCGCGATCCCCAGCACGACCCGCCCCACCAGTACCCCCACGCCGACACCACGAGCAGTTGAGCAGTCGCCTGACCCGCGCACGCCCACTTCCATCCGACTCGCGGAGGCAGGAGCAACCCGACCATCGCCAGCACCACCCACGGCTGATACACGAACAGCCCGCGGGCCGGGCTGAAGAGCAGGCCGAGCAGCGGGCCACCCACGTCGGTCGTCCAGTTGGCCCCGGCCGCCTGCGATGCCGACGGGCCGAGCGGGGAGCCATACACAACAAGGTAAAAGGCGAGCCACGGGGCCACCCCGATGATCGCAGCGGCCAAGTTCCACAGTCCCCGCGGCCGATGGGCGAGCAGCGACCACAGGCCGACCGCGACCGCCGCCGGCACCCCATTGAGCCGACAGGCGAACACCAACCCGACGGCGGCCCCGAACAGCACCCGCCCCCACGCCGACGCCCGCAACCGCGGGTGCAGTTCGGTGGCGATCAAGGCCAGCAGGCCGAGCATCACCCCGCCGTGCTGCCACAGGGCTTGTGACAGGGTGGTGTAGACCGCCGAACCGACCGCCAGAAATACCGTTGCCCACGCCGCTGCCGACGGTGGACCGACCAACAGGGCCACGCGGAAGAAAGCCGCGAGTACGGCCACTGCCACTAACGTGGCGGCCCACCGTTCGACCCCCGCTACCACAACCGGATTGTCGAAGTCGCCCCCACACGCCAGCCCGAGCGTGACCACCGGCAGGGCGAAGACAGTCATCCCCACTGGGTAGCGAGAGCACACACCGACCCACGTGGGCATGACCCCGTAGGGAAGACCATCGAAGAACGGGTCGGCAGTGGTGTATTCAGGCGGGGCGATGGGCACGTACTCTCGGATGTCCAGATTCCCTTCCCGCACCAGGCTGGCAGCCGTTGGAACCACCGCCCACGTGTCCCCGCTGGAGATGGTGAAGGCGGCCTGCAGGCAGTACATCACTCCAGCGGGCAGAGCGACCAACACCAGCCCGGTCAGCCACTCGCCCGCCACCACCGGCCGACCTGCTCGACCCTCCGTTGCCGCCAACCCGCATCGAAAAGCAACCGCATCGCCGGCAGGACGACCGCCAGCGTAATCCAGATGCGTAGTTGACCCTGCCCGGCGAAGCACCGCGACAGGGCAACGACGGCCACGAAC
>JALOQR010000310.1 GCA_025459365.1 Fimbriiglobus sp.
GAGCGGAGGGCATCGTAGACGTCGGCCAC
Organism: Fimbriiglobus sp.; assembly: GCA_025459365.1. Classification (GTDB taxonomy): domain Bacteria; phylum Planctomycetota; class Planctomycetia; order Gemmatales; family Gemmataceae; genus JALHQU01. The sequence continues at coordinate 30 of JALOQR010000310.1, forward strand.
CGCGACCAATCGTGCGGAGAGCGGAATCGCCTCGCCAGCAAGCCCGTCCGGATAACCAGCTCCGCTCCATTTCTCGTGGTGGCTGCGGGCGATCTCGCGGGCAGTGTGCAGAAACGCCGAAGCGAACTGATACTGTTCGCTGACCCCGGCCAAGGTGTCGGCACCAGCGGCGGCGTGCGTCTTCATTACCTCGAACTCTTCCGCCGTCAGCTTCCCCGGTTTGTTCAGCACGGCGTCGGGCACGGCGACCTTTCCGATGTCATGAAGGGGTGACGCCTGCTCAATCGTCTGGCGTACTTCCGGAGGGAGGCGGCGAGCGAACGGCGGAGTCTTGGCTGCGGCCTCGCCGAGCAGTGCGGTGTACCGCTGGAGGCGGAGCAAGTGAGCACCCGTCTCATTCGACCGAGCCTCGACCAATTTGGCCAGGGCGAGTACCAATGCACCCCGTGCAGCCACCAACTCCCCTTCCCGGCTCCCGAGTGCTTGCTCCAACTCGAGGTTGGCCTGGGCGATCGTGCGAGTAAGCCGATCCGCCCGGTCTTGGGCTTGCTTGAGGCGAAGGGCCGCCCCGACCCTCGCCCGCAGTTGGGCAGGGCTAACCGGCTTGGTGAGAAAGTCGTCGGCCCCCGCTTCCAAGACTTCTGAAAGCACGTCCGCTTCGCATGCCCCGGAGACTACGAGTACCTTCATATGTGGGGCAACCGACCGCCATCGCACATGCCGTAGCACCTCGCGGCCACTCATTTTGGGCATGTCCAGGTCGAGAAGCATGATGTCGTACGGGCGGGCAGCAGCGGCCGTTAGCCCCTCTGATCCATTCGCCGCCTCATCGACCGTGTAGCCGAGATTGACAAAGAGTGGGCGATAGAACCCCCTTAAGAGGGGATCGTCGTCCACCACCAAAACCCGTGCGACAGGAGACGGCTCGGGTGTATCGACGGGGATCGGTGTAGCCAGTGCGGTGGGGGCGATCATGGCGGGGCAATTGGGTGATGGGAAATCACGTCCCAACTTACTCGTACCCCGCTCATCGGGCGAGAAGAAAGTGAAACGACTCTCCCCCTGCTCCTGAAGGCAAGACGGGAAACTCCACCGGGCGAAAAACTTCAGGCCCGCCCTTAGTGCTTTTTCGGCGGGTTGGCGGTCTGGATCGCCCACAAACGGTCATCATCCTTCAGTTTGACATCCGGCGGGAGGGGCTTTGAGTAGTCGAGTTGGGTGTCGAACCGACCGGTGTCGTAGGCACGGACGACGGCCAGTTGCAGGTCCAGCACGGTGTCACGGTCATCTGCGGCCAGGGGGAGTTTAAACTTGGGCAATCGCTTGCGGAGGCTACAACTGTAGATCTCGTGCCGATCGGGAGTGCACCCGCGGGTGACGCACACCGTGTGGTCGAACGGTGGGAGCGCGGAGCGGTCGAGGTCTACGGGCGGCTTCCCCTGGGTGACAAGATCGATCTCAACAACCCCGGCACGCTCGGCCTGGGCGTCGGCACGGGTGGCCAGATAGACAGCCCTACCGGCGGCAGTTGTGCGGTTGCCAACCGATACCAACTCCACCAACGTCACCAGCCGACCGTCGTTGCGACTGCGAATTTCAATGAACTCCTCGGCATGGTTCTCACGGCTCACCGACGTAAACAGCACCAATTCCGACGTGTAGTTTCGGGGGACCACACGTGCTCGATAACGATCGACCAAACCCGGGAGAAGCATCTGGTACACAGCCGCGACCAGATGCCGGTGGAACGACGGCCACACCGCCGGGCCTTCGAGGAACGGGTCCATTCCGGGGAACGGGCTAGGCACGGCGGTCGCCTCCTGGGGGAAGGTCGGTGATGTGCGACAGGTCAACCGATTGTATCGCATGCACCGGCGGATTGGGAAGCGTTGCCCATCGCTGTCGGACCAGGCCACTGAGTTCGGTTCACCTTCGACCACTTGACCCCCGCAGCCCTGCACCATTGAGGCCGCCCCACAGTTTGACGATTCATTTGAACAACTTCGGCGACTGGAGGCCGGTCATCTCCGTGTGGAGGAATAGTCATCACTTCCCGTCAACAATGCGGGGCCGGTTGAATGCAAACCACCGCATCAACAGTCGGAGTGGTGATCAGGAGGAATGGACTGTCAGGTGTTGGTCGACTTTCGTCCGGGGAAGCATCTTGGTGATCGGGGAATGAGTTGCACTACCGGCCACGGCTTGGAAGCCCCCCCCTGTCTGCCACACTGCCACCTGCCACACACCTACCCCCCCTTGCCACTGCCACCCCTAAAGTGGCGAAATTCAGCCTCTTTTTCACTTTTTTGCTACTGCGACCGACCCCGGACAGGGGGAAAGGGGAGTAGACCTTGCTACTGAGATTGCATGACAAAAAGCAGCTTCTTAATTGAGAACCACGCCGAGTTGTGGCGCAGTGATCCCCCGTGAACGACTCAGGGAGACCCCGTTCTTCGCGTTCGTTCTTCGTTCATTGCGTAGGTGATCGCCGCAGCACCCGCAGGGGGGAATGCCGGCTTTGCGGCATGCCGGTACACCTCCGGGCGACGATGAGCAAGCAAGGCGTGACCGGTGCGGCGTTGTTTTTCCGCCCGGAGTTGGGCGACGTCGATAGTCGAGACCACGATTTTCTCCCCAGGGCCGGGGTCGGCCTGGCTCAAAATCCGACCATCGTAATCGACGATCATACTCCCACCCGGCCACGAGAACGGCGGGTAATGGTGAGCGCTCGCCCCCTGATTGGCGGCGACCACGAAGGCGGTATTCTCCAACGCACGGCAACGGTTCACTACCGTCCACCAATCCAGGGGTGGAGTCGCGCCCCACGGATCCATATAGGCGCTCACCCGGATCAGAACCTCAGCCCCTTGAAGTGCCAGTTCACGGATCGCCTCGGGGAAGATCCAGTCGTAGCAAATCGCACAGCCAAGAGTGCCGATTTCGGTCTCCGCGACCGGGAACGGATGATCGGTGTAGTCGGGAAGGTCATGCGGGCTGGCGTGGACTTCCCACGGCAGCCACGGATGGACTTTCCGGTACTTGTAGAGCAATCCGTCCGGGCCGATCAGGCAGGTTGTGTTGAACACCCGGCCGGGGTATTTCGTACAGACCTCCAGGAAACTGCCCGTCTGAATGTAGATTCCATGTTCGCGGGCTTTCTTGTGGTAGCGGTCGGTGTGTTCGTTGGGCAGCGGCACCGCCAGCTTGTCGGCCAGTTCCTCGGCCGTCTCGTAGATCGGGGCGGCGTGAGCGAACTCGGGGAACACCACTAATCGCACGTCGCCGAAAGGTCGATATCCGACGACCGCCCGCTCAATCATGGCTAGCATCCGCCCAACGCGGTCGGTGATCTCGGTTCGGGTGGTCGGATTGGGGAAGTCGGTCTGACAGGCAGCGGCCAGGTAACGCATGGTGGGGATCGGCGGGCCGTGCCCCGTGAGGGGCCGGTTGGGAGAAAAAACCGCCAGCTCACGCCGCGCGGCTCGCCAGTTGGTCACACCGGCAGGTTGCGGTATCTTTAACTATCTTCATCCTCGTCGGCTACACCCTCTCTCCGGTGTCGATATGGATCAGACCACGTCACCAGTTGTCACAGTCGTCCGACGGCCTACCACTGCCCCCGCGTCATACGTTCCAGCGATTGGCCCGAAATTGCGTGTCATGCTCTGGCTGGTCTTCGTCGGATTCGCCGTACTCGGGGCTACCGGCGTGTACCTGTCCGCGGTGCGCATCCTCAATTTCGCACTCGCTCCGAACGACTACACCACCCCTTTTGCCCTGTGGGTGTTCTTCGGCCACATTGCCCTCGGGGTGGTCGGCACTCTGCCTTACATCGCCTTCGGAGCCTATCACTGGTGGACCGCACGAAAGCGCCGGAACCGGCTGGCGGTGCGGTTGGGCATTTTGCTCTTTGGCGTCGGGTTGTTGGTCGCAGCCACCGGATTCGCCCTGGTTCAACTCGATGGCATGCCCCAACTGCCCGAAGGTTCGGTCCAGCGGTGGGTGGTCTACGGACTCCATGTGATCCTTCCGGTGGCCGCGGTGCTGGCCTACATTTGGCACCGGCGGGCCGGTCCCCCGATCAAGTGGAAGATGGCCTGGGGGTGGGCGGCTGGGGTCGGAGCGATCACGGCTGTGATGCTCGTCATGCATGCTCAGGATCCGCAGAAGTGGGGGCGGGAGGGGCCGAAAGAAGGTGCACAATACTTCGAACCGGCGATGACTCGCACCGCCGACGGCAAGTTCATCGACGCCGATGTGTTGATGATGGACGACTACTGCGCCAAGTGCCATCAAGACGTCGCAAACGATCACTTCCATTCGGCACACAAGTTCAGTTCGTTCAACAACCCGGCTTACTTGTTCAGCGTCCGAGAGACCCGCAAGGTGGGGCTAGAGCAGTACGGCACGGTGAAAGGCTCACGGTGGTGCGCTGGCTGTCACGATCCGGTACCGTTCTTGAGCGGGGCGTTCGACGACCCGAACTTCGACGACGTCAACCACAAGACCGCCCACGCTGGCATCACCTGCACGGCGTGCCACGGCATCACCCACGTGAACGGCACCTTCGGTAATGGGGCCTACACCCTGGAAGAACCGGCTCATTACCCCTTCGCGACCAGCAAAGATCCCCTGGCCCAGTGGATGAACCAACAATTGGTGAAGGCCAAGCCCGACTTCCACAAGAAGACCTTCCTCAAGCCATTCCACAAGACGGCCGAGTTCTGCGCGACCTGTCACAAGGTGAGCCTGCCGGTCGAACTGAACCACTACAAGGAATTCCTCCGCGGCCAAAACCACTACGACTCCTACCTGCTGAGCGGGGTCAGTGGGCACGGAGTGCGGAGCTTCTACTACCCAGCGACGGCCAAGGAGAATTGTGCCGTCTGCCACATGCCGCTCAAGCCGAGCACCGATTTCGGAGCGAAGGACTTCGACAAGAGCGGCACTGCGAAGGTCCACAACCACCGTTTTGCCGGTGCCAACACGGGCCTCTTCACCATGCTGAAGGATGACCCGCGCTACGCCAAACACACCGCCGGGTTCAACGAGACAATCGCGATGCATGAGGGCTACCTCAAGGGCAGCCCAGACGGCACCGACAAGAAACTGCGGATCGACCTATTCGGGGTGAAGTCGGACATGCGAGACCCCGCGAGCCTGACCAAACTACGGCCGGAGTTGCCGACCCTCCAACCTGGTAAGAGCTACGTGGTGGAGGTCGTCGTGCGGACACTCGCCATCGGTCACCACTTCTCGCAGGGCACGGTGGATTCGAACGAGATTTGGGTCGATTTCCAGGCGAAGAGCGGCGGATTGGAGATCGCCCGCAACGGCGGGATGACCGGCCCAGACAGCGGCGAGGTGGACCGCTGGGCCCACTTCATCAACGTCCACATGCTCGACCGCAAAGG
>JALOQR010000311.1 GCA_025459365.1 Fimbriiglobus sp.
GGGGTGACGGATGCACACCGCCTCTTCTGCGTGCGATCCGTGTCCCCCCTCTCCCGGTCGGTCTCGCTCCGCTCGACCGCCCACCCTCTCCCTCCGGGGGAGAGGGTGGTGCTTGCCGCCGGGCCGACGCTCTCGGGGCAGGGGTGAGGTGGGCGGCGGAAACCCTCTCCCCCGGACGGAGAGGGTGGGCGGTCGAGCGGAGCGAGACCGACCGGGAGAGGGGGGACACGCATCGCACGCAGAAGAGGCGGTGTGCATCCGTCACCCCGGCAGCACCTCGCCAAAGAACCGCAGCCAGTTGCCGTGCATGATCGCCTCCACATCGGCCCGCTTGTAACCCCGCTTGTCGAGCAACTCCGGGATCTTCTGCAGGTCGGCGATGGTGTTCACGTCGGCCGGCGTCTGCTCATAACCGTACCCGCCGTCGAGGTCCGAGCCGATGCCCGAGTGCCGGCAGTTCCCGGCGAGCTGGCAGACGTGGTCGATGTTCTCCACCGCCCGCTCGATCGTCACCCACGGCTTCGTTGTCCCCCGCACCCAGCCCGGTTGCAGCATGATGGCGTCGAACGCCACCCCGATCACCCCGCCGCGAGCGATGACGTGCTTCAACTGCTCGTCCGAGAACTGCCGCTGCCAGTCGCAGAACTTGCGGGCGTTCTGGTGGCTGGCCAGCACCCGCCCGCCGAACCGGTCGGCCACCTGCCAGAACGCCTTGTCCGACAGGTGCGTCATGTCGAGGGCGATGCCGAGCTTCTGGATGTGGTCAAGCAGCGGCAGGGCGTCGGCCGCCAGCCCCACCTCGCACCGCGTGCCGCCGCCGTAGCGGTTCGGCCCGTAGTGGGTGATGCCGATGGCTCGCAAGCCGTTGGCGTGCCACTCGTGGATGTTCTCCGGGTCGAGTACGGCGTCCCCGCACTCCATGCTCAGCACGAACCCGAACGGCGACTTCCCAGGCCGGGCGGCGATGTCGTCCAGGTGCGATGCGAGATCTTTCTTCGTCCGCAGCATTCGCACCCACCCCGCCTTCTCCATCGCCCGGTAATACGCCAGGTGAGCGTGGCACATGGCATAGCACGCCTCCGGGGTGGTCATGCCGAGCGGGTGGTTGATGGCCAACTCTTGCCGAGCAATGAGTGTGGCAACGCCGATATGGACCTCGGCCTTCTTCAACTCGGGGAACGACACGGTACCAGTCTGCCGGCCGAGATCGGTCAGGCCATACACCTGCTCCTGCACGCGGATGTCGTGGACGTCCATCCGCAGGTCGCGGTTCCAGTCCACGGCGTTCATGGCGAGGTCGAGGTGGGCGTCGAAGAGGAGCACGGCGGGCCTCGGGGTGGTGGGATCAGGCGGGGTCGGCGAGAGCCGCCCTTACGCGGTCGGCGTAGGCGGCGGGGGAGAACAACTTCTGCACGTCGGCGCGGCCTCGCTCGGCCTTCGCCCTGGCTTCGTCCGGGCGGTCGCGGACCCGGCGGAGCAGTTCGGCGGCGTGGTCGAGGTCTGGTTCGCCCCAGATCAGCCCGGCGCGGAATGGCGGATAGTCTTCGGGGATGGTCACCCGCCGCGTCCGCACCGGGTAGCTGTTGTCGGCGGTCATGAAGTCGGTGTTGCCCGAGTAGTCGCTGGCGACCACCGGTTTGCTCAAGGCCATCGCCTCGGCCATGCCCAGCCCCAGCCCCTCGGCGAAGTGCAGCGAAGCGTAGCAGTCGCAGCAGTCCATCAGGGCGAGGAGTTCGGCCCGCGGCAGAAAGGCGTCGATCAGCCGTACCCCGGCGGCGTCGGCGGCGGCACGGAGCTGGCCCAGGTTCTCCCGGCTGTGCTCGCCGTTCGACACTTTCACCACCAACTCCGCCTCGGCGTGATCGGGGAACGCCTTGCGGAAGGCGGCGACTAGCCCGATCGGGTTCTTGCGAACCATCACGCTCCGCATGTCGAAAGTGAACAGCACCGTGAAGCGGCCCTCGGTCAGCCCAAAGTACGACCGCGGAAGCGGGGCGAACGCCGGCAACTCGAACCCCGGCGTCACCACCTTCACCGGCACCTGGACTGCCTTGCGGAAGGCGTCGGCGGTGAACCGGGTCGGTGCCCAGACCTCGTCGGCCCAACCGAGCCGCGGCACCCACTCGGCCGGCACCTCCTCCATCTCCCAGTACCACACGGCGACCCGCCGCACCCCCGGCCGCATCCACAGCCCAGCGGTACGGAACCACTCGTCCGGGAAGGTGTTCACCGCCGAAACGACGATGGAAGTGGGGAACACTTCGCCGTCCAACTTGCGGGGAGCGGTGGGGTCGGGCCGTTGCGTGACAGGCAAATCCCGCAGGGCGGTGGCGTACCCGGCTCGACGAAGGGCGGCGAGCAGATCGAGGGTCACGTTCTGCAAACCGCTCGGGTAGTCGTGGTGGGCGATTACATTCACCCCGCGACCCCGCAGCCGACTGGCGGTCGTCAGCCGGGCACGGCGCAACCACCGGCCATCGATTCCAAGAACAGCCCGGAGGTGCCGCTTGAGCCGCCGCCACCCGCCGCCGGTGAGGGCGTCGGGCACTGCCTGTTGCCAGGCCGGGTTCAGGCGGTAGGCCAATTCCAGCCCGCGGTCGGGTTGGCGGTCGAGGTGGGCGAGGAGGGCGAGCGTCTGGTCGGCCGTCACCTTGTGGATGCCGCTGGAGTGCATGACCGCCCAGCCGAGGAACTGCTGCCGCTCGGCGGGGGTGAGGGCGAAGGGCAGCGCCTCCCGTAGTTCGGGCACCAGCTCATACACCCGAAGCGGCCGTTCGCCGAGGATCGGATCAGGTGTGGGCGGAGCGGCGAGTGGGGGTAGCCCGGCCCCGGCGAGAATGGCGTTGATGCGCGGCAGGTCGTCGAGCCGCAGCACCGTATCGGGGTCGGGCGGGTCGAACCGCCTCTGGTAGGCCGCCTTCGCCCGCCGGCCGAGGCGTCGCAATGCGTCGAACATGGGCGGCATTATCGCGATTCGCGGCGGGGCGAACACCCCGCCCGCCACCCGGCCGAAGGAGGTAACATTTTGCATGCCAGACGTAGCCAACATCTAACTGCGCCGCTAATATCACAACGCACTCACGGCCGGTTGGGAGAGGGGCGGCCGGATCAAATCCCCACACCCGGAGACACACACCATGCGCACGAAGCTGTTCGCTCTGCTCGCGTTCATCGCTGGCCTGACCGTCGTTGGCTGCGGCCCGACCACCCCGAGCGGCGGCACCAAGCCGAGCACCGCTGGCACCGCCAAGCCGGCCGAGCCGAAGAAGGAAGAACCCAAGAAAGAAGAGCCGAAGAAGGAAGAACCCAAGAAAGAAGAGCCGAAGAAGGAAGAACCCACAATGCCAAAACCGGCGTACCGCTCACGGGTGTTGAACAACTGTCCAAAGATGCTGTGCCCGTCGTAGAACTCGGCGTAAACCCGCACCTGCCCCAGCCGCTGGTTCAGCTTCTTCCACATCCAGCCCACCTGGTAGGTCATGGTGGCGTCGTAGTCCACGGCTGGGTCAAAGGCGGCGTTCACTGCGGCGAACGGCTGACCGAGCGGGCCAGAGTCTTGCCGTCGGTACCAGTCGAACCCAACATCGTACCGCCAGCGAGATGGATCACCGGGAATGTTGCGGTAGATCGCGCAGCCGACCTGACCATACGGCCGGAGTTGATCGCGCCACAGGTAGCCAAGTGCGCCGACGACCTCATCTCGTTCGAAGGTGATGCGGCCACGCCGGCCCGACTCGAACAACTCATCGCCCAGTTGGGTGCTGGTGTGCTCGTACCCAAACTTCCCCACCCAGTTCCCCGCCCGCCAGGTGATCGGGATACCCGCCCGGTAGTTCTGCGCGATGGATTCGTCGACACGGGAGTACCGCAGATGTGCAACGGCGAACAGATCGACCTGGACTGCGAGGTCCGACCGGCTGGTGGGCTGGAAACGGCCCAGCCCGACCGTCAGGCCGATGCTCGGGTCGGCCGTCTGTCGGCTGAAAAAACTGTCGGCGTTGTGGAACACCGCGGAGAGGCGGGGCTGGCTTTTGTCCGCCAGTTGCGGTTCCCACAGAAGCCCGTTGGGGAGTAACTCGAGCCGTCGGCCGATCGATTCCGCCGCATCACCACCGTCGTTCCCCCACACCCACGAGTCGGCGGGCATAGCCCCGACACCGGCCGTCGGGGAGGAAGCGGAGGGGGTAAACGTGGGCGTGAGCAACGTACTTGGAGCGGTCGGCGGTGGAGCGGCCGGCGATTGAGCATCGACAGTGGCGTGCAGGAGCAAGCCGAGAACCGCTGCCATCATCCAACGTGAACAATGTCGGGGGCTGAGCATTCGTAGTCCCGGCGAAAGGTGTGGTGGGCCACACATTTATCGTCACGGTACGACCGACGAACGCAACAGAACCACCCACCGAAGCAACAGAAGACGAGAAAAGAAAGCAAAAATGACTCAAGACGCGGTGGTCGTCGGGTCGAGTGGTCCCCGACGACCACACCGGCAGATCACGGGTACAACCCTCGCATGGCCTTCTCACGGGCCACCTTCTCCACACCGATGACCAGGGCTGCCGTCCGCATCGAAATGTTCTTCTCGGTCGCCTTGGCCCGCACCCGCTTGTACGCCTTGGCCATCTGTTTTCGCAATTCGCTGTTCACGCGATCTTCGTCCCACATGAACTGCGCCAGGTCTTGCACCCACTCGAAGTAACTCACCGTCACGCCGCCGGCGTTGCACAGTACGTCGGGGATGATGAACACACCCTTTTCGTTCAGCACCGTGTCGGCCTTCATGGTCGTCGGCCCGTTTGCTCCCTCCGCGATGATGCGGCAGTTGACTTTCTGGGCGATCTCTTCGGTGAGCACACGTTCCATGGCCGCCGGGATGAGTACGTCGCACTTCAGCGTGAGAAGATCGGCGAGCGGGAGTTTTTCCCCGCCGGGAAAGCCATCGACGGTCTTCAGGGGATTGTCGCGGTTCTCGTAAACGTGCCGATACAGAGCGGGGATATCCAGCCCCTTCGGGTTGAACACAGCCGCATAGCGGTCGCCCACTGCGATCACCTTGACTCCCCGTTTGTGCAGTTCCTCGCACGTCACACTACCCACGTTCCCATATCCCTGCACCACAGCCGTTGCGCCATTGAGTGGTAGCTTGTACTCCTCGGCGGCCATCTCGATGCAGTACGTCACCCCGCGACCGGTCGCTTCGCGACGACCGACGCATCCGCCCAGTTCGACCGGTTTGCCAGTCACGATCTCCGGGCAGGCGTACCCCACTTTCATGCTGTAGGTGTCGTAGATCCAGGCCATGGTCTGTTCATCGGTGCCCATGTCGGGGGCCATGACATCGATCCGCGGGCCGATGATGGTCAGGATTTCGTCGGTGAACCGGCGGGTGAGCCGCTGTTTCTCGCTAGCGGAGATCTGGGCGGTATCGACGGCAATGCCCCCCTTCGCCCCGCCGAACGGTAAGCCCATGATGCCGCACTTCCAGCTCATCCACATCGCCAGCGCCGCCACCTCGCCGAGGTCCACCGATGGGGCATAGCGCAGCCCTCCCTTGCTCGCCCCGCTGGTGATCGAGTGCTGCACCCGGTAGCCAGTGAACATGCGGGTGCTGCCGTCGTCCATGCGAACCGGCACGCTCACCATCATGCTCCGCTTGGGGACTTCCAGGCGGGCAATAATGCCGGGGTCGATGTTGTCGAGATGGCGGGCGGCATCCCTGAGTTGATTGCGGGCCATGCGGTAAACCGCTGACTGCTCGAATGGATCGGAATAATGTTCCGGGGGGTTGGCAGACATGAGGTCAACACCTCTGGGAGAGAGAGGAGATAGCGACGCATACCCGTCGTGCGTCTGTGAAAGTATACGTTGACGGTGGGGCAGTCTTTCCGGAGGGGATTATGTCGGTGCTGATCATTGGCTGCGGATACCTGGGATTGCGGGCGGCGAAGGTATGGCTTGCGGCGGGGCGGAAGGTTTACGCCCTCACCCGCGGGCGGGCCGACGAACTGCGAGCCGCCGGTATCGAGCCGATCGTGGGAGACGTGCTGAATCCGGAATCGCTCCAGTTACCGCCGACCGACACGGTGCTGTACGCGGTGGGCCTGGACCGCCGCGCCGGGAAGCCGATGCGAGAGGTGTACGTCGGCGGGTTGGGAAACGTGTTGCGAAAAGCGGGTTCGCCACGACCCGGCTCGCGTTTCCTCTACATCTCGTCCACTTCCGTCTACGGCCAGACCGACGGCGGCTGGGTCAACGAATCGTCTTCCACCGAACCATTGGAAGAATCGGGGAAAATCGTCCTCGAAGCGGAGCAAACGCTCCGGCGATATCGCCCAGATGCAGTGATCCTGCGGTTCGCCGGGATCTATGGGCCGGGGCGGGTACTGCGGCAGGCATCGCTCCTGAAAGGTGAACCGGTGCCGGGCGACGGCGAGCGGTATGTGAACCTGATCCATGTGGACGACGGCGTGCGGGCGGTGCTGGCGGCCGAAGCGAACGCCACGCTGGGCGAGACGTACCTCATCGCCGACGACGCCCCGCCGACGCGGCGTGAGCTGTTCACCCGCACGGCCGAGTTGATCGGCGCCCCGGTGCCGATGTTCGAGGGTGGCGGGGCGGTCGAGGCAAATCGCAGGGTGAGTAACGCGAAGGCGAAGGGGCGACTTGGCTTCGAACCGCAGTATCCGAGCATCGTGGACGGGTTGCGGGCGAGCGTCAGATAGGGTGCCCGACTCTCTCCGAGAGTCGGTGCAAAACCCGCTCCCGGAGAGAGCGGGCCTCCCTACCCCACGCTCAACAGGTCCAGCACCCAGCAATGGTGGCCGTGGTCGTCGTTCGCCCGCAGGTGGTCGAGGATCTCGCGGTTGTCGCACCCAGCCTCTTCGAGGGCGTCGGCCAGGATCGGCAGGCGGTCGAAGGCCTTCTCGGCCACGATGGCGTTCCGCAGAGCGACGACTGTTTCGGTTAGCCACCGCGGGTCGAAGAAGGTGGGTTCGTTCATTCCCCGCACCGCGACGGCGATGATTAAACGCCAGCCGGCGAAATACGTGAGACAGTCGTGTGGGGTCTGCCAGGTCTCGCCGAAGCACCCGTCATACACGTTGGCAACGACCGATCCACGATGCCGACTGATCTCATCCAGAAGCGATTCGAATTGTCCGAGGACGGTTCCTGTCTCGCCTCCGTAGTCCACCAGCCACTCACGAACAAGCACTGGGTCCTGGTCGAAGGCGTCGGCCCCGCAGCACCCGGCCTCGCAGTTCCTCTCGCAGTGGCGGAACAAGTCGCGGAGCGGTTGGCGGATGTGAAGGCGTAACTGCGGCGGTGGGAACGCGGCCATGGAGTGGCTCACTTCTTCTTCGGCTTCGCTTCCTTCACTTCTTTCTTCGGCTTGGCGGTGAGTGTCTGGCCGGTGGGGCAATGCGAGAGCATCGGGCATCCCTCGCACTTCGGGTGGTCTTCGGTGCAGACGGTGGCGGCGAACACGGCGGCGCGGTCGGTGAAGTCCGGGCCAGAAGCCTTTGGGATGAGGTGTTCGAGCGTGCCGCGGGCGGCCTCGGCGTCGTCGATATCGGCGTCGAGCACGGCCACCCGTTGTAGCAGGCGGACGGTCGGGTGATCGAGCGGCACGGCATGCCCGCCGAGCGCCCGTTGCGTGACCCACGCCACCACGAACTCGTTCACCCCACTCTTGTACCGGGCGAGTTGCTTGGCGGCCTGCTTCACACCCTTTTTGGCGATGTCGCCGAGGTCGAACCCGTAGATTTCCTCGAACACTTCCTGAAGGAACTTGATCACCCGCTCGCCCTTGTCGCCCGCGCCGGGCAGGCCGTGGACGGCGTCGGCCACTTCCTGTACCGAGCTGACGCGGATCTCGTTCCAGTCGAAAAACGTTTCTTTCAGTCGGGCGAAGGCGGCGTCGGCCTGCTCGGAGGTGGCGCTGTCGCGGAGGATGGCGTACACCACCTCTTCCAGCACAGTCCGCTCGGGCTGTTCGGCGGGGGCGGCGGTTTTCTTCTTCAGGGCGGCCTGGAGGTGGGCGAGCTGCGTCTGCTTGTTCGGGGCGGCCGGCATGGTGTCGCTCGCGGTGAGGGGTCGGTCCATCGAACAACCCACCGGGCGGTGGGTGGGTCAGCGGGCGTCGGGAGTCCCGTCCGGGGAACCGGCGTCCGCCTCGTCCTCGGCGTCGTCGTCATCTTCGGCGGAAGCGGCGTCGGCGTCAACCGCCGGCGGGTCGACCTCGCCACGGAGTTTCCGCTCCTCGGCCAGGATGCGGGCCACCTCGATGCTCTTCTTGACCCCTTCATCGACCACAAACCCGAGCACCGGCAGGAAGCGGGTGGCCAACCGATCGGCCAGTTTCGACTGGATAAACCCGGCGGCGTTTCGCAGGCCCACCAGCGCATCACGCTGCTGCTTCTCGGTGCCCATGACGGACACGTACACCTTCGCATGCTGCAGGTCGGCGCTGACCTCGCACCGGGTGACGGTGACGCCTTTCACCCGCGGGTCGCGGATCTCGAACAGGATGGTGTTGGCGGCCACCTCGCGGACCACTTCCGCGATACGAGCCAGTCGGTGAGTTTTCAT
>JALOQR010000046.1 GCA_025459365.1 Fimbriiglobus sp.
ATCGTTCATGCCGACCAGTGCGGAAGCGATGCGGTCGTACTTCAGCGCTCGCAGTTTGGCATTCTCAGCGAAAGGGTTGTCGTACTGCTCATCCACCTCTCGCCGCTTGTCGTCCTTGTCGTCGAACAGGTTCTCGACGTTCCAGAAGCAAAACAGGAACTCGTTTTGGCTACCGGAAGTGGCTGCCGGGCTGGGGGCCGGTTTGCTGTCGGTGGGGGGGTTCGTCTGAGAGACGAGGCAAGCCCCGCCGGCGGCCAGCACGAACAACACCAGCCCGATCTTCAACGGGGTGAGGAGTTTGTGGAATCGGGAGGGCCGGAGTGGCTTCGGTTCGTTGCCGGGGGCCGAACGGGGGCGGGTCATGCGGCACCAAGGGGGGTGAGGAAACAGTGGGTTTAGGATAGCCGGGAAGGGGCAGACGGGGGAAGGCGGTTCGGCTAGACACCACCATCGCGGGCGGTATGGTCGCCTCCTCATGGCGAGGTCGAACTGTCACGGAGGGCGTGTCATGGGCAGGGGCACGGGTGTGGTGTGCGGCATTGCGGCGGGATTGGGAGTGGGCGTCGGGGCGGTGGTGGCAGTCCTGGCGCTGGGCCGCGAGATGCCCGTGAAGGCGGCATCGAACGACCGCTACGACGACTACGTGATGGCCACCGGTGCAGTGAACATCAACCCCAAGATCCAGGCCGACGGGGTGTGGCTGCTCGACTACAAGAGCGGCAAACTGCTTGCCACCGTCATCGACAAGGCTCAGGGGAAGATCGTCGGTTGGGCCGAGGTCGATCTGGTCGGCGAATTTGAACTGGCCCCGAAGGCCGATGTCCACTTCCTCATGACCACCGGATGGGTGAGCGCCGGTCAGTCGGCCTTGTACCTGGCCGAGACGAGTACCGGCAAGTTCGGTGTCTACACGATGGCCGCCGGCCCGACTGGCGGTGTGGTCGTCCGTCGCCACGATATGTCGACCTTCCGCCCGGAGAAGCCGGCGGTGCCGGTGCCGGGAGCCGGGGTCGGCGGGGCGTTGCCAGCCGGCCCGCAGCCGATCGCCCCCGGCGTGGGCTTGCCGCCCGTGGTGCCAGCGGCGGGAGCGGAGAAGAAGTAAGGGGCTGGGGGGGGGCAACCGAAACGGAGCGACCGGGTGAGGCGGAATGCCACCCGGTCGCTCCGTTCTGGGCTTTTGTTCCGTAAAATGTGCGGAACCCAATCGGCTCTCACCCGATGATCGACGCTCACGTTCACGTCGTTCCGCCCAACTTGCCCGGCGTCGGGTCGCTGGCCGGCACGTTGCGAATGCGGCCGGAAGCGGTGGCGGCAGCGCTCGTGGCAGAAATGAAGGCTGCCAGGGTGTCTCATGCCTTCGCGATGGGAGAGTGGGGCACCGGCGACGACGACCCACTCGGCATCCACCGGACCCTCGCCCTCGCCGACCTCGTACCGGGCCTCCGGCCGATTGGCATCTGTTGCCCGAAGCGGGGCGACCTACCCGACCACCTCCGCCGGGTGGAGGACGAACTGGCCCGCGGGCGGGTGGTGGCGTTGAAGTGCTATCTCGGGTATCTGCACTACGAACCGGCCCACCCGAACTACCGCCGATACTACGAACTCGCCGCCCACTTCAACATTCCGGTGGTGTTCCACACCGGCGATACCTACAGCCCCGAAGCGAAGCTGAAATATGCTCACCCGCTCGGGGTCGATGAGGTCGCCGTCGATCATCCGAAAACGAAGTTCGTGATGGCCCACCTGGGCAACCCGTGGACGGTCGACGCCGCGGAAGTGATCTACAAAAACCTGAACGTCTGGGCCGATCTCTCCGGACTGGTGGTGGGCGATGGCCTGGAGCCGACCGAGGCCGAGCACTTCGACACCTTGAACGACATCGCCACCCGCATCCGCACCGCGTTTCGCTACGCCGAACGGCCGAATCGCTTCTTGTTCGGCACCGACTGGCCGTTGATCCCCATCGCCCCATACCGCGAGTTCGTCGGGCAGATCATTCCCCCGTTGCATCACCCGGCGGTGTTTGAAGACAACGCCCGGGTGGTGTTCAAGGTGTAAGTGACACCGGCATTCTTGGCCGTGCTACTCGTACCACTCGGGGTTTATGAGCCACTGGAGTTCGCCGCTCCCCTGCGTCACTTGTGCGTCGGTACGGATCAGAGCCGCCGATCCGCGCTCGAACTCCATCGTCCCGCCCGTCAGCCAAGCGGCCAGTACTCCCAGGTCGGGGAGGTGGCCGACCACCGCGACCGACGGCATTCCCAGCCGGGCGAGTGTCGCGGCCACTGCCGTCGGGTTCATGCTCATCGGTACCAACTCGGGGCAGAACACCAGTTCGGCCCCCGCGGGGGCAAGGGCGAGCAGAGGCTTGGCCGTCTGCTTGGCACGGGTGAACGGGCTGCTCACCACGGCATCGAGCGAGACCTTCCCGGCGAGTTTTTCGCCCAGCCGGGCGGCGGTCTGGAGGCCCCGGCCGGTCAGGTGACGGTCGGCGTCGGTGGAGATCAGCCCTCCGACATTCACCGCCTCGGCGTGGCGAACGAGCAAGATCTGCATAGGGGCGTTCCGGGCCGCGAGCGAGAGAGGGCTTAGAAAATGTACCCCAACGGTGGCCAGGAGGCGAACAATCTCGGGCCGCCGACCGCTCCCCGCCGGATGCTCACGTCTTCTTCTCTCGCATCCGCCTGCACAATACCTATCATGGTCCGTTGATAGCCTCTCGACGCCACGAACCGTTTCCGGAACCCATGAAGCGCACCGATCTGCGTAACGTCGCCGTCATCGCTCACGTCGACCACGGCAAAACGACCTTGGTGGACCAAATGCTCCGCCAGTCCGGCCTGTTCCGCAACGAAGAGCTGGACAAGCTCGTCGGCGGCCAGCACGGGCTGATCATGGACAGCAACGACCAGGAACGCGAACGCGGCATCACCATCCTGGCGAAGAACTGTGCCATTCGCCTCGGCGATGTGAAGGTCAACCTGATCGACACGCCCGGCCACGCCGACTTCGGCGGCGAGGTGGAACGAATTCTGAAAATGGCCGACGGGGTGTTCCTGCTGGTGGATAGCGCCGAAGGCCCACTCCCGCAGACGCGGTTCGTGCTGCGGAAGGCGTTCGCGTGCGGGCTGAAGCCGATCGTGGTGATCAACAAGATCGACCGCCCGGACGCCCGCATCGACGAAATCCACAGCATGGTGTTCGACCTGTTCATCGAACTCGGGGCGACGGACGACCAGGCCAACTTCCCGGTCATCTACGCCAGCGGGCGCAACGGTGTCGCCACCACCGACATGACCGTCGAGCCGAAGGACCTCCGCCCGCTGTTCGACGCCATCCTGAACACCGTGCCCCCCCCGGTGGGCGACGACTCCACCCCCCTCCAGTTCCAGGTGATGGCCCTCACCTACGACCAGTTCGTGGGCAAGATCGCCGTCGGCCGGGTGTTCGGCGGCAAGATCCGCAAGAACCAGCGGGTGACGGTGGTCAAGCAGAAGGACGGCACCACGTTCGCCGACACGGTGGTGATGGTGCAGGAGTTCGACCGGCTGGCCCGCAAAGAGGTGGACGAGGTGCGGGCGGGCGACATCTGCTGTGTGGTGGGGATCGACGACGCCGATATCGGCGACACCATCTGCGAGTTGGAGAAACCACTGCCCTTGCCCCCCCTCACCATCGACGAGCCAACGCTCGACATGGTGTTCAAGGTGAACGACTCGCCGTTCGCCAGCAAGGACGGTAAGCCGCTCACCAGCCGCGAACTCCGCGCCCGGCTCGATCAGGAGTTGCAGCACAACGTCGCCCTGCGGGTCGTTCCCGGCGAGCGGGAGAGCGAGTTCATCGTCAGCGGGCGCGGCCTGCTTCACCTGGGCGTGTTGCTTGAAACCATGCGGCGGGAGGGGAGCGAGGTGGCGGTCGGCAAGCCGCGAGTGATCACGAAGGAAATCGACGGGGTGAAGTGCGAGCCGTACGAACACCTGGTGGTGGAGGTGCCGGGCGAGCACCAGAGTTCGGTGATGAAGCTGGTGCTCGAGCGGTATGGCGAGTTCCTGCGGATGGAGAATCACCGCGGCGTCATCCAGGCCGAGTTCCACATCCCCGCCCGCTCGCTCATCGGCCTGCGGACCCGCATGCTGACGGCCACCCAGGGGACCATCATCATGCACCACAACTTCCTCGAATACCGCCCGATGAAGGGGGCCACGGTCGGCCGGGCGAACGGGGTGTATGTGTCCAAGAACACGGCCAAGGTGACGGCCTACTCGTGCGACGGGCTGGACGGCACGCTGTTCGTCGCCCCCGGCGATGAGGTGTACGAGGGGCAGATCGTCGGGCAGGCGCCGCGAGACAAGGACATGGTGGTGAACGTCACCGACCCCAAGCCGCTCACCAACATGCGGGCCAGCGGTAGCGATGCCAAGGCGGCCATCAAGCCGCCGACGCGGTTCAGCATGGAGATGGCGCTCGAATACATCGAGGACGACGAACTGGTCGAGATCACCCCGGCCGGCATCCGCATGCGGAAGATCTGGCTGAAGGAGAACGAACGGAAGAAGTACGACCGCCAGAAGCAGGGGTGAACATGTGCTCGGCACTCGCCGAGTGCGGTTTCCGGTGAACCAGCGGCGTGAGCCGCCTGGGGTGGAGAGACCCGATGACCTTCGACCGCATCACGCTCGACCCGAAGCAGATGGGCGGAAAGCCGTGCATCCGCGGGCTGCGGGTGACGGTCGGCACCATCGTCGGTCTGCTCGCCAGCGGTCACGACCGCCAACGGATTCTGGCGGCGTACCCGTACCTCGAACCCGAAGACATCGTCGCCGCGTTGAGTTACGCCGCGTGGCGGCTGGAAGAGCACGTCGATGAACTGGTGCTGACGTGAACCCCCGTCTGCTCATCGACATGAACCTCACTCCGGATTGGGTGGAGTTCTTCGGACGACATGGCATTGACGCCCTCCACTGGTCCACGGTGGGCGACCCCCACGCCGACGACGCCGAGTTGATGGCGTGGGCACTTCAACGCCTGTGTGTCGTGTTCACCCACGACCTGGACTTCGGGACCACGCTCGCTTTAACCCACGCGACCGGCCCGAGTGTGATTTAACTCCGCGGGCACGAGGTGTTCCCGGATCAGGTCGGAACGGCCGTCGTCGCCGCAGTTCGTCAACACCGAGACGCACTCGTCGCCGGGGCGTTGATCGTGATCGACGCGAAGAGGTGCCGGGTGCGGGTGCTTCCTCTCTGAAGGTGTGTCTGCATTACGTGGAAAGACAAGACCGGGGTGAAACAGAAATCTCGACCAATTTGCCCGGTTCTTGACGTCGAGGCGGCTCAACTGGGAGCGGGAAATTGCCTCAAGGATGCTGAAAGCGCGGCGTGAGAGCGGTGAAGCTATCGCGCCGAAGCCCGTCAACCTTCACCCCGCGTCACCACCTACCGCCCCACAACATCCGGATGGCAGTGAAGGACACTTCTGGCGACAAAAAGGGGAATGACCCGATCGTACCGGCCAAGGTCCTCACCCCAACTTCAACTCCACGCCTTGCACGCCTTCGGTCTTGTTCAGGGCGTTCACCAGTGCCAGGGCCGCACCGTTCGCTCGCAACCGCACGCTGTACGTCACCTCCACGCACGTCCCCTTGGTTGCCGTCTCCAGGCTCACGAGCGTGTGGCTCCGCAGGTGTTCGGTGAACAGTGCCTCGGCCACCGCCGGGTCGATTCCCAGCCCAAATCGCACCCGCAGGGTCGCGTTTTTCTCCACTGCCCGCGGTTGGTCCCACCACGCCATGATTGCCGCCGCCAGGGCGATGAGCGGTAGCCCTACCGTCGCCAGCACCGCGTAACCGTTGCCGATGGCCATGCCGATGACCACGGCGAAGATGACGAACGCCGTGTCGGCGGTGTCGTCCACCACGGTGCGGAAGCGGATGATGCTCAGCGCCCCCACCAGGCCGAACGCCTGAGCGAGCTGGTTGCCGATCACCATCGATACCAGGGCGATGAGGGCCGAGAGCAGCACCAGGGTGGTGGGCATCGTCCGCACGTCCGGGCGGTTGCGGGCCAGCGTGAGCCGGAACACCGCCGCCGCCGCGAACCCATACACCGCCGCCAGTACCACCCGTGCAGCGATCACGTCGGCCGTGAAGGGCTGGTCGTTGCCCCCGAGGGCGTGCCGCATCCAGGAATTGACCGGTTCCCACCACTCAGGCATCGTTGGCCCCTTCCGTGCCGTTCGCCAAACCGGCGGCCCGCACGCACCGACGGTACTTCGAAACGCCCGTCGGTTGCAACCGGAACCGCTCGACGGCCTCCTTGAACAGAGCCGGCAGGCCAGTCATGAACTTGAGTTCGACCACGACAAGGTCGGTGAGTAGCGGGGTGCCCGTGGAGATCGGGTCGAGCGACACCGCGGCTGTGGTGATGCCGAACGCCTCCCGGTCGAGAGTCATCCGTACGGCTCCGTCGCCGATGAAGGCGCTCCGCCGGTAGCTCACCACGCAGACTGGCCGCAGGCCCAGCCCGCCCACATCGGCAGTGAACCACTCCACGCCCCAGGCCGGCAGCGGCTGGTTCAGGTCGGCCAGTGGCATCGTTCCCCGGACCTTCCACACGCGTCCGTCGGCCTTCGATTTCTTCTCCAGGTGAACGGTCGGTTCGGTGCCGTAGCGGCGGACCCGGTACTTGTGGACATCGTACCCCGGTGTGCGGCGGAACACATCGAAGGCCGGGGTATCGAAATAGGTGCTGGTAATGAGATAGCCGCGGGTGGGGTCCGAGTGCGGATCGTGGCGGAGTCGCTCGGCGGCCCAGCTTTGAAGTTCATCGGCCACCGCCGGGGTGACGGCAAACTTCATTTCAAAGGCCGCTCGGGAGCCATCGGCCGTGCCGGAGAGCGACGGGGACAGCCAAGCTGGCCGGGAACTCATTTCGTCGGGATCCTTCGTCATGGGAATCAGACGGGCCACTGGGGGAATCGTAACTCTGGGGAGCGCGAAACCGCCTGGCCGGCGGCATTTCTTTCGGCGGGTCAAGCACTTTCTGAACCAAGTCGTTCGGGTCGGTGCCGATCGGGCATGTCAGGCCGCGCGGCGCCTGACTCGCTTTGCCGTCGTGGTTTGCATTGAGCCATTAGACGAACAAACCAACCAGTTGGTTCCTCCACCCGAACCTGCCAGCGGCGTGGCCTGGAAGAATGTTAGCATGGGGTTTTGTGTGAATCTGGACAGTCAGTGACGCGATCTCCGCTTCCGCTCGGCCCGGATGGCATTCCGAGGTGCGGCAGTGCGGCGAGTGTGGCTGAAGTCGGCCCGATGCAACAGGGGCAGTCGAATTTGCCAAGTCGTGTGGTAGCGCGGCGGTCCTCCGAAAAGACTACGACCCGCGAGCGGGATTGCTCCCCCTCGCGGGTCGCCGAGTGAAGACTCGGGGCGGCCGTCGCAAACGGTCACCCGTTTGCGGCCGTTAGGACAGCCGCCCGGCCTGGCTACAATGACTGGTCAACGGACCACCTCCTTTGGAATCGGCGTTCCACCTCGGGAAACCCAGAACCAGTTGGATTTCCGTCGGCCTTTAGTCCGTCGCGGAACGGGGTCCGCGACCCACACGCAACTATATCCGACAGCCAAGCCAGAAGACAACAGGGCGCGGGCAAAATGGCGAGCGAACCGCGTGAACGATCGGAGCAACCGGACCGCGTTCACGCGGGGCGATCACCCACGCCCTCCAGCCACGCTTTCGCCACCGCGTCGGACGGCATTCGCCAGTCGCCGCGAGGCGACACGCTCACACTGCCCACCTTCGGCCCATCCGGCAGGCAACTCCGCTTGAACTGGTTGGCGAAGAACCGCATCAGGAACACCCGCAGCCACCGCCTCACTTCGTCGGGGGTGTAGGTTTTGTCGAACTTCGCCTGGCCCGCCAGGAACAGAATCTTCTCTGGCTCGCATCCCCAGCGCAGGAAGTGGTACAGGAAGAAGTCCACCAGTTCGTAGGGCCCGACGCTGCTCTCGGTGGCCTGGGCGATGCTTCCGTCGGCGGCGGTGGGCAGCAGTTCCGGCGAGATCGGCGTGTCGGCGATGGCGTGGAGCGTTCGCCGCACCTCGCCCTCGAATTCGTAATCCGCCGCCCACCGCACCAGGAAGCGCACCAGCGTCTTCGGGATGCTCACGTTCGGGTTGTACATGCTCATGTGATCAGCGTTGTACGTACACCACCCGAGCGCCAACTCCGACACATCGCCGGTGCCGATCACGAACGCCGTGTTCATCAGCAGGTTCGTCCGCACGCGGGCCTGCACGTTCTCAAAGACCAGATCGCTGCGTCGGTCGGCTGGCAACTGGCTCACGGCGTCGGTGAGGGAGTGGATGGTGTGGCCGTGGAGGTCGATGCCGAACGGCGAGTGCCCGAGTGCCCGCATCTCGGCGAGGCACAGTTCGCGGATGTCGATCTCTTTCACGTTCACGCCGAGGGCGGCCATGAGCGTGTGGGCGTTCGACCTGGTGCCGGCGGTGGTGCCGAAGCCGGGCATGGTGAGTGCCTTGATCTTCTCCCGGCTCACGCCGAGTAGGTCGAAGGTTTTGGCCACCACCAGCAGGGCGAGCGTGGAATCCAGCCCGCCAGACACACCGATGCTCACCGGTGGGGTGCCGATGTGCGACAGCCGCTTCGCCAGCCCGGCCACCTGTGTGGCGAAGATATCTTGGCACCGCTCGTCGCGGGTGGCGGGGTCGGACGGCACGAAGGGGTGCGGATCAACGACCCGCTCCAACACGGGGTCGCGAGGTTGTTCCGCAAGTGCGAACGGGACGCGGCGGAACTCGGGAGTGCCGCGGCGGGCGTCGTTGAAGCTGCTGCCGGTCACCCGCTCACGGGCGAGGCGATCCAGGTCGAGGTCGGCGACGAGGAGTTGATTCCCACGCCGGAACCGCGGCGACTCGGCCAGTCGCCCGCCGTTCTCGGCGATCAGGCAGTGCCCGCCGAATACCACGTCGGTGGTGGATTCTCCCACGCCGGCGGAGGCGTACACGTACCCGGCGAGGCACCGCCCGCTCTGCCCCGTCACGAGTTGCTTGCGGTACGCGGCTTTGCCGATCACCTCGTTACTCGCGCTCAGGTTGGCGAGCACCGTCGCCCCGGCGACCGCCTGCCGCGAACTCGGCGGGATCGGCATCCAGAGGTCTTCGCAGATTTCCACTCCCAGCACGAACCCGCGGTACTCGGGTGTGATGCACTCGAAGAGCAAGTCGGTACCGAAAGGAACGACGCGCCCGGCGAGGCGAATGGTGTCGCTGGCGGCGTTCGCGGCCGGGGCGAAGTAGCGGGCGTCGTAGAACTCCTTGTACGTCGGCAGGTGGGTCTTGGGCACGATGCCGAGCAGTTGGCCCTCATGGACGACGGCCGCCGCGTTGAACAGCATGTCGTCGCACAGCACCGGCAGCCCGATCACCGCCACGCCGGGGAACGGCACGCCGAGCAGTTTCGCCAGGGCGTCTTCGGCCGCGTCGATCAGCCGACGGTGATGAAACAGATCGTGGCAGGTGTAGCCGGTGAGGCCGCACTCGGGGAACACGACCAGATCCACCCCGCGGTCGGTGGCGGTGCGGAGTAGGTCGGCGGTGCGGTCGGCGTTGAACGCAGGGTCGGCCACCCGCAGTTCGGGGGACGCCGCCGCGACACGAAGGAAGCCGTGGGTGGACATGTGTCAAATGACTTCCACGCGGATTTCGGTGACGACCGACAGGTCGGTGTCGTTCGTGACGAAGCAGTCGCACCCGCTCAAGATGGCGGACGCGAGGTGTAGCGCGTCGGGCGTTTTCACCTTCGTGTACTTCGCCCGCAGGTCGGTCGCCAAGTGGAAGACGGGCGTATCTACCGGCTCGAACGGCAGGTACTTTTGCGAGAAGAGGCGGTCGAAGTCTGACCCCCGTGCGGCGTCGCTGAGACGCCGGGGGATGATGAGACATTCCATTCGCGTCAGCTCGGTTCCGACCAACGCGGTCGGTGCGAGACGACTCACCGCGGCGGCGGCGGCCCGCCCGAACTGCGGGTGCCGTTCCACCATGTAGATGACGACCACGCTGTCCAGGTAGAGTTTCATGGGCGGTGGTCCCACCCGGCGCGCTCTTCGCGCATGTGGGCGTCGATCTCTTCACGGGTGAGCGGCACATGCCCGCGCGCGGCCTGATCCCGTTCGAGTTGCTCGAAGAACTCCAAGAGGTTGAGCGGGTCTGGTTCCGCCACCGCCTCGAGCGTCACCCGCACCCGCCCGCCGACAGGGGCCGGCGAGTCGAGAGTCAGGGTGGTGGCGTCGGTGAGCGTGCCGGTGGTGGTGAACGGCGGGGTCATGTGAAGTCCTCCACCACCATCATACCCCCTCTTGCGTCTCGGCGATCAGGTGATCGACCACCGCCTTCGCACTCTCGCCGTTCTGGTTGAATACCTTCAGTTGCCGGTCGGCGCTCGTCCCGCCCTCCAAAATCTTGTACGCGTACTCGATCTCCTTGCGGGTGCCCAGTTCGTCGATCACGTCGCGCAGGAACCAGTCGATCATCTCGTGGATCAGTTCGCGGGCCGGCACTTCCGCTTCCTTCCCCAGGTCGAGCAACTTGCCGTCCAGCCCGTATCGCACCGCTCGCCACTTGTTCTCTTCGATCAACTCCGTCGGATACACCCGGAACGTCAGGTTGTCCCGTCGGAGTTTCCACAGCTTGGCGATGATCGCCTGGAACAGCGCCGCCATGCAGATGCATTCGTCGATCTTGGTGCTCACGTCGCACACCCGGAACTCCAGCGTTGGGTACCGCCAGTTCGGCCGCACGTCGTACCAGATCTTGGTGCCGTCCGGGATGCACCGCGTCCGCACCATGATGTCGATCATGTCCTCGTACTCCGCCCAGTCCTTGAACAGCGGCGGGATGCCGCTGCGGGGGAAGTGGCGGAAGACAATGCTCCGGTAGCTCTTCAGCCCGGTGTTTCGCCCCGCCCAGAACGGCGAACTGGTGCTCAGGCAGAGGATGTGCGGGACGAAGTACCGGGCGACGTTCATGGCGTCGATCAGGAAGTCGCGGTCCTCGATGCCGATGTGAACGTGCGTGCCGAAGATGAGCAACTGCTGGGCGAGGTCGCCCATGTCTTGCTTGACCCCGAGGTACCGCTCGAACGGGGTGATCTCCTGCTGCTCCCACTTGCTGAACGGGTGGGTGCCGGCGGCGGCGATCTTCAGCCCGTGCTTGCCGGCCAGTTCGGTGATGCCCCGCCGCAGCTTCACCAACTCGGCCCGGGCCTCCGCAGGCGTCTTGCAGATCTCGGTGCCTACCTCCACCATGCTTTGGTGCATCTCCGCCTTGATCTGCTCGCGCAGCATCAGCTTGCCGTCTTCGAGAATCTGCGTGATGTAGCTTTTCAGTTCGCCAGTGACCGGATCGATGATCTGATACTCTTCTTCGATACCGATGGTGAGCGACGGCGGTTTCATGACGGCTCCGGAAGTGCCGACGCGACGACGAGAGGGGTTCGTGCGGGTCGTGGGGCGAGTGTACCCGACAGAGGCGGCGGCGGCGAGCCGAACGTCACAGCCGCTCGCCTTCCCGCCGCCGGTACTCCGCTTCGTCGATCCGCTCGAACTGCACGCGGTCGCCCACCCGTAGCGGGAAGTAACCGGCGGCCACGTCCACCAGCGTCAGCGGGGTCCGCCCGATCAGGTGCCAGCCGCCGGGGCGGGGTAGGGGGTAGATGCCCGTCTGCCGGCCGGTGAGGCCCACACTCCCCGGCTCGACCCGAACCCGCGGGCTGCCGAGCCGTGGCACCCCGCACAACTCCGCCGGCAGGTAACCGAGGTACGGGAACCCTGGCACGAACCCGATGGCATGAACGGTGAACTCGGCGGACGTGTGCAGGCCGATCACCTGTTCAACAGACAACGCCAGGTGTTCCGCCACCTTTCCCAGGTCTGGCCCGCGTTCGTAGCTCACCGGGATGATGTGCCGTCGCCCCACCGAGACCGCACTCTCGGCCACGGGCAGCGCTTCCAGAATCCGGACCACTTCAGCCAATCGGATGGCGTCGGCGTCGAAATACACCCCCACGCTGGCATAGGCCGGCACCACGTCGAGCAGCCACGGCAGGGTGGCGTTCTGCACTGCCGCCGCGAACCTCACCGCCGCCGGTTCGTCCGTGCAGTACGCCAGCAACGCCTGATCGCCGAGGGGCACGAGTTTCATGCCCCCAGTGTACCGCCCGGTGTAACGAGTGCGGGCCGTCGGCTGGCGACCGGGCCGCCGGGCGGGTATGGTCGTAGGGCATCGGAGGTACTGCGCGATGTCACGAACCCACTGGCCGGCCGCACTGTCCGTCCTCACGCTGTCGGTCGCCGTCGCGGCCCCGGTTCCGTGGCAACTCAACAACCCGAACCTGATCGAGAACGGCAGCTTCGAGGACGGTCCGAAGTGCGACCTGCTCACCTCCCTGGCGGAGGGGTCGACCGCCATCACGGGCTGGACTGTGACCCGTGGGCCGATCGACTACGTGGGGTCGTTCTGGGAGCACGCGGACGGCAAACGGAGCCTCGACCTGCATGGCTCGCCGGGCTTCGGCGGGGTGAAGCAGACCATCAAGACCACCCCGGGGGCGAAGTACAAACTGACCTTCAGGTTCGCCACCACCCCGCACGCGGCGAAACCGAAGAAGAAGCTGGCGGTGGAGGTGGACGGGGCGAAGACCGAGTTCGAGGTCGACGCCAGCGGGAAAAGTACAATGGTTTGGGAACGCCAGTCGCTGACGTTCACCGCCGGCCCGAAGGACACGGTGATCGAGTTCTACACCCTGGAGACGGAGGACGGGAACTGCGGGCCGGCCATCGACGACGTGAAGGTGGTGCGGACCAAGTGACCGGCGGCGATGACCAATCCCACCTTTCCCTTCCCCCAGCATGTGCGGCTGAAGACGCCGGCTCAGTTCAAGGCGGTGTACGATCAGAAGCGGTCGGTCAGCGATGGCGTGTTGGTGGTGTATGTGGCCGCCAACGACCTGCCCCACTCACGAGTCGGCCTGTCGGTATCCCGGAAGGTGGGCAACGCCGTCGTGCGGAACCGCTGGAAGCGGCTGCTCCGGGAAGCGTTTCGGCTCCACCAGGCGGCATGGCCAGCAGGCTACGATTTCATCCTCATCCCACGCTCCGGGCAGGCGGCCCCCGCGATCACCGCGATCGTCGCCTCACTGACGAAATTGACTGCCGATGCCGCCCGGCGGGCACGAAAGCCGGAGGCGAAAGCATGAGTTGGCTGTGGCGTGGGCCGGCGGTGGCGCTCTCGGCGTTGCTGATTGGTCTGGTGCGAGTGTACCAGTGGTGCATTCGCCCGATGCTGCCATCCACCTGCCGGTATGTGCCAGGATGCAGCGAGTACATGATCGGGGCGGTGAGGAAGCACGGGCCGATCGTTGGTGGGGTGAAGGGGGTGTGGCGGATCTGCCGGTGCAACCCGTGGGGGGGCAGCGGGTACGACCCGCCGTGAACCATCAATCCAGCGTGTAAATGCTCCCCGTGTCGTGTTCGTGGCGGATCTCATCGACGTAGTCCGGCGTGCCTTTCGGCCCCCGCCACCCTTTTCGCCCTTCGCCGGCATAGAGGGCGTTGGCGGCGTTGAACACGATGCCGTTCACCTCGCTCACGTTCTTGTAGGCATGCACCACCCCCGGCGGGACGATCAGGGCGAACGCCGCTCCGTCGCCCACGTCCCTGACTTCCTTGCGGCCGAAAGTGGGCGAATCTTTCCGGGCGTCCCACAGGTACACCCGGAACACCCCCGGACCGATGAAGCAGAAGTAGTCGGCCTGCTCGACGTGCTCGTGCGGGCCGCGGCTGACGCCGGGATTGGTCATCGACACATAGGCCATCACGGGGCGGTATTCGGGCGGCACGTCGTCGTTGCGAAACAGTTCGGCCAGCCACCCGCGGGCGTCGGAGTAAAAGGCGATCGGCTTCCAGATGACCCCGTCGATCGGGCCGGGCGTGAACGTCATGTTTGTAACCTCGTGGCAGCGCGGTAGGCATTCCAGCAGTGTCCGGTTACACTGTGCGTGCGGCCGGTCGCCCGGCAAGCCCCCGTCTGAAGGACACTCGCATGGCCCGCTTGCTGCTCGCCGTTCTGCTCGCCTTCCCGGTCGTGGCCGCCGACCCACCGAAAGGCGGCGGCAGTGTTCAGATGATCGTCGCCAAGATCGAGGGCGAGCGATTCATGACTTCCACGACCGTCAGTCAACCGCGGGTGGTGCCGACGGGAGATCGCTCGATCACCGTGACCGAAACGACGACCACGACCGTCGCCCGTGAGTTGAAGTACCTGAAGGCCACCGACCCGGACGACAAGGAAATCCCCGCCGACGAGTTGAAGAGCCGGCTGAAAGAACCATCCCCGGTCGTGTTTCTGAACACCCCGCTCGACCCGACGTGGAAGGCGAAGTTCAAGCGAGGAACGATCTTCGTCGAGTACGCTGCCCCGAAAGAGGAGCCGAAGAAGGACGAGAAAAAGTAACGCCACCCGACAACGCCCCCCTCGCTCGGGGTTGGTCGCCGTATGGCCAAATGGAGCCAAAGGCTGATTGGCGCAACACTTAGGGTAACGGTGGCCGAGGGGGGGTATGTGTGTGGCAGGTGGCAGTGTGGCAGAGAGGGGGGCTTTCTTGACCGGATGCCACCGAGTCACTCGCACCTCCGTTGATGCGTCCTGTGTGCCACTCCACTCCTCCCACCGACCCTTGACAGCCCCCCGTAACTCGCGGGGAATACCTCACCAACCGCTCCGGAGTTTCCGATGACCCGCCGCCTGTCTACCGCCTGTGCCCTCGTCGCCGCGTCCGTCGCCGTTGCCGCCCCTGTGCCCAAGACTGCCCCGGCACCTGCCCCGAAAACCGGGGCGACGATCACTCTCGCCACCGCCAAAATGAATGGCGAACTGATCCAGGTCAGCCAGACAGTGAACGTTACCCGCATCGTTCAGGTGCAGGAAGTCGTGAAACAAGACGGCCAGGAAGTGACCATCACCAAACAGGTGCCGCAAACCCAGCAGGTGCAACAGGTGGTGAACCTGCCTCTGAAGGGGATCAAGGCGAGCACGGCCGACGGGAAAGAGATCAGCGAGGAGGATCTGGCGAAGAAACTCGGCGATGGGGCGGCCGTGGTGCAGGTGCCGGCGGGGTTCGACCCGGAGTGGCGGAAATTGTTCGCCGACGATGTGCTGTTCCTGGAGTCGTCGGGTGTACGCGGTGGGGTGGTGCGGCCCGGGGTGGGAATCGCCCCCGCGGTGCCGTTAGTGCCGGTCATTCGTCCCCTACCTGGCCTGCCCGTGCCGGCTGTTCCGCCGCCGGCCGTCGATCCGGTTCCACCGAAGAAAGAAGAGAAGAAGTGACCACACGAGCGGGCGGCATTGCCCGCCGCCTGCTCTCTGGCATACACTCCCTCTCACGTTCTGGAGTGCCGCCATGCCCGCCAAATTGCCACTGGTCGTATTTGCCACACTCGCCCTCGCCATCGGGGTGCGGGCGGCCGATCCGCCCTCCGTCGCCACTCCCGAACTCGATAAGGTGGCCGTCGAGGTTTTGAAAGACTTGCACAATCGAGGGGCCGACCTGTACAACGCGGCCGATGCTGTGGGGGCGATGCGGCTCTACGAAGCCACCCTCCGAACAGTCGGGCCGTTCCTCGCCCACCGGCCAAAGATTCAGGCGGCCATCGCTGATGGATTGGCCGATGCCCTCAAACTCGACGGAGCAAAGGCTCAGGCGTTTCGTCTGCACGAGGTCATCGATCAGGCCCGGACCGACCTGAAAGCGGCCATGAAAGCCGACGCCGAGGCTCCGAAACCCGAGCCGAAGAAACCAGAACCGAAGCCCGAACCGAAACCCGAGCCGAAGAAATCCGAGCCGAAGAAACCCGAACCGAAACCGGTCGGTTCACTTGCCGGGGTTGTCACGCTCGATGGGAAGCCGCTCGCCACGGCCGACATCACACTGGTTTCGCTGACTCTGCCCGCTCCGCACGTCTTCACCGCCACCACCGACGCGACAGGCAAGTTCGCATTCCCTGCCGAACTACCGCCGGCGACTTACACCGTGGTGGTGACGGGCGTGAAAGCGGTACCAGCCCGTTACCTCACAACCACGACCTCGGGCGTGGAGATGGCGGTGAAGGCCGGTGAACAAACTATCGACGTAAAACTTCAGTCAAAATGACTTTGCCAGGCGGAAGTTGGGTGCGGATGTGTGAGTTGAGCGGGTACGAGTGGTTAACTCATTTGTGTTGCTGAGTTGGCGTATTCCTTCGAACTCCACCTGTCGGGGGAACTCCACTTTTTGCTCCAGCTGTTCGATCCTTTCTGAGCCATTTCTTCTTCGGCTTCGGAAGGATTCGAACTCATGATCTCCATCCGCCATCTGGCTGCGACCCTGCTCGTATCCCCAACGCTCGCTCTCGCACAACCAGCCATCCCCGCTCCCGCGCCGGTGCCAACTCCAATAGCCCCGTCGGTGGTGCCGGCCCCGGTGGTCACGCTACCGGCATCCCCAGCAGATGGCATCCCCGCCCCCGCCGGCGAAATACCCGCTGCTGCAACTCCCGAAGCCCCGGGTGAGCCATCCGACCCGACCGAGCGATTTCTCGTCGAAAAAATCCTCGGCGGCACCACGCGCGGCCAGCAGTTGTTGGAGAACGGCTGGCGAATCTACGGGTGGACGCAAGGGTCGTTCACCACCGGCAGCGTCCGCCGTAGCGCCCTCCCAGTGCCGTTCATCGACCGTGCCGAGCAGTTCTCACTCAACCAGAACTGGCTGCACATCGAGAAAGCGGTGGATACGAGCAGGAAAGAACTCCAGATCGGCGGAGCGGTGGACCTGATTCTGCCGGGCACCGACTCGCGGTTGACCATCTCCCGTGGGTTGCTGGACAACCAACTCGGCCGCACCGATTACCCGATTGACCTGTTTCAGGCCTACCTCGACATTTTTGCCCCGAACATCGGCCCGCAAGGAACGACCTTCCGGGTGGGTAAGTTTGCCACCTTCCTGGAATACGAGACGGTGCAACAAGTCACGAGCCCGTTCATCAGCCGATCGTACCTGTTCCAGTACGACCCGTTCACCCACACTGGGGCGTTGGCCATCACCCCGCTGAACGACGATGTGACGGTGTCGAACGGGATCGTGATGGGCAACGACAACTTCTTCACTCAGTATCGCCCAACGTACATCGGGCAGATTCGCTGGGCACCGAAAGAGGGAAAGTCGAGCATCGGCCTGGGCGTGACCGTCACCAATCCGCGGTTCGATCAGTCGGCGAATTTCAGCTACTACAACGACTACAACCTCCAGTTCACCCACAAACTCACCGACAAGTTGCAGTACATCCTCGACGCCAGCTTCGCTCACGAAGACAACGTGATCGTCGATGGGCGGCTCACCTCGGCTAACTGGTTCGGCACCGTCCACTACCTGCTCTGGGACGTGACCGAAAAGTGGCAGGCGAAGGCGCGGGTGGAACTGTTTGAGGATAGCAAGGGGATCCGTACCGGCACCGCGGGTCTGTACACGGCCGTGACCCTGGGGGCGACGTGGAAGCCGACCCCGTGGCTCTGGGTCCTGCCCGAAGTGCGGTACGACAACAACAACCGCGGCCGGCCATTCGAAGGGAACAACAACATGTTCACCGCCAGCATCGGCGGCCTCGTGCGGTGGTGAGCGGTCGTCCGTCGGAGACCCGACGGAGCGGAAGGTCGCTGTAACCCACGCCCTTTCGCTCCGTCGGGTCTCGGATCGATCACTTCCCGCCGAAGTCTTTGGCAAACGCCTTCGGTGACAGTTCCTCGCCGGTGGCGTGCTTGAGCAGGTCGTTCCAGCTCAGCGTTCGGCCCGGCTCGAACACCTTCTTCTTCATGAAGTCACCGACCTTCTTGTCGCCAATGTACAGCACCTCACTCACTGGCTTGCCTGGATACAGGTCGTTGCACAGGGCGTGGTGGACCTGCGAGGCGAAGAGTTGGCCCATCATGTAGTTGTGGTAATAGACCGGGGCGCTGCAGATGTGGATCTTCGCCCCGTAGTCCGGGGCGTTTCGCCCGGCCGGCCGCTTCAGCAACTGGTACTTCTCGACGTTGTCCCACCACAGTTTGTTCAGGTCCTGCTCGGGGTTCTCGTACATCCCCTTCTCGAATCGCAGCATCACCTGACACCAACGACTGAAGATGAGCAACTCGTTCCGCAGCACCTTGGCCGCGGCCTCGTCGAACTTCTCCCCGTCGGTCACCGCCACGCCCATCTTTTCCAGCCACGCCCGGCTCTTGCTGAACTTCTGAAACTGCATCGCCACCCCCTCGGTGGTGAGGATGTGGGCCTCGCCGCGGAGCACATAGGGCAGTTCCTGCGGGATGTTCAGGCTGCTGTACACGGCGTGCCCGAGTTCGTGCAGCATGGTACCCATCCAGTACTCCGTCGGCACGATGTTGGCGAGCACTCGCACGTCGCCAGCGCGGTCGATGTCGGTGCAGAAGGCGTGCGGGGATTTGCCCTTCTTCTCGAACAGATCGGAGTTGGCGATCACCCGGCCGATGGGTAGGCCGACGCCGTCGTAGAACCGCTCGCACAGCTTGAGAATGTCGGCCTTCTTGTACGGGGCATCGAGGTCGGCGTCGAAGACGGCGGGGGATTCCTGAAAGAAGGGATCGTCGTAGTGCCACGGCATGAGGTCTGCCACCGCCACCCCACACCGCTTGGCGAGCCGCTCGTCGATCTCGGCCTTCGCCT
>JALOQR010000312.1 GCA_025459365.1 Fimbriiglobus sp.
TGAGCAGGCGGCACGCGTCGGCCAGTTCGGCCTGCGGCTCCCACATGCGGCGGTCGAGCGGGAAGGCGTGGACGAGCACGAGGGGGAGGCCGCTGCCGCAGTCGTCGTAGGCGAGCGGGACGCCGGCGGGGGTGGTCCAGTGTGGCATGAGAAGCCATCCGTAGGGTGGGTCCGCCCGAATCGTCCGATTCGGCGCGACCCACGCGAGTCGGGTTCACAATGGGTCGTCGCGGCCTGAACGCCGCTCGACCCACCCTACAGGATTCATTTGACCCGAAACCGCGCCACCACCGGGCGGTGGTCGGAGGCGGTCGGCTCGTCGATCACCCGCGTGCCGAGGTGCTCCCAGTCTCGCGGGGCGAACACGTAGTCGATCCGCTTCTCGGGTTTGTCGGCCGGGAAGGTCGGCGGGCCGTCGAACGCCCCAACGAAGCGCCCGCTCTCCTTCAGCAGTGTCATCGATTCCCAGGCCGGCTCGGCGTTGAAGTCACCAGCGAGCACGCACGGTTGGTCGGCGACGAAGGCCAGCAACTCCCGCACCTGAACGGCGTTGTTCGCCCGGCTGAAGCTGTCGTTGTGCAGGCTGACGAGGAGCACCGCCCGGCCGTGCAGTTCGGTGGTGGCGAACAGCGCCCGCCGGCTGTTCTTCGTCTCCCAGAACGGCTTCCGCCCGGCGAGGGGGATGTTCGCTGCGGGCGACAGGGGCGTTCGGCTCAGGATGGCGTTGCCGCCGACCACGCGGCAGAACGGCAGGCCGAAGTTGTAGTTCTCGCCGAACGCCCAGTGGTTCAGCCCAACCCCGCGGGCGAACTCTTGCACCTGGTTCACCGGGCACGGGGTGGCCTCGGTCATCACCTCCGAGAGGAACACGAGGTCGGGGTTCTCGCCTCGCACGGCGTCGGCCATCCGCTTCATGCGGGCCTGCACGTTTTCTTTCGTGTCGAAGCTCAGGCCACTCTTGTGGGCGAACCCCTTGGCGACGTTGTAGCTGACGACAGTGACCGTCTCGCCGGGCGGGGCTGGGCGGATGTCGGCGTAGATGCCGACGAGTGCCTGCTCACCGGTGGCCAACACGGTGCCATTCAGGGTGAATAGCCCGAGCGGGACAACGACGAGCAGAAGCAGGGCGACAAGAGGAACACGCCACCACCGGTGGCGGCGAGGACTTGAGGCAGACATGAAGTGCTCCGGAGAGGTACGGCGAGCCGAGGTCCGTAAAGATCCGGGTGGTGCAACAACCCGGCCCCTCACGGACCTCGGCCCGCCGTGGGTGTGGCTTACCGCCGGCCACATTACTTGTCCTTCTTCGGCTCCGGCTCATCCTTCTTCTTCAGGTCGCCGGCCTTGATGACCAACTGACGCTTGGGGTCCACCAGCTTGTCAAACGCCTTCTTCACGTCGCCCGGTTCGAGTTGCTCGACCTTCTTCTCCAGGTCGGCGTAGTGCTGCATGGTGCGGCCGACGAACAGCCCGGTGGCAAGTTGCTGGGCGAGCGACTGGTCGTTCGTCCGCTGCTGCTTCTGGGCGGCGAGCCACGCCTTCTTCCCTTCCTCCAACTCACTCGCGCTCACCCCCTCCTTGAGGAACTTGCCTACCTCGTCGGCCATCATGGCGTCGACCTTGTCGATGTTCTTCGGGTTGGTGATGGCGATGGTGAGGAACGCGCCGGACTTATCCAGCGGGCCGGCGGCCGCCTGCGACATGGCCATGTAGCTCAACCCGCCACTCCCCCGTACCCGGTTCGAGATGCGGCTGGCCAGCGGGGCTTCGCCGAGCAGGAAGTTGCCTACCGCCAGCCCGGCGTACTCGGGGTCGGTGTCCTTCAGCTCGATCGTCTGGGCGGTCAGGTGCAGGGCGTTCGCCTTGTCCGGGGTGTCGATGGCCAGCACCTCCCCCTTGGTCGGCAGGTACGGCCGCTCGATCCGCTTGTACGCCACCTTCGGCTTCCACCCTTTGAGGAAGGCGTCGACTTGCTTGAGCGTTGCCTCGGGGTCGAAGTCGCCGACCACCACCAACTCGCCGACCGCCGCTCCGAGTTGCTCGTCGTACAGTTTCTTCACCCCGGCCGCCGTCACCGCCTTCACCTCTTCGGTCGCCTCATCGAGCGTCGGCACGTAACGCACGTCTCCCTTCGGGTACGGGCTGAGCTTCCGCTGCAGGGCGGTGATGGCGAGTTGCTGCGGTTCCGTCTTGCCCTTGTCGATGGCGTCCAGTTCTTCCTTCTTGAGCACTTCCAACTCTTTCTCGGGGAAGGTCGGCTCGCGGAGCACTTCGCCGAGTAGGGCGAGCACGGCCGGCAGGTTCTCGCGCTTGGCCTGCACGCTGACGGTCACCACTCCGAGGCCGCGGGTGCCGTCGGTGCTCACGCTCACCGTCGCCTTCAGGCGGTCGAACTCATCCTTGATCTGCTGGCGGGTCTTGGTCTTCGTCCCTTTGGTCATGAGCGGCCCGAGGAAGTCGAAGGTAGCGTTCTGCCCCTTCAGCGACTCCTCGTTGCCCACCCGCAGGTTGAGCGACAGCACCACCGTCCCGCCGGTCGTCTTCTTCGGCAGCAGGGCGTACTTCACCCCCTCGCCG
Source organism: Fimbriiglobus sp. (assembly GCA_025459365.1). Classification (GTDB taxonomy): domain Bacteria; phylum Planctomycetota; class Planctomycetia; order Gemmatales; family Gemmataceae; genus JALHQU01. The sequence continues at coordinate 2,578 of JALOQR010000312.1, forward strand.
ACGGTGCCGCGGGTGACCCGCTTCTCCACGTTCTCCGGGGTGGGGTCGAACGCCTCCCCCTGCACCACCGCCGCCCGCCCCTTGTAGTTCTCCACCAGCGCTTTCACATCCGGGGCAACCGGCACCTCAGCCCGCTCCGGCTTGTCGGTCGGCACATACACACCGACGGTGCGGTTGCTGCGAACGAGGTACTTGGCCGCCACCCGATTGACGTCCGCCGCGGTCACCGCTTCCAGCCGGTCGCGGTACAGGAAGAACAGCCGCCAGTCACCGGCGGCGGCGAACTCGCTGAGCATGATGGCCAGTTGCTGGCTGTTGTCGCGGATCTGCTCGAACTGCTTCAGGTTGGCCTTCTTCGCCCGCTCCACCTCTTCATCGGTCACGGGGTTCTTAGCCAGGTTTTCCAGGGTGTCGATCAGGGCATCGCGGGCCTTCTCGGTGTTCGCCGGGTCGGTCTGGGCGGTGATCTCCAGGAAGCCGGGGTCGTGCAGCGGGTAGGCGCTACCGCTCACGCTACTGGCGAGCTTGCCCTCCACCAGCGCCTTGTACACCCGCCCGCTCGGGGCGTTGGTAAGCACGTTCTCCAGCACATCCACGGCGATGAAGTCCGGGTGGCGGGCGGCGGGGATGTGGTACACAACGCCAGTCGCCCCGACTTTGCCCACCCGGCGGAGGGTGACGACCCGCTCACCGTCCTGGGCCGGCTCCTCGGTGTACGTGGCCGGCAGTTTCTCGTCCGGGTTCTTGAGCGGGCCAAAGTGCTTGGCGGCGAACCCCAGCGCCTTGGCCGGGTCGAACGCCCCGGCGACGATGAGCATGGCGTTATCCGGGCGGTAGTACTTCTTGTAGAAGGCCTTCAGATTGTCGATCGGCACCCGTTCGATGTCGGTCTTGTTGCCGATGGTGCTCTTCCCGTAGTTGTGCCACTCGAAGGCGGTCGCCACCATCCGCTGGCTGAGCACACGCTCCGGGCTGTTCTCGCCCATCTCGAACTCATTCCGCACCACCGTGAACTCCTTCATCAACTCCTCCCGGGCGATGAAGCTGTTCACCAGCCGGTCGGCTTCCAGTTCGATGCCGAACTCCAGGTTCTCGTCGCCCGCCGGCATCGTCTCGAAGTAGTTGGTGCGGTCGAGCCACGTCGTGCCGTTGAAGTCGGCCCCGTGGTCGCGCAACGCCTTGGGCACGTCCGGGAACTTTGGGCACCCCTTGAACACCATGTGTTCGAGCAGGTGGGCCATGCCCGTCTCACCGTACCCCTCGTGCCGGCTGCCGACGAAGATGGTGCAGTTCACCGTCACCTTCGGCTTGCTGGCGTCGGGGAGCAAAACGATGCGGAGGCCGTTCGCCAGCCGGTACTCGGTCAACCCCTCGACGGTGACGACTTTGGTCACCCCGGCGGGCAGTTTCGCCTCGGCCGCCGACGGCGGGTCGGCCTTCTTCTCCTGGGCCAGGCTCACCCCGGCGGCCAGAACGACCGACGTGAGTGCGATCGCAAACCATCGCATGACGGGAACTCCTATACCCGCTCCAGGTTGAGATGGGGCAGCGTGAGCGGGTGTAGTTATCGTCCGGCGCCGGGGGCGGGGCGGCAACGGGCCGCGGCTCCGGGGGTACAATCACCCCATGAAGCCGCACCTTGCCCTCCTGCTCCTCGCCTCCCCCGCACTCGCTGGCGTCCATTACTCCGGCGACGACCAACAACCACTGCCGGTCGAGTGGCGGGGCTACCTGCTCGACCTGCGGGCGCTGCGGCTGTCGGCCAACCCGACCACCGTCGGGCTGCGGACCGCCACCCCCCTCCGCGACCGTTACCTGAACGCCGCCCTCGCCCTCGAAGGCCAGGCGAAGGTGAAGCCCCTGTCGGCAGACGACGCAGCCGACCTCGGTGCGCTGTACGTGCGGCTGGGGCTGCCCGAGAAGGCGGTGGGCGTGCTACGGCCGGCGGTGCGGAAGCACCCAGACCACTTCCGCCTGGCGGCCAACCTCGGCACGGCGTGGCAACTGGCCGGCGACACCGAGCAGGCGATGGCACACCTCGACGAGGCCGTGCGGCTCGCCCCGAAGGAGTGGAAGGCGGCAGAGGAACTGCACCTCCAACTCGTCCGCGGGCGGCGGAAGGAGAAGCCGGGAACCGACGCCCTCGACTCCCTCTTCGACTTCAAACACCTCCCGGCGGACGCCCTGCCGCTGGCCCAGCAACTCGCCGCGTGGCTGCCATCCGACCCCCGCGTGCTCTGGCAACTGGCCGAGGTGACGCACGCCGTCGGAGACGTCCGCACCGCCGCCAACCTGTTCGACGGGCTGGTGATCGACTTCGGCTTCAAGGGCGAAGCGGCCCGCGAGCGGCGGCGGGTGGTGCGGGCGGCAGCCGACGAACTGGCGAAAACGGACGACCACACGAAGCCGTTCGCCGGGGTGAAGTTCGCATCCAAGCGGCTGTTCCCCAAGCGGTTCGACGTAGCCTCGCTGCCAAAGATCGACCCGGTGAAAGCCAACCCGCTGCCGTGGGCCGCGCTCGACGAGACGGAGATCGGCAAGGGGTTCGCGGTGAAGCCCCTCCCCTACGTCGCCGATCTCGACGGCAAGACGGTGCGGGTGGTCGGGTTCATGCAGCCGCAGAAGGCGGACGAGGTGCGGGAGTTCTTCCTCACCGAGTTCGCGGTGGGGTGCTGGTTCTGCGACTCGCCGGGGCCGTTGCAGATCGTGCAGGTGGAGCCGGTGAAGCGGGTGCCGTTCACTACCGGGCCGGTGACGGTGACGGGCAAGTGGAAGCTGAACACCACCGACCCGGAGCGACTGCTGTTCACCATCACCGACGC
>JALOQR010000313.1 GCA_025459365.1 Fimbriiglobus sp.
AAGGCAACCATCGCGGCAAGCTATGGGCTGGATCAGGCGAAGGACGCTGTGGCCCACGCCGCGAAGGACGCCAAGGGGGGGAAAGTGCTGATCAAGATGTAAGTTTACTGCGATGAGTTGCAGCGAGATTATTGACAGGATAAACTTTTGGTGTCTCACACCTGAATTGTTCAAGCGATGCAAATCCTGTATCTCGATGACTCGGGCAAAGTTCACCCCAACGACCCCGCGAAAGTGGCCGCTTTCGCGGGGTTCTCAGTTCGTGAGGACCGATGGCACAAACTCGTCCGGCAAATCAGCGGCCTCAAGGGGGCATTTGCTCCCAATCGGAAGCCGCACGAGTGGGAAGTGAAGAGCGAAGACTTTCTCGCACCCAACAGTTGGTTGCGAGCCAAGAGGCGTCGGTTCTGCTTCGAACTCGCTTCGATCCTCCGGCGGAACCACTGCCGTGTATACGCCATTACCCTCGATAAGGCGAAGGTGAATGACCCGTTGACCGAGGAGAAGTTCGTCCCGATCATGCTCCAACGACTCGTCGGGAAGTTCCATCACCAAGTACAGGGGGATCACGATACGGGTTCGGTCGTTCTCGACTGGTCCACCCACCAGATGGATCACCACATCACCCAATGTGTGATCTCGATGACCGTGGTAAAGCAAATGGTCGCACTTGTCGGAGGGGTGAGTTACGGCAGTTCAGCTGCCCTACCTCCCCTCCAAGTGGCCGATCTCATCGTGTCAACATTCCGCCGGCAGGCAGAGGGGCAGCCACACGTTTCAGAGTTGGCAGCAAGTTTTAGCACGCTGCAATACAACAGCCCGTACCACGTCGATGATTACGGAATGGCGATGAGCAGCATCGGGAAGGTGTGCTGATAGAATTGGAAGAGGCGGAATGCTGTCAAGCACTCCGCCTCGGGGTGTACCAGTGATTGCCTGCATTCGGGGAAACCCCTACTAGGCAAAGCTATGGCACGTGAAAAATTTACCCTTTAGGGACATTCTGGTCAAGCATTTTCGCACTGACAAATCGCACGACAGAATCCGCTTCACAGAACGGCCGCTTGGGGCGGCAAAAGACATAACGGTTTCTTGGCACTTGCCGCGGTGCCCGTCACCCCGTCGGAAGTGACTTGCCCTTCGCACTCAGCAGCCGAGTCAACTGGTCCGCGCTCAGGCGCGGGTCGTCGACCAGCAGCCCGCCCATCTCCGTCAGGATGTACCCTTCCAGGTCGTCGCCGGTCCAACCTTCGCCCGCACTCCCAGCAGGCTCGCCACCTCCCGCTGGCTCATCTTGTATCGCCACCGCAGGCCCAGGATCAACCGCTCCGAGTCGGCCATTTCGCCGAGCCATTCGCGAGCGGCCAGCACGAAGGCCTCATGCCAGCGGGTGTCGGTGCCGCCCTTCGGCAGGGGCATGGCGATGTCGTCGTCCGGCATGGCCGTCGCTTGCGGGTGCTGCCGTAACTTCGACAGGTGCCAGTTCTGGAATACCCGGATGAGCCACGGGGCAAGCGGCCGTTGCCCGTCGTACCGTAGGAGCACTGGCACCGACCCGGCACTCTCCGGCACCAGCAAATGGCTCCAGAACTCGGTGACCGCGCTTTCTTGTTTCTCGTCGTCGCGGGGGTACAGCCGGCATGCCCGTGCCCGCAGGGCATCGACCAGCAAGCAGTCGCTCCGCCCGGTGCGAGTGGCGAACAGCACCTCCCACGCCCGCTCCAGCCCTTCCACGCAGCCACAGCACACGGTCCAGTCGAGGGCATAAAGCCCTTCGAGAAAACTACTCCAGGTGAGCGGAGCAGCAGTCTTTGGGGCGTAGGTGGCGATGGCACGCTGCAGATGATTGCGGAAGGCGACTTCGCTCACCGCCAGGGCCGGAAACTGAATCCGGCAGAAGTGATAAGTAATGCCAACCCGAGCGGCATCGGCCGGGGTCAGCGGGGGAACAACGACGGCGGGGGTGTCGGGCACGGGAGTCCTAAAAATGTACTCCGCACCCTCCGGGTGCGGTCGTCGGGAACTGCACCCGGAGGGTGCGGAGTACCTTACTCACCGCGGGGCGAACATCACCACCTGGACAAAGTGGGCAGTGTGCGACCCATCGCCCAGCGGCGAGGAGGAGTTGCCCAGGCCGACCGACGTGGCCTTCCTGCTGCTCACCCAACTCGTCTTGAACGCCTTCTCTGATTCTAGAAACCGGAGTACGGCTGCCGCCTGCTGTTCGGTCTGCCGAACGGCCGCCGACGACTCCCCTGCTTTCGGATCGCCCACCCCCACGATCACGACCTCCACCTTACTACTCAGTTTCCTCAGGTACTCGGCCAACCCACTCAGATGCTGACGGCCGCCCTCGGACAGTCGAATGGTGTCCCCTTCGAAAAGATCGGCGTTGGAGTAAGGGTACACCACCGCTTCCCGATCCGGGCGGTTCAGCACCCGATCGGCGTTGACTACATAGTTCCGGATGAGTGGCAGCGTTTGCACGGCATCGGCCGACTGCCTCGCACTCCGAATCGCACCACGGCCATCGGCCACCAGTTGATCGACGTCGGCGGCCTTCTTCTCCACGGTCTGCACGGCACCGTCGGCTCGTTTGAGGAATCCGCGGCTCTCCTTCGTCAGGCCGGAGAGATCGTCGTACAGGGTGTCGTCGGTCAGTAGTTTGCCGAGCGAGCCCTTACCCGCCCGCACATCCTTGAGCAATGCCTGGGTATCGGCAGCGGTGGCGTCCAGTTTGGCGAGCAAGTTTCCGAGGTCCGGGCTATCGATGGCGATCACCTCGCCGGTGTGGAGTGGGCCTGCGGCCGGCGAACCAGGATCGAGGGCGATGACCTTGGCCCCGAGCGGACTGGGCGAGAAGGCGCGGGCCGTGGCGTCGGCGAACAACCGCTCCGCGAAGCGGCGATCCATCCGCATCCGCACAAGCACACCAGCAGCCGGGCTATCGGCGTCGGGGAACTCCACGGCGGCCACATGACCCGCCTCGACTCCACGAACGCGCACCGAAGTGCCAGGGGTGATGTCGTGCGTTTCCCGAAACCAGACCGTTACCTCCGTGCGGTCGGCGAACAAGCCCTGCTTCCCACCGATGGCCAGCACTCCGATCCCAAACAGTGCAACCGACAGCAGGACCACCAGCCCAAGCAGAACCGACTGCCGGCGGGTCAGGGGCGAGGTCATGGAGGAAAGCTCCAGGGATTCGGCAGATTATACCGTGCCGGTAGGAACCGGGAACGCAATGACCAGGTTCATCTGGGGCATCACGTCACTCGATCCCGGTGTTCGCGGCTCCAGAGAGTGCTTCGCCGCCAGTCTGTGGTTGTTGCAAGCGGTGCCGGCAATCGGTAGCGGGTGTTGTAACTTTTCCCACACGTCTGCGGGTGCCAACCTTCCCAACCTGCCTGTTCGGGATCATTTTCCGGAAAAGAAGTGGCCCCTGTGCGGGCCGACCGCGTTGGCACGGTGGGTGCTTTAAGTATTCACGTCTCCCGCCGGTGGCTGAAGGGATTCACGAGAACATCAGCCGCCGGCGGGAGGCATCCCCTCCCCCAACACTCCCCCCGAGGTGCGATCCGAAAGGATTCACTGCCCGTCCCCCTCAATTCAAGTGACCTTTTCCTGCGTCGGCCCGCACCCATCCCTTACGGTGCGGGCCGACGTCGTTTCGATTCTACCCGCACAATCGACCCTACCGGCACAATCGTTTGTGAAGTCGCCTGCGCGGAATGCCCTGATTTGACACGATCGGCCCAGATCATTCAGCGTCACAACCCCACCACCCGACACTGCCGATACGCCTGTCACCACACGCCCTCCACTCGCACCGATTCGCCGATCGTTGACGCCCATAGGTGCGTTCGCAGTCGGGCCGGGGTCGATACCTGCTGCGGACGCGACGAGCCACTCACACCGCCGGGTTCGCCCGGCACAGGCCCGCCGCAACCGCGACTCGAAAGGATCGGGGCATGGATGCCGCCGCCGGGAATGGATTCCGGTCGCCGGCCTCCTTACCCCTCAAGGAGGCCATCATGACGATGCGTTTGGGCGCTCGCCTCGCCGCGGCGGCTGCGGCGGTGGTTGGTTTGGCGGCCGGCGAAGCGTCCGCTGCCCACTGCGGGTGTACGTCGTTCTCGGGTACGGCCGATGCTGGCGTAATCGCCGCCCCGGCCTGCGGCACCACTGTTGGTGGTGGGCTGTTCGGCGGTGGGTTCGGGTCGGGCGGTCTGCTCCGCGGCCTGTTCGGCGGGCGGGTGCTGGGAGGCCTGGGCCTGGGCACCGGGGCCGGCATGAGCTACGAGACGGTGGCCGAAACCCGCATGGAAACGCGGTATCAGACCGTCACGGAAACGGTCCTGCGGCCAGTGACCCGGACGGTGTACCGCGACGAGGTGCGCACTGGCACCCGCACTGTCACCGAAACGGTCATGCAACAGGTGCAGGAGACGGTGAACAAGCCGGTCACCAGCACTGTCATGAAGGAAGTGATGTACACGGTCAACAAGCCGGTCACCGAGACCGTGATGAAAGACTGCTCGTACACCGTGAACAAAGTGGTGTGCGAGACGGTGTACAAGGACGTCACGGTGTGCGTGCAGAAGCCGGTGTGCGAGACGGTGTACAAGGACGTCTGCCGCACGGTGTGCGAGAACGTCACCGAGACGGTGAACAAGACCGTCTGCCGGCCGGTCACCAAGTGCGTGACTGAGACGGTGATGAAGTGCGTCACCCGCGAGGTGTGCGAGCCGGTGACCACGATGAAGTGCGTCACCCGGCGGGTGCCGGTGTGCGACCCCTGCGGCGCCTCGGCGAACAACCCCTGCGCCACGGCCGGTAGCGGCTGCGGCGACCCGTGCGCCACCCCCTGCGATCCCTGCGCCAACCCCTGCGATCCCTGCAGCGGGCGGAACGCCGGTCGGCTGATCGGTGGGCGGCTCGGCCTGTTCAACGGCGGGCTGTTCGGCGGCGGTTTGCTCGGCACCAACGGCGGAGTGAGCACCGGCCTCGGCCGTGGCCTGTTCCGGGGCGGGCTACTCGGCGGCGGGTTGTTCGGTGGTGGCCAGCGCTACACCACCATCACTGAACAGGTGCCTGTGACCACCACCGTCCGTCGTACCGTCACCGAACAGGTGCCGACCACCGTCACCCGCAAAGTGACGGAAATGGTCCAGGAAGTGGTGCCGACGCAAGTGACCCGTACCGTTCGCCGGCAAGTGACCGAGAAAGTGCCGGTGCAAGTGAAGCGGATGGTCACCGAACAGCAAGTCCGCCGGGTGCCGACGACCGTGCGGCGGAACGTGTGTGAAGTGATTCAGAAGCAAGTGCCGGTGACGGTGACCCGGTGCGTGCCGACCACCTGCACCAAGCTGGTGCCCACCACCGTGACGACGATGGTGCCGACGGTGGTGACCAAGTGCGTGCCGACGAAGGTGTGCAAGCAGGTGCCGTTCACCCACACGGTGAAGGTGCCGACCTGCGTGACCGAAAACGTGCCGACCTGCGTCACCAAGCGGGTGCCCGTGCAAGTGCCGGTGACCGTGTACGTGAAGAAGCCGGTCGCCTGTGCCCCGGCCTGCGACCCGTGCGGCGGTGCCCCGGTGGCTGCGGCCAACCCCTGCAACCCGTGCGCTCCTGGCCTGGCTGCGGCGGTGAGCGGCGGGTGCGCCCCCGAAGGCCGCGGGCTGCTCGGCCGGCTGTTCCGTGGGCGGCTCCTCTGCGACCCGTGCAAGCCGGTGTGCGATCCGTGTGCGACCGTCGCCCCGAGCTGCGGCGGCTGCAACTAACTGAATGAGAAGCCCCCTGGGGTGCAGACCATTCGTGAACCCCGGCCACCCGGCCGGGGTTCGTTTTTTCCGTGAACCTATCGGCCACTTCTCACGTCTCTCCTCACACACACGACACGAGCCACGACGATGAAACGCTTCCAGTTCAATCAACGGTTGCAACGCTCCCTTCGCGGCTAATCCCCTCGAACCTCACCGGAACAAACACCGGCGGTCGGGCGGCCCGCGAGAGGGCCACCCGACCGCCGGCTTCGTTTTTCAACATAGTGGTGTCGCCTAACGGTAAGGCAGCGCTCTGTTAAAGCGCCTCATGCTGGTTCGACTCCAGCCACCACTGCTCCACGGGAGTCGGCTAACGGTAGGCCAACGGTCTTTGAAGCCGTGCGTGAAGGTTCGAGTCCTTCCTCCCGTATCCCTCCGGTGTCGTCCAACGGTAGGACCCCACGCTCTGAACGTGGTAACGCTGGTTCGAATCCAGCCACCGGATCTCGGCATCGTTCGCCGGCCTAGCTCGAAGGCAGAGCACGCGGCTTTTAACCGATTTGTTGGGGAGACTTCCGCCCCCTGGTGCTACCTCAAGTTGCCTGCAATTTCAGCGAATTCGCGTTAGTGTCGTGGTCGCACCAACACCAACCTGTTGCCGATTTTATCGGATTCCGTGTCACTTTCCGCCGAATTCAGTGTCATTCCGTGTCACGTGTCATTCCGTGTCACTCGTCACACCCACTCGGCTTGCCCCGCTGGTGTTCTTTGGTACACTGCCCGAAAGGTATGGTCTTTGACAAGTCGAACACCCAGACGGTTGCCGCTGATCGGTCGATGCCGGGGGAATGAACCGGCGTCCCAGGCGGCACCGTTGAGGGTGCTTTAGAAAATCCGATAGCGAGCGGAAAAATGCTTGCGGGCGGAAAAGCCGTCGCTTAC
>JALOQR010000314.1 GCA_025459365.1 Fimbriiglobus sp.
GAAGACTCACCCGAGGCGATGTATGCGTTGCTCCCGCGGGTGCTGGGGGGGTGAGGGTGGGTGAGAACTGCGTAACCCGCTGGGACAACCCCGGTTTGGCGAGCAACTGGTTCCGGAACAACGTGCTCTGGAGGGCGTAGCCGGCGACCTGCTCGGTCTGGTGTTGCTCACGAGTGACGAACCTGATGATCTGCTCGACTGCCCAATCGACCCGCCTTACTCCGGCCGGGCGGAACGGTCCACGTTCGCGGCCCGTCTGCCAAACCGATCGCGGCAGACGCGAATCGTTGGGAGGGACGAAGTACAGGGGGAGGGTGACGTTGAGGAGGGCAGGGCCGCCGGCGTGGATGAGGTTGTCCTGGAGCAGTTCCGCCCAAGCCAACTCCTGGACGCACCAACCACGGGACTGGGTGGCCCGCGACCCTCGTCCGTAAGGGTAGTCGTGCCGGTCGATCCACGGCAGGAAGCCTCGCTCCCGCAAGCGTTCGAACACGGGCAACACCAAGCCCTCCCGGTCCTCGGCCGAGTGGGATAGGAAGACGTGGTGGGTACAGGGTGGGAAGAACTCGATCGACCAGAACACGGGCGATCACCAGTTCAGTTTGGGTAGCGGGGGCACGACCACATTTTTCGCCCGCTTGCCTGTCACCGCCGCCAACAACTCTTCACCTAACGGCGTCACCCCCCACAGGCCGTTCTCGTCGTCGTCGTAGAGGAACCCTTTCCCCTCCAACTCTTCGAGGGCGCGGAGGTACTCGCGGCGGACGTATTCTGAACGGACGCCGGCGAGTTGCTGCCAGAGCAGGGTCGGTACCACACCCTCCCCGTACCGCCGATCTGGATCGGCCGCGTGCAGAGCACTCAACACCAGCCGGTAGATCTCGGGCAGTTCGTCGGCGTACGCTTTGATCTTCTCGGGCGAGGGCAAGGTCGGTGCAGTGGACATCGGAGTCTCCGTTCGACTTCCGCTATTGTAACCCGGTCCGTTTGGCGGGACAGCATCTCTCACCTGTCCTGCCACCCCCGGCGAGTTCCGGCCCGCGATCCGTCCCATCCTTGAATGTGGGGTTGCGCCGATCGTGCCGGCTGTCACTCCGGATTGACCCGTTTTTCACACCGTCGTAAATTTCCCTACTGGCATTCCCAGCGCGGACGGACCCCTTTACCGAGATTCCCAGACATGGCGACCGCAACGGCCGGCAGTAACACCACTAACTCGGCAATGAAGACGGGGTTCCTCGACAAGCTCGGCGACGCCTTCAACGGGTTCGTCGAGGGCAGCCTGAACTTCGTCACCCGGCTGTTCGGCACCGCCAACGAGCGGACGGTCAAATCCCTCGGCTACAACCGCCCGAAGGGGGCAACCGAGCACACTGTCATCCCCGGCTCCGTGCTCGCCCGGGTGAACGCCCTCGAAGAACAGATGAAGGCGATCTCAGACGATGAACTCAAGGGGCTGAGCACCAAGTACCGCGAGCGGTTGGCGAAAGGGGAAACGCTCGACCAACTGCTGCCCGAGGCGTTCGCCGCCTGCCGCGAGGCCGGCCGCCGCACGAAGGGAATGCGGCACTACGACGTGCAGATCGTCGGCGGGGCCATTCTGCACGGGTATGGGTCGGGCCTGGGAGCCATCGCCGAGATGGTGACCGGCGAGGGGAAGACGCTGTGCGCCACCCTGGCCGCCTACCTGAACGCGCTGGAGGGCAAGGGCGTTCACGTCATCACGGTGAACGACTACCTCGCCCGCCGCGACTGCGAGTGGATGCTGCCCATCTACAACGCACTGGGGGTGAGCGCGGCGTACATCCAGGGCGACCAGGACAACGAAACGAAGCGCCACGCCTACGAGTGCGACATCACCTACGGCACCGCGTCCGAGTTCGGGTTCGATTATCTTCGTGACAACATGAAGATCGCCCGGCACGACGACGACAAATACCACCCCTTCTACCGCCAGGTGCAGCGGACCCCGCTCAACTACGCCATCATCGACGAAGTCGACAACATCCTCATCGACGAGGCCCGTACCCCGCTCATCATCAGCGGGCCGGCGTACACCGACGTCAAGAACTACGAGAAGGCCGACGAGATTGCCCGCAAACTGACCGAAATGGAGCGAAAAGGGCGGCAGGAGTTGCTCGCCGCCCGCCCCGACCTGCGGGCCCAGGGCACCGAGGGCGACGGCCTGCCGGTCATCATCCCCGCCGACCCGAAGGCGGTCGATCCGCAGAACCCGCCACCGAAGGGGGTGTACTTCGAGATCAAGGAGAAGGAACGCAGCATCTACATGACCGACAAGGGGGTGCGGGAGGCCGAACAGTTGGCCGATGTGGAGAGCTTCTACACCGCCGGCAATATGGAGTGGCCGCACCTCATCGACAACGCCCTCCGCGCTCACCACATGTTCCACCTCGACCGGCACTACATGATCGCGCCGGACCCGCGAGAGAACAACACCCTCGGCATCATCATCATCGATGAAGGCACCGGCCGGGCCATGTTCGGCCGGCAATGGAGCGACGGCCTGCACCAGTCGGTCGAGGCCAAGCACCGCAAGCAGGGGGTGCAGATCAAGCAAGAAACGCAGACGATGGCGACGGTGACGCTGCAAAACTTCTTCAAGCTGTACAAGAAGCTCGGCGGTATGACCGGCACCGCCATGACGGAAGCCAACGAGTTCTGGAAGATCTACAAGCTGGACGTAGTGGCCGTGCCCACCAACCGCCCACTCGCCCGGGTGAACAGCCCCGACCTGGTGTTCAAGACCGACAAGGACAAGTGGGACGCGGTGGTGAAAGAAGTGGTGGACGTCCACAAGAGCGGCCGGCCGATCCTCATCGGCACCACCGACGTGGCCAAGTCCGAGCGGCTGAGCACCCTGCTCAAGCGACACGGGGTGAAGCACGAACTACTGAACGCCAAGCCGGAGAACGTGGCCCGCGAGGCCGAGATCGTCGCCCAGGCCGGCCGCAAGGGGGCCGTCACGATCAGCACCAACATGGCCGGGCGCGGCACCGATATCATCCTCGGCGGTAATCCGGAAACCCTGGCGTGGGCCCGGCTCAAGCAACTGAAGGATGCCGACGGCCGACCGCTCTACCCCACCCGCCTGGAAGTGCCGAACGACATCTGGACGAAGACCGTCGAAGAGATGGAGAGCAAGGAGAGCATGAAGGCCCAGGGCCGCGAGATCGCAGCCATGGGCGGGCTGCACATCGTCGGCACCGAGCGGCACGAAAGCCGCCGCATCGACAACCAGCTCCGCGGACGGGCCGGCCGACAGGGCGACCCCGGCAGCAGCCGATTCTACCTGTCGCTCGAAGACGAACTGATGCGGATCTACGGCGGCGACCGCCTGAAGTCGCTGATGAACAACCCCATCTTCGGCATGAAAGACGGCGAGCACCTCGAATCGGGAATGCTCACCAAGCAGATCGAGAACGCCCAGCGGAAGCTCGAAGAATATCACTTCGAGCAACGGAAGAACCTCCTCGAGTACGACGAGGTAATGGACTTTCAGCGGAAGCGGACCTACGCCACCCGTCAGGCCGTCCTCGACGGCCAGAACCCCCGGGTGTTGATCCTCGAAATGATCGACGGACAGGTACGGGATGCAGTCGGCCGGTACACCGACGACAAATATGGCCCAGCCAGCTTCGCCACCTACGCCGGCAACGAGCTCAACTGTGAGTTTAACGCCGCCGACTTCCGCGGGTGCGGGCCAGATGAGGCCACCGGCCTGGCCCTCGACCGCGCCAGCGACGCCGCCCCGACGGTCATCTCTGAGCTGATCGATGAAAACCTGAACCCGGACGAAGACCCGAAAGACTGGAAATGGCAGGAGCTGAGCCGGGCGGCGAACGCCCGCTTCGGCGTGACCACCGACCCGGCCGGGCTGAAAAAGATCGGCCGCGACGCCCTGAGCGAGTACCTCATCCCCCTTGCCCAGCAGGCGATTCAGAAGGTCGATCTGAGCGGCGGGCGGCGGTTCCTGGAGAAGAACTACCCGCTCGAATCGCTCATCGACTGGGCACGGCAGAAGTTCACCCTGAAAATCGCCCTGCCCGAAATCACCGACAAGGACCCAGGCGAGATCCTTGCCATCGTGCGAGGGAAGGTGCAGGAGGCGTACCGCCGTAAGGATGTCGAGTTCCCGGTGACCGTCGGGCTGGCCATGTACCTGCCCGAGAAGATGCGGCCCGACCGCCGCCCGGACCGCGACAACCTGTTCCGCTGGGCGACCGAGCGACTGGGCGGCGGAGCGACGATCAGCGAAGAAGTGGTGCGGACCGAGCCGCGGGCGAAGGTGAAGGAACTGCTCCTCAAGGCGAGCGAGGCACGCCTGCCGAAGGCCGACTACCCGGAGATCGAGGCGAAGATCGAGGAGGAGTTCCGCGGCACCAAGACGGCCGACGCCGACGACGCGAAGGAACTGGCCGGGTGGTGCGCGGCCGAGTTGAAGCTCGACGTCGAGGCCGACAAGTTCGCCGGCAAAACGGCCGACGAGGCCAAGCACCTGATCCTGAACGCGTTCGACGCCAAGTACCGGCCGGAGATGCACCAGACGGAGCGGAGCCTGCTGCTGGAGCAGGTAGACGGGGCGTGGAAGAGCCACCTGCTGACGATGGACCACCTGCGGAGTTCGGTTGGTCTGCGGGGATACGCCCAGGAAGACCCGAAGATCGTGTACAAGCGGGAGGGGATGAAGCTGTTCGAGGACATGTGGGCGAAGGGGGTACACGAGCGGGTGAGCGAGAGCGTGTTCCGCATGGAGGACGTGAGCGACGAGGAGGTGAACGCGGCCATGTGGGCCGGGGCGCAGTCGGTGAAGGCCCAAGCGCAGAGCGGTCTGCAATCGCGGGCCGCCGAGACGGCTATGCGACAGGAGTCGCAGATGACGACGAACAGCGGCACCCAGGCCGAGAAGAAGGTGGAGACAATCCGCAACGTGGGGGCGAAGGTCGGCCGCAACGACCCGTGCCCGTGCGGCAGCGGGAAGAAGTACAAGAACTGCCACATGAAGGCCGGCGGGGCGTAAGGCCGCCACGAACCGCGATCGCGGGTGAGCGGGTCACGCGCCGCCCCCACCCGCCGCCCTCGCTGCGCTCGGGCAGCGACCTCCCCCACGAGAGGGGAGGTGAGGTTCTGAGCCTCTCTCGAATCGATCACCGAACCGAACGAGCCAACCACCCACCACCTCCCCCCTTGCGGGGGAGGTCGGTTCCGGTGGCGCAGCCACCGAACCGGGTGGGGGGGCAATCGCATCCACCACGGAAGTCGGCATGGCCACCAACCGCGAACACCGTGACTTCGCCCGGCGGCTGCGGTCGAATATGACCGACGTCGAGCGGTTCGTTTGGTCGAAACTCCGACGGGGGCAGATCGGGGGCTACAAGTTTCGCCGACAGCACCCGAGCGGGCCGTTCGTCGTCGATTTCGTCTGTCTGGAATGCCGGTTGGCGATCGAATTGGACGGCGGGCAACACGCCGAACAGGCGGAGTACGACGCCGCACGCTCCCGGTGGCTTCAACAACACGGATACACGGTGTTGCGGTATTGGAACCACGAAGTGATGGAGGATTGGGAGACGATCGAGCGGCAGATTTGGGACGCCCTCCAACGTGCCGCCGGCTTGCCCGTCGGCGGATGAGTTCCCCCACCCGCCGCCCTCGCTACGCTCGGGCAGCGACCTCCCCCGCAAGGGGGGAGGTGAGGTTCT